>JBBRYD010000118.1:0-12591 GCA_038238065.1 Propionibacteriales bacterium | reverse complement strand
GAGGCCTCAGCCGACAGCAGCCGCATGGTGATCTCGATCTGGCTCATCTCCAGCGAGAAGATCGCCGAGGTCAGACCGTGCTTGATTGACGCCGAACGGGCCAGATCCAGAGCCAGCGTGGATTTTCCGCAGCCAGGCCGAGCCGCCACGATCACCATCTGGCCCGGGTGCAGACCGTTGGTCAGGTCGTCCAGCTCGAGGAAGCCGGTGGGCACTCCCGCCAGCTGACCGCCGCGCGAGGAGATGGCTTCCATCTCGTCCAGCGTCGGTTGCATCAGCTCCGACAGCGGCTTGTAGTCCTCCGAGGCCCGACGCTCGGTGACCGAGTAGACCTCAGCCTGGGCCCGGTCCACGATCAGGTCGACGTCACCCTCGGCGGCGTACGACATCTGCCCGATCCGGATCGAGGCGTCCACCAGCCGCCGCAGGATGCCCTTCTCCCGGACGATCTCGGCGTAGTAACCGGCGTTCGCTGCGACGGGCACGCTGGCCAGCAGCGTGTGCATGTAGGGAGCGCCGCCGACCCGATTGATCTCGCCGCGTTTGGTCAGCTCGGCCGCGACGGTGATCGCGTCAGCCGGCTCGCCCCGACCGTAGAGGTCCACGATGGCGTCGTAGACCGACTCGTGGGCCGGTCGGTAGAAGTCGGCCCCCCGCAGGGCCTCGACCACGTCGGCGATCGCGTCCTTGGACATCATCATCGCGCCGAGCACGCACTGCTCGGCAGCCATGTCCTGCGGCGGGGTGCGGTCGTTGACCCGGGAGGTCTGCTCATCGCCGTACGGCATCACTTCAGCAAGACTCATGATCCCCCTCTGGGCATGCACCACTGTCCGATCGGGCGCTCACCGCGCTCTCTCGTCGTCACCATAGGAAGAACGTACGGTTCGGCACTGACAACCCTCCGAGAGAGCGCCCACACACCCCCCGGCGTGCCGTCCGTCGTTCGACTTGTGTCACCGTACGCGGGTCACCCGGCAATCCCCAACCCCCTTATCCACAAGGGGTGTGGACAACTAGACGGTGGTTGTGTAGGACACGCTCATTACCTGTGCGCGGCCTGGGCACAAAGGTGTGAACAACGCTGGTCAGAATCGTTCAACAGCATTCTGACCAGGTCAGATGAATATCACAGCCAGTGGACAACGAGAACCTCGAAACTATTTTCGACCGTCTCTCGACGGCCTTGGGAAGGTTGACAGGTCACCGGAGATCTGCCTTTACCCACAGCCGTTGGGGAAAACTTCACCGCGGCTGGGCAGCGAAAGGTTTGTTCCCGGAAAGACGCAAACGTGTTGCCTTCGAAAGCCCACCCGATACGTCCCTTTTCTCTTCAACCTGTGATCAGACCAGCGCGACCCTGGGTTGGCGGATGCCGAGGGACACCACAGCGGCGATGGCGCACAACCCGGCCGCGCCGAACCAGGCGATCGTGTATTGCCCGGTGGTGTCGCGGATGACGCCGGCCACCACCGACGCGATCGCCGCGCCGATCTGGTGGGAGGCGAACACCCAGCCGAACACGATGGTCCCGGACGCTCCGAACGCCTTACGGCACAGGGCGACCGTTGGCGGCACGGTGGCCACCCAGTCGAGGCCGTAGATGACGATGAAGACCAGCATGCTCGGGTGGATGCGGTCCGACAGCAGCCACGGCAGCGCGAGCAGGCCGATTCCCCGGAACCCGTAGTAGCCGACGAGCAGGATGCGCGGGTTGATCTTGTCGGTCAGCGCCCCGGAGACGATGGTGCCGACGATGTCGAAGATTCCGACCAGGGCCAGCAGTCCGGCCGCCGTCGTCTCGGGCATGCCGTGGTCGTGGGTCGAGGGGATGAAGTGTGTCCCGACCAGACCGTTCGTGGTCGCGCCACAGATGGCGAACCCGCCGGCGAGAGCCCAGAAGGTCTTGGTGCGAGCGGCGTCCCGGAGCGCCCGGACCGCCCGGCGCACTGCTCCAGCCGGGTCCGGCCGCGGTGGGTCAGGTGACCCGGGCCGAGCACCGTAGGCCCGGACTCCACGGTCGCTGGGGTAGTTGCGCATCACCACCAGCACGAACGGCACCACGGCCAGCGCGGCACCCGCGACAACCAGGGAGGCGACCCGCCAGGAGGCGCTCGCGGCCAGGGTGGCCGTGACCGGGAGGAAGATCAGCTGGCCGGTCGCTCCCGCCGCGGTCAGGATGCCCATCACCAGACCCCGCTTGGCCACGAACCAGCGGCTGGCCACCGTGGCGGCGAAGACCATGGCCATCGACCCGGTCCCCAGACCGACCAGCAGCCCCCAGGTCAGCAGCAGTTGCCAGCTCTGCACCACGAAAACGGTCAGGCCGGACCCGGCGGCCACCAGCACCAGGGCACCGCTGACCACGCGGCGGATGCCGAAACGATCCATCAGCGAGGCGGCGAATGGCGCCATCAGGCCGTACAGGACGAGGTTGAGTCCGACCGCCGCCGACATGGCCGAGCATGACCAGCCGAACTCGTCTTCCAACGGGACCATCAGGACCCCAGGGGCCGAGCGGAAGCCTGCCGCCCCGAGCAACGCCACGAAAGCCGCCAGTGCGACCCACCAGGCGGGGTGAATCCTGTGCGGTCTGCCGGACATCTCGAGACCGTTGCTGACATCGCCCTGAGGCTTCAGCCGAGGGGATGGCACCTGTGTCGACATCGGCGCTCCCGATGGAGACGAGTCATCCATGGCCGCGGCCCCCTGACTGAAGTGATGATCCGACAAGGCTCGGAGGAATCCGCGACTGTTGGTATCACAGCACCCTGATGGCGAAGTTTATGCCCGGCCACCCGGTCCAGAGATTCTTCGCGGAACCCGGGTGCGCCAAAAAGGCCTGAGCCTGCCGACATGGAGCGTCGGCAGGCTCAGGCCCGTGGAGACCGGTGACGTGCGCCTCTAGACGAGGCCGATCTTGTCGACCCGTCGGTGGAACCGCATCCCAGCCAGGCCGCCGAGGCTGGCCCCAAGCAGCGCTACGGCCGCTACCACCACCCCGGCGAGTACGCCGGCCCAGGTGAACCGGTCGGTGCTGACCCCCATGTTGGGCAGGTTGATCTGATCCATCACGTTGTACTTCGAACCCGCGACGGCGCCGAGGATGCCGAGCACCACCGAGACGATGAGAGCCCAGAGCCAGACAGCCAGACCCTGCTTGAGCCCGTTGAAGCGGGCCATCCGCCCCGCGACGTAGCCACCGCAGTAGTACGCCACCAGCACGATGACCAGCAAGACGATGCCACCCACCAGACCAGCCTTCGCGACGTTATCCGAGGTCGCGTCAGCCGAGGTCAGGTTCTGGCTGTAGCCGAAGGCTGCCGCACCTGCGACCACCAGCGCCGTCAGGATGACCGCCATACCAGTCGCCGCCAGCCAGCCGAAGAAGCCGGCACCGAACTTCATGCCACCGAACTCCTCCTTCTGCCGAGCCGCCACCTCGCGGTGGTCGGGCGCGGGAGCTGGTGTCGGACGGCCGTCATTACCGACCCGCGGGATCGGCCGGGTCTGCTCGTTGCCCTGGGGCGGGGTCATCGACGTACTCATATCAGCCTCATGTCTTCACGGTAGTCGCCGAGGCGATCTTCAGCGGTTAGTGCGGTCCGAGTCGACGTCCGTGTCGACTTCTTCCTTGCGGACCGTCTCGTTGACCGTGGCCTGGTCGGTCACCGTCTCGGTGTTGAGCCGGACGCGCTCGGTGGCCACGACGTCCTTCTCGACCACGGGGCGCTCCTCGTGCAGGACCACCTCGTGCTCCTCCTCGCTGATGTCGGGGCCGGCGTTCGCCGCACCGACGTTGCCGTCGGTGATGGGCTCACGCTCGAGGCGTACCTCTTCGCGGCTGACCGGGACGGTCTGGGTGACGTTCTCGGTGACCACGTACTTGCGCAGCCGGGCGCGACCACTCTCGCGGGTCTCGGTGCCGACGTTCACCCGCTCTTCGGACAGGGTCATCGCGTCGTCGGTGGTGGGGCCGGAGGTGTCGTGACCCACGGTGCCGTGACGGTTGGAGCTGTCGTCGTCGTGATCGCCGTCCAGCTTGTCCTTGACCTTGTCGACGAGGCCGCCGGCCTTGTTGTGGTCGTCGGCGTAGTCGCCGTGCTGGTGGTCGACGTCGTGCTCGTGACCGGCATGGTCATCGGTGGCGTAGCCCGCGGTGCCGGCGGTCGTGGTGGTGGCCGGGGTCTGCTCGGTCACTACGTCGTTGGAGTCGCGGTTGCCGTAGTCGCTGCCGGCGGAGGACAGGCCGTAGTAGGAGTACAGGGTGTCCTCCTCTTCGGGGCTGAGCGAACCGTCGGCGTCCATCCGCGGGGCGTCCTTGACGGTGTCCTTGTCGAAGTTGACGACGATGTCCGAACCGTCGACGGTGGCGCCTTCGAGCGGGACGAAGGACTCCGAGGTGCCGAACAGGCCCGTCTTCGCGGTCACCCAGCTCGGCTCGCCGGTGGTGTCGTCGACGTAGACCTGGCCGATGGAGCCAATCTTGTCGCCAGTGGTGCTGAGCACGTCGCCCTTGCTGTCGGCGATGCGGCTGAGCTGGTCGGTGGTGATGGTCATGATGTCCCCTCATGGAAGTAGATGGATACCTGATCCCTGTACCCGTGAGTTTACGTTGTAAACCTGGACACGCAAAATTGTCGCGGCGACCCGTCGCGACGTCTTCAGCCGTCACCGGCTGGCCCTGCCCCGACGGCCCGTCAGCTCCTCGTCCGCGCGTCCAGCGGAGCGTGGTCGTAACGCCGTTGTAACACAGTTTGGTGAAGATGCACCATGACTTCCCGACAGGTTCTGGTGGGCTGCGAGTTCATCTATCAGGCGTCCCGCGACACACCCGCCGTCTTCCAGGTGCAGCCGCTGGAGGATCAGAACGTCCAGCTGAACGGGGAGAGGTGGGACACCGACCCCGAGCGGCCCACCCGGATCTACCGGGACCTGTACGGCAACCCCTGCCTGCGGCTCATCATCCCGGCCGGACGATCGACGCTGACCTACAACGCGGTCGCCACCACCCCGGACGGCGGGGAGGACTTCGACCTCGAGGCGCCGGAGGTCCTGGCTCAGGACCTACCTGACGACGTGCTGCTCTACACGCTGCCCAGCCGCTATGTGCTGCCCGACGTGCTGGGCCGCGAGGCGTGGACCAGGTTCGGGGACCTGGCGCCGGGGTACCGGCGCGTTCAGGCCATCTGCGACTACGTCAACGGTCACCTGAAGTTCCAGTACGGCAGCAGCGGCCCGCTGAGCACCGCCGCCGACGTGCACGCCAGCGGCTACGGGGTGTGCCGCGACTTCACCCACCTGGCCATCTCGCTCTGCCGGGCGCTCAGCATCCCGGCCCGGTACGTCTTCGGCTACCTGCCGGAGATCGAGGTGGACGTGGAGCCGAGCCCGATGGACTTCGCCGCCTGGATGGAGGTCTGGCTGGGTGACCGGTGGTGGACCTTCGACCCACGCAACAACCAGCGGCGGATCGGCCGGGTGCTGATCGGCCGCGGACGGGACGCCTCGGACGTCGCCATGGCGACCACCTTCGGCAACCCGTACCTGGAGAGGATGAGCGTCATCGCCGAGGAGGCGCCCAGGGGCTAGCCGGTCCGCGCCTGGGCCGAGACGGGCTCAGCCTCGGTCGGCACCGTGGGGTCTCGCTGCACGGCGTAACGCAGCACCGCGAACGACTCGCCGAACCGGGTCACCTCGAGGAGACGCAGCGGCGGTGTGGTGATGGTGCGTGGCAAGAGGGGCGCGCCGCGGCCGAGCGTGACGGAGGCAACTCCCACGATGATCTCGTCCAACAGCCCCTGATCGTGGAACTGCCCGACGAGCTCGCCGCCGCCGACCAGCCAGGCGTTCTTGCCGTGAGCCGCAGCGACCATGTCGGCGTGCACCGGAGCAACATCACCGGTGACGAACCGGACGTCGGCCCCGGGCACCGCGGGTAGCTCGCGTGAGCTGAACACCCAGGTGGGCTGGGTGTACTCCCAGCGGCTCGGGTCGTCCAAGACCCCGGTGTGGTCGAGGATCCACTCATACGTCGTGGAGCCCATGGCCAGCGCGCCGACATCGGCGATGAAGCGCGGGTATTCGTCCTTCATGCTGCCTTCCTCGCCGAGCTGGAAGAGCCATTCCAGGGAGTTGTTCGCGTCGGCGATGTAGCCGTCGAGACTGGTGGCCGTGTAGTACTGCGTCAGCATCCCAACAGCGTGGAGTCTGGACCGGGAGTCGTCAAGGGTTCTGAGCCGGAGCGCCCGGTCAGGCTATCCGTATCCGCGCCCGACCCTCCATCACCTCCTGGAGCAGGACCACAGTCTCCACATCGAGGTCGACGCCCAAGGACCGCGCCTGGGCGGCCAGCTGAAGGGTGAGCCGCTCGGTCTCTGCAGCGTTACCGGCCAGATGTTCGGTTCGGATGCGGGTGGCCAGCAGCAGCTCGTCCCCAGGAGCGGCGGCGAGGGCCCGGGCGGCTGCCCAGCGGGCGAGGTCGATGTCGTGGTCGGCCAAGGCGCGAGAGGAGACCTCGACTCCGATGTCGCGGATGGCCGAGACCATGTCCGTACGCAGCTCCTCAGCCCAATGCCACTGGCCCGGTGCGGCGTCCGCCAAGGGCGCGCCACGCACCAGGTCCAGGGCGGCACGGAGCCCACTGGTGCTGGTCTTGTTCACCCCTGCCGCCGTCAGAATCTGCAGCCGCTGCCAGTCCGAGCTCACGGCCGGATGCAGAAAGATGCGTCCGGAATATGCATCCGGAAGATACGGCTGACCGTCGGCGTCGGCGCCGAGCCACGATCGGAGCCGGCTCATGTTGGAGCGACGCGTTCCCTCGGCGACCACGAGGGCTGAAGCCATCGCCAGCGCGGTCGTGCCGGGATGCTCGAGCAGCCAGCCGCAGTATTCGAGACACTGTTTGCCGGCCCTGGGTGGAGCTGGTCCCTGTAGACCGGCCAGTTCGACCGGACCCAGCAGTCGCAAGATCGGGGAGTGCGGCGCGAGCTCTGACCCGATCGTCTCGTGAACCACTGCGTCCGACCCTTCTGCTGGTTGTCTGCCTGGCTGGTCGTTGGCCGTGTGCTGTGCCATGGCCGTGTGGACTTCAACGGCGATGCGGCCTTCAACACCGTCCTGTCCCGTGTCCGCCGGACCCCATCCGCCGAACCGCCTGCCGAAGTGGGTGACGTTGTCCGGTGGATGGACGGACGGCGAATCGTCGTCGTGGTCCCACCACGGAGCGGGGGTCGTGACCTCGCTACCGGTCACGGCGATGAGCTGGATCACCGCCTGTTCGGCCTGTGCTTCCAGCATCTGCGGGACCACGTCGAGCCCGAGCGGAAGCAGGGTCGCTACGGCGCGACCCTCTGCGGTCCTCCGATCTGGGCGCAGCTCGAGCGTCCAGGGCGCGCCGGGCACTCGCCCTGCGACGACAGCCGCCATGGTGACCCGCGGTTCTTCCGTGGCGACCGCCAAGAGTCGCCGTTCCTGCTCGCCGCTGAGGGGCTGGTTGATCAGCACAATCTCGGGCGCCCAGGCATCACCGAGATCCGGGTCGACGCGATGGAGGCCGAGCACGCCGACGCTCTGGTGAGCGCGCTGCACCTGGGCGCGTTCTTCGAGCCGGTCCAGCACGGCATCGAGGTCGTCGCTCCGGGTCACGTTGTGCTTGCCCAAGGCGTCGGGTAACTCCAGCGCGCCGCCCACCAGCGTCAGGGACATCTCGTCCGCCCAGACCGAGAACGACAGCTCGACAGCTATCGCCGCCAGCACGGCTCCGCTGTCGCCGGCTGAATCTATAGCCAGCGACAGCAGTCCGAGGCGCTCGACATCGACGAGCACCTCTCGGCCCTCGGCGTTCTGGCCGAGCGAGACCAGGGCCGGGTACGGCCGCACAGCCTCCGAGACGCCCGGGACCGACAGCAGGTAGCTTGCGTCCTCTTGCACGAGGACCCATGTCTGACCGGTGACCAGGAAGCCCACCGGCGCCTCGTCGACCGCTGATGCCATCTGCAACTCGATCCGCTCGGGACTCACGGTGGCTGTGACCAACGACGGCAGCGGAAGGGAACGGTCACGGCAGTGCGCCGCAATGGCTCGCGTAGCCAGATCAAGGGTCTCGAGGGTCAGAGGTCGCTGCCGATGACCCAGGGCTGTCTCCACGCTCTGTGCCGGAGCAGCCGCGTGCTGGATGCGGCGGCCGACCGGCCGCAGCTGCAGCTGAGTCCTGCGACGCAGCGCCAAACCGGCGACGACCCCGGCGGCCAGCAGGCCGCCCACAGACCCGACACCCAGCGCGATGTCGGCCGCGGGCGTCGCGACGTCCGTCGGCCGCAACGGCTCACGGTCCGACGCCGCGGGCCCGGACGTCGTAGTGGGAGCCGCCTCGGTGCGATCGCGGTCTGCCCTCGGCTCTGTTGTCGAGTCCCTCGCGTTCACCCTTCCGCGCTCGATCTCGGTGGAGTCGGCAGATCCCTGGTCGGGTTCGGCCGGGTGGTGCTTCGGACGCACCGTCACATCCGGGTGTTTCCGGGCCGGCGCGGGTTGGGCGGCCTTCTTGGCGCGGGCGCTCGCTGCTGCGTCGGGAGGTATGACAAGACGGGTGCCAACGGCGATGTCGTCGGGGTCATCGATCTGGGATCGGTTGGCGGCGAAGATGTCGGTCCACCGCGCCTGCTGTCCGTAGACCTTCCTCGCGACGGACGACAGCGAGTCCCCTGATCGGACGATCACCGTGCGGTCGTCCGGAGGGGCGGGGGGTTCGAAGTCGGGGATAGCCAGCTTCCAGCCAGGTTGCAGCCGGTCCGGTCCGCCGCTGAGTTGTCGAGGGTTGGCCGCAGCGATCTTCCGCCAGTCGCGGCCCTGACCGTAGTAATGCTCGGCCAGGGTCCACAGGTCGTCGCCGCGCTCTACGACATGGATGTGAGGGACCGGTACCGATTCGGCCGACGCGACGGTGCGCTGCCGCACAGGGGTCACGCTGATCGGGTTGATACGCGGATCCGGCTCCACCTTCGAAGCGATCACAGCTTTCTCCGCTATGGCTACCGTCGACGTCTGGGCTACTGGGTTGGGAGCCGCATGGACCGCACTGACCGGCGCAGCAACCAGAGCCGCGACTGCGAGAAGCAACCCTGCGGCCAGACGTTGCGGACCGGCCAGCCCCGGGATCGAGATCCGAACACGGAACCCGGACAGCACACTGACCAGCTCGGTGAGCAACGAGATCACCCAGACGAGCCACGCCAGCCAACCGACGATCGCGATCAGACCGATCAGAATGGAACCGTCATCAGGGCGCAGCAGCGCCTGCCGAACGCCCGACCAGGACACGTGCGTGGGCAACGGATTGCCCGCCAATGCGACGAGCGCCAGGGGAATACCGACCAGACCGGTCACCAAGGCCAGCAGGGCAGCCAATCCTCGAGTCACTCGCATCCAGGACCCCCCTCCGGTCGTTGTGCACACAAGCCCCGCTGCCCGCTCCCGATCCACGCCACTCCCCGACTCTGACGTATCAGGCGGGACTGGAGGGCGCCCCGGTGTTGTCCGTTCACGTCAGGTGTTGTCCGTGTGACCGATGGAGGGCCATGTCAGCCCAACACGATCCTCATCAGCGGCGGAATCATGAAGAAGAGGCCAAAGATCAGTGCCGGCAAGGTCATGTACAAGGTCATCCCTTCCGCGGTGGCGCTGGCTTCCATCTGCTCCACGGTCAGGTGCGCGTCACGGAGTTCACGGATCCGGGCGCGGAGGGCTCCCGACAAGGCCGCTCCCGTTTCGTCGAGCTGCATCACGTCGGCAATGTCGGTCAGCTCTGGTAGTTCCAGGTCGTCCGCAAGCCGACGCAGCTCCGCGTACGGCGACTGCTGCTCGAGCTGTGCACGTTCCAGGGCTCGGCGCACGTGGGTGAAGACCGGGACCTCGCTGAGGTTGGCTGCGTTCTGGAGTGCCTGGGTGGCCGAGGCGTTGGCCAGACGTTCCAGAGTGACGAGGTCCATGTAGACGAGCAGCGCTTCGACGGCGCCGGTGCGTGCCGCCTTGGTAGCTCGCTGCAGCAGCAGATCAGGACCGAAGAACCCGATCACGGCACCGACCACCGCGACAATGGCTGGATAGGCCGTGACCGATCCGGTCATCGTCGCGTAGGCGAACGCCAGCACGGCGGGAATGACCGCCCCGACCACCGACATCACCGCCTTGTCGCTGTAGAACTCCGCCACCGATTTGTCCTGCAGCTTGAGGTTCTGGCGCTGCCACACGGTGAGCGGAAAAGGTGAATGACGGTAGAGGAGCGCCCCCAGTCGTTCCGACCGAGCACTTGTCGGGCCGACGTCGACCGTTGGACTGGCGGGGGCAGGTCCGTCTGCGCTGACCCGGGCCAGCGCTTCGACCAACCGCGGAGTCGAGGGAACCAACGCCACCACGAACGAGACCAATCCGGCCGCCACCAGGAGGCCAGAGAGCAGAACCAGCAACAACGTCATCGGTGGCGACCGACCAGGATGCGGTCGCGAGGTCGCTGCCGGGCTTGCCGGCGAAGCAGCATCAAAGACCCGAGATACAGGGCGATCAACACTGACAGCACCAGCTGTCCCAAAGACGTGCCGTAGAAGGAGAAGAAGCTCCGGCCGAACAGCAACGCGGCCGCGAGGGTCACGATCGTGATGACCGTGACCTGGCGGACGACGACGTATGGTTTCGATCGCTCGGTCTCGATCAGCCGACGACCCTTGAGCTGGCTCTGCAAGGAGTCGGCGAGGGCATTCAGGGTCACCGAGGCACCGTTGGATCCCCGGTTGGCGGCCAAGATCAGGGCAGCAACCACCGAGTCGGCGTCGGGTGAGTCCAGAACGTCCGCGAAGCGCATCAGGGCGTCCCGGGTCTCCCAACGGTTGTTCAGCCGAGAGACGAGGACGCCGACCTCCTCCGCCAACAACTCAGGCGCAGTCCGCCGCGACAATCGGATGGCGTCGGTGATGGACTTCCCTGTGCTCAGCGTCGCGGCGAGCGAGCGCACCCAGCGGTCCAACGCCTCCAGCAGGTCGACGTCGCGAGCCTTGGGCATGACCAGCAGGTACGGCAGCCCGAAGACCAAGATCGGTACGAGAGGCAGGGTGATCACCCAACCGCTCAGCGCGGCGACCACGAAGCCACCCGCCATGCTGATCAGCAGCATGATGTCGCGACGCCGACCGGCCGGCCCTACCGGTCGCCTTGACAGCCTGGCCCACAGCGTTCCCAGGGATCCACCGGCCCGAACCGTGGATGACTGGTCGGGCCAGGTCCGAGAAAGCCCGCTCAGCAGGGCCAGCAAGCCCCCGACCAGCAGCAGCCCGGCAGCCGCGGCCAGGACAGCCGTCATGTCGGCTCGTCCGAGGAGTCGGCCCGTGCTCTCGGCAGCCTGCGATAGAACGGCAGGAGCTCGGCCTCGAAGTCGGCATCGGGGAAAAATCCGGCGGGCTGAGACGTCGTACCCGTGGCGTGGTAGGTCAGGTGGGTCACCGGTCGTCCGTTCTCGATGGCCCTGTTCACCTGACGGATCTCTGAGAGGTAGCGCCGCCGGATCCCACCCTTCCAGGTTTCATCGGTCAGCCGCACGTAGATGAAGAGGTGGATGTTGTGGGCGATCTGACGGTACGCCTCATCGATCGTGACGACGCCGCCCTGGGCGACGCGTGAAGCCAGCCGATCCATGGTGGATTCGGCGGAGTGGGAGTGCGTTGTACTGAGCGTCCCGGTGCCGGCCTGCATGGCCTCGAACATGGCCGCCGCCTCACCGCCGCGCACCTCGCCGACGATCACCCGCGACAGGTTCTGGCGCAGCGCCTCAGGCATGAGGTCGGAGATGCCGAACTCGCCGACACTGCCGCCGGCGTTGGATTCCCCGTGCCCGACGCGTGCCTGAAGAGCGAGAATGTTCTCGCGTCCCGGCTGCAGGTGGGTCATCAGCTCGTAATCTGTCTCGAGCGTCCCGAAGCGCTCGTTGCCGGGGATGGAGTTGATCAGCGCTCGAAGGAGGGTCGTCTTCCCGGCACCTTGGTCGCCCGAGATGACCATGGACTTCCGGGCGAGGATCGCGGCGTCCAGAAAACGCGCGACCTCTTCGGGCATCAGCCCGCCCGCCACCAGATCGGCCAACGAGACGTCGGTCAGAGTGTGCTGTCTGATCACGATGCTCGGACGGTACGAGAGCCCGAAGCCGATTGCGTGCAGCCGGAACCGTTCCCCCAGTGCCAGCGTCATGGTCGGGTGCGTGTCATCGAACGGACGTGACGGTTGGCTGTTCTGGCCCAGGAACCGGATGGCGTCGATCAGCTCCTCATCGCTATCTGCAACGGGCGGCATCTTCTGACGCCTTCCGTCGCCGTACTGCACCACCACGGAGTCCCAACCGTGGATCTCGATGTTCTCGACGTCGGACATCTCGAGCAGGGGTTGAAGTCGTCCATATCCGAAGACAGCGTCCTCGACGGCTTGCACGTAAGAGTGCTCTTGAGCCGGCGACCACAGATCGGCACCCTCGCGATGCAGAGACCGAACGTGGTCGCTGATCACGCGTTTGATGATGGACCGTCCCATCAACAATTGGTCGTCTCGGGTGAG
>JBBRYD010000117.1:0-12706 GCA_038238065.1 Propionibacteriales bacterium | reverse complement strand
GGCTACGTCTGGGCCTGCAAGAACTACGACGGCGACGTGCAGTCCGACACGGTGGCCCAGGGCTTCGGCTCGCTGGGCCTGATGACCTCGGTGCTGTCCACCCCCGACGGCAAGACGGTCGAGGCCGAGGCGGCGCACGGCACCGTGACCAGGCACTTCCGCCAGCACCAGCAGGGCAAGCCCACCTCGACCAACCCGATCGCGTCGATCTTCGCCTGGACCGGTGGGCTGAAGCACCGCGGCAAGCTCGACGGCACGCCCGGGGTCACGAACTTCGCCGAGACCCTCGAGCGCATCTGCATCGAGACCGTGGAGAGCGGCAAGATGACCAAGGACCTGGCGCTGCTGATCGGACCGGACTCAGCGTTTCTGACCACCGAGGACTTCCTCGGCGCGATCGACGAGAACCTGGCCAAGGAGCTCGGCTGAGGATCACCGAGCCGGCCGGGGCCTGAGATGCGCTCGGACCGAGGAGTCGGCGCGGTCGCCGTGGTGGGGGCCGTGCTGGTTCTGGCCGTGGCCGGGGCGGCGGTTGGCGGTCCCTGGCGGCTTCAGTCGCGCTCGTTGCTGCGGCCCAGCTCCGACGGCGAGCCGCTGGCGCTGCCCACGCCGCCGGAGCCGAGCGGGATGTTCACCCCGCCCCCGCGGGGCGACCGGCAGGCGATGGATCTGAGCTGGTTGCTGCCGCTGGCGGTGGTGCTGGCGGCCGTGGCCGTCGTCGCCCTGTCATGGTGGCTCTTCCGTCGCTACCAGCAGACCGCCCAGGAACGCCGCCGGGCTCGCGACGTGCGCGGCAGCCTGGTGCTGCCGACCACCCCGGAGGTGCCGATCCTGCGACAGGGGGTCGAGGCGGCTCAGCGGTCGCTGGACGAGATCGCTGACCCCAACAATGCCGTGGTGGCGGCCTGGCTGGCGCTCGAGGATGCGGCGGCCTCGTCCGGCGTGCCGCGGCGTCCGGCGGAGACGCCGACGGAGTTCACCGTCGACGTCCTGCGGTCGACCCGGGCCGACCAGGCGGCCACCCGAGAGCTCTTGGGTCTCTACCACCGCGCCCGGTTCTCGGCCGCGGGCGTGAGCCGCACCGACGTCAACGCGGCCAGCCGCTGCCTGGCCGCCCTGGCCCGCAGCTGGGAGGCGATGAGTGCCGAAGCGGTCAGCGCGGCCGTCGACGCAGCTGATCGCGGACCGTCAGCCGCAGGATCGGACAGCCGATGACCTGGACCACGATCCTGGTCGCCGCCGAACGGCGCCGGCGCCGGCGGACGGTGATCTGGACTTTCGTCCTCGCTGTGGTGACCGCCGGGTTGAGCTGGGCGGTCGGCGTGAGCTGGGCGCAGAGCCTGCTGCTGTTCACCGCGGTCACGACCGTCGGGGCCGCGGTGTTCGCCCTGGACCAGCTGGACGACGACTCCCAGCTGCCACCGCTCGACCCCACCGGTCGCTCCGAGGGCACCCGTCGTGAGGTGTCGCGACTGTCGTGGGCTCTCGCCGGGGCGGACAACCGCGTCGGGGACCGGCCCTACCGGCGGGTGCGGGCGATCGCCGCCCACCGCCTCGCCATGCGGGGCATCGACCCGAGCGATCCGGCCGGGGAGGAAGCGGCGCGGGCGCTGCTCGGGCCGATGGGTTTCGACCAGCTGGTCGCGGAGACCACCTCCCCGCCGACCCAGCGCACCTTCGCCGCCTGCATCACCCTGCTGGAACGCCTGGACGACTCGCCCGGCTCACCATCCATCCTTGTCGGAAAGAGGCAGTTGATGACCGCCGACCTCACGGCCCGGCCCCCCAGCCAGGCCGAGTCCAGCTGGGGTAGGCCATGAGCGCCCAGCCGCTGCCGGTTCTCGAGGTGGCCAGGCTGAGCAGCGCCGTGCTGGCGGAGGTGGGCACTGTCGTGGTCGGCATGCGGTCGGCGCTCCGGACAGCTCTGGCGGCCATCCTGGCCGGCGGCCACGTCCTGTTCGAGGACGTACCGGGACTGGGCAAGACCCTGGCCGCGCGCAGCCTCGCCACGGCCCTGGGGCTGGACTTCCGTCGGTTGCAGTGCACCCCGGACCTGCTACCGGCCGATATCACCGGCTCCTACATCTATGACCCTGCGACCGCCCGGTTCGTGTTCCGGCCGGGTCCGGTCTTCACCGGGCTGTTCCTGGCCGACGAGATCAACCGCACCGCGCCGAAGACCCAGTCCGCGTTGTTGGAGGCGATGGCCGAGCGCCAGGTGACCGTCGAGGGCAACAGCTTTCCGCTGGCCAGGCCGTTCCACGTGATGGCGACCTCCAACCCGGTGGAGTACGAAGGCACGTACCCGCTTCCGGAGGCACAGCTGGACCGCTTCATGGTGCGGCTGGCGGTGGGGTACCCCGATCGTGAGTCGGAGACCGACGTACTCAGTCGACGGCTCGAGCGGCGTACGGAGGAAGCGAACGTGAACGCCGTCGTCGACCCGGACACCGTGCTCGCCATGCAGGCCGGCGTGGAGGCGGTCAGGGTCGACCTGGACGTCGTGCGGTACTGCGTGGACCTGGCCGCCAGCACCCGAAAACACCCTGCGGTCGAGGTGGGGGCGTCGCCACGCGGGTCGCAGTCGCTGGTGCTGGTGGCCCGCGCGCTGGCCGTGCTGTCCGGCCGGCACTACGTGACCCCAGAGGACGTGAAGGAGATCGCCGTCAGCGCCCTGGCCCACCGGCTGACGCTGACCCCGCAGACGTGGGCCACGGGGTTGCAGCCGGGCGACGTGGTCACCAACCTGTTGGACACCGTGCCCGGTCCGGCCGCGACGGCGTCCAGCCTGCAGCGGTGAGCGTTCCCGCCGAGCCCCTGACCTTTCGGGTGAGCCTGGCTGCTGTCGCGGGAGCACTGGCCGGTCTGGGCCTGCTGCTGCTGGGGGTGGTGACGCAACGCACGGACGTCACCGCCCTGGGGGTGCCGCTGGTCCTCGGCGTGGCCTGGAACTGGGCGCGGCGGCCGAGGGACGCGGCCGTGGTGAGGTTCGGCTCCCTGTCGCAGACGAGCCGCCCGGGCGTGGTGGCCCACTCGCTCGACGTGACGCCGGCGCGGGGCGTCTCCACGGTGCTGCTGCGGGCCACCGCGCCCGGGCATCGTCCGGTCAGCGCGCTGGTCAGCTGCGAGCGGCCTCGGAGGGTGGAGCTGTCCATCTTCACCGTCCGGACCGGCGTCCGGGACATGTTCGCGCTGGACTACCTGCAGGGTGGTCCCGACGGAGTCGTCAGGTCTGACCCCGCCCCCCTGGGTCCGGTGTCGGTGACGGTGCTGCCGGGGAGTCGACCCCTCGGTCAGGTGCCGCTGCCGGTCAGACTGCAAGGGCTGACGGGTCCGCACGGTTCGCGCCGGACCGGCGACGGCGGTGACCTGCACGACATCAACCTGTTCGTTCCCGGGGACCGGCTGCGCCGGATCGACTGGCGCGTCACCGCTCGGCGGTCGGCCCAGCGCTCGGGTGGGGATCCCCAGCAGCTGTCGGAGCTGTACGTCCGCCGGACCTTCGCCACCGCCGACGCCACGGTGATGCTGGTGCTCGACTCCCGCGACGATGTCGGCCCGGACGTCTCGACCTGGGGCGACGCCACCCTGGTCCGCGAAGACGAAGCCACGTCGCTCGACATCGCCCGGGAGGCGGCCACATCCGTGGCCAGGGCGTACCTCGACCAGGGCGACCGGGTCGGGCTGGAGGACCTGGGCCGGCTGCGCCGGCCGATGGCCCCCGCCGGCGGTCGACAGCAGCTGCACCGGCTGACCCAACGACTGGCGCTGGCGCAGCCCGAAGGTGAGCCCAAGCGCAGGCAGCGGGCGCCACGGTTGCCGTCCGGCGCGCTGATCATCGTCTTCTCCACCTTTCTGGACGAGGACGCGGCCCGGCTGGCCCAGCTGTGGCGCCATGCCGGTCACCGGGTCGTCGCGGTCGACGTGCTGCCCCGGATGGCTCACGACCCGCTGCCGCCGCGAGTGCTGACCGCGTACCGCATCGTCAGGATGGAACGTGGCGACCGGCTCGTGTCCCTGGCCCGCACCGGGGTCGAAGTCGTCCACTGGGAAGGCGATCCTGACGGCTTCGGCAGCGCGATGGACGTGAGGGTCGCTCTCACGGCGCTGGCCCGCCAGCGCAGGCTCCGCCGATGAGTCGAGGCATCGAGCTGACCCGAGGCGTGCGGGAACGGCTGCGAGAGGGGGTCCGCGAGCAGGCTCAGAGAATGCTGCAGACCGTGGGCATCAGCCGGTCGCTGTCGCAGCGGCCGCTCCCCAAGGTGCGGATCCGGCTCGGCCCGCGGGTGCCGGGGGCGGTGTTCCAGCTGCTCGTGGCCGCAGTCGCTCTGGCTTCGGCGTCGCTGGTGGTGAGGGGACCGATCAGCACCTTCTTCGCCGTGGCGGGAGCTGTGTTGGTCATCGTCCGGCCCAGCGGGATCGCCTGCGCCGGCTATGCGGTCGGGCTGGGGTTTCTGCTGGCCGTATCGCCGTCGGAGCCGTTGGCGCCGCGTTCGTTCCTGCTGCTCGCCGGGGTCCATCTGCTGGTGCAGCTGGGAGCCGTGGCGAGCGGCGTTGGCTGGTCGGCAGTGCTCGATCTCCGGACCCTGGTGTCGCCGTTGCGACGGTTCGTCGTCGTGCAGGCCCTGGCCCAGCTGCTGGCGCTGGGCGGTGCCGCGCTGTCCTCGTCCTCGGTGACCCTGCCGTGGGTGCCGGTACTGGTCGGGGTGGCGTTGACGGCACTCGCCTGGGCGATCCTGTCGCGGCTCTCCCAGCGCCGGCCGGGTGCATCACGATGAGAAGCACTCATCACGGTCACGGTCCACAGGATGGGCCGGTGCACGGGCCGGGTCACATGGTCAGGGCGCGACCGATCTGGACGACCTTCCAGCCCGAGCTCTGCCAGGTAGGTGCGTGCAGCTTGAGCCGTCCGTCGATGATGATCTTCGTCCCGACCAGGGCACCGAGGTGCTCCGGGTCGAGCTGGCGGAACTCGGGCCACTCGGTCAGGTGCAGCACGATCGCGGCGTCAGCGATGGCTTCGTCCACCGAATCGGACTGGGTGAACCCGTCGCGCTGGGGAAGCTTCGCCTGAGGGTCGTAGACGTGCACGTCGGCACCGAGCTCGGCGAGGTGGTGAGCCACGGTCAGGGCGGGGGAGTTGCGGATGTCGTCGGTACCGGGTTTGAACGCCGCACCGAGCACCGCGATCTTCCGGCCGCGGACGTCGCCGCCAGCCTGTTCGACCGTCAGGTCCGCCAGCTCGTTGCGCTGGCCCTCGTTGATCGCCTCGACGGTACCAATGAAGTCGGCGAGCACGGTGACACCCAGCTCCTCGGCCCGAACCGCCAGCGCACGGATGTCTTTGGGGAGACAGCCGCCGCCGAAGCCCAGGCCGGCGTTGAGGAACTCGCGACCGATGCGCTTGTCGTAGCCGATCGCGTCAGCCAGCAGGGTCACGTCGCCGCCGGCCGCCTGGCACATTTGGGCCATGGCGTTGATGAAGCTGATCTTGGTGGCCAGGAAGGTGTTGGCGGCGTTCTTGATCAGCTCAGCGGTGGCCAGGTCGCATTCCACCGTGGGCGTGTTCTCGGTCAACGGGATGGAGTAGATCTGCTTCAAGATGTCCAGGGCCCGTTCGGACTGGACCCCGAAGACCAGCCGGTCGGGCCGCAGGGTGTCCTCCACGGCGTACGCCTCACGCAGGAACTCGGGGTTCCAGGCGATCTCGATGGCGTCGCCGGCCGGCGCGAGGTCGCGGATGCGCCGCTGCAGCTCGAGCGCTGTACCCACCGGGACCGTTGACTTGCCGACGATCAGGCACGGTTTGGTCAGCAGCGGAGCGAGCGAGTCGACGGCCGAATGCAGCTGGCTCATGTCCGCGGCGCCGTCGGGGCTGGACGGCGTACCGAGGGCCAGGAAGTGCACGTCGGCCCAGTCGGCGATCTCGGTGTAGTCGGTGGTGAAACGCAGCCGGCCGCTGGCGGTGTGCTTCTCGAGCAGCGGTTCCAGACCGATCTCGAAGATGTGGGACTGGCCGGCGTTGAGGACCTTGACGCGTTCGACGTCGATGTCGACCCCGATCACCTCGTGGCCGAACTCGGCCATGCCGGCGGCGTGGGTCGCGCCCAGGTAGTTCGTGCCGATCACACTCAGGCGCAAGGTCATAGGAGGAGTTTGCCATGGTTCCGACTCGAATCCGTGATCTCGCGAGCGTCATGGATAGCCCGGTGATCGCCGCCAGGTCACGTCGCTTGACCATGCGGTTCTGTCACTCCACCTAGGAAACATCGCGCGCTCAGCGAGAGTTCCCCAGGTCAACCTGGGGAACCGACAGACCACCGAGCGGACGGCAACAGGTGACCGGGCGACGGGCCGGGCCGGGCAACCCGGGTACGGTGCTGCGACACCGTTCGGCGGTTAGCCAGGTGCGGCCGGAGTTACTACCCTTGTCGAGGTGAGTACGTACGTATCGGCGGGGCTGGACCCGTTCAACCCGCCGGGTGCGGTCGCGGAGCGGCTCGGTCACTCCGAGTCCGATCCCGGGCAGCCCGCCGAGTCCGACGATCCCGACGCACACAGACCCGGGGACTTCGACCGCGACAACCCTCTGGTCGGAGTCGCGCCGAGGGCCTCCGTTGATCGCCGGAGTTGCGAAGCGTTCGACGTGAGTGCCCACCGACGGGTGGCGCGATGAACTCCACCACGCTCTACATCATCCTGATCTTCTTGTTCATCGCCGTCGGTGGGGTGTTCGCTGCGGCGGAGATGTCGCTGGTGTCGCTCCGGGACAGCCAGGTCAAGCAGCTGGCTCACCGTGGCAAACGCGGCCAGACGGTTGCCCGGCTGACCGCTCAACCCAACCGGTTCCTGTCCGCGGTGCAGGTCGGCGTCACCCTGTCGGGCTTCCTCTCGGCGGCCTTCGGTGGTGCGACCCTGGCCAACGAGCTGTCCCCGGTGCTGGTCGGGCTCGGACTGGGCCAGGGCGCTGCCGACGCCATCGCCCTGATCGCCATCACGGCAGTGATCTCCTACGTGTCGATCGTCATCGGCGAGCTGGCCGCGAAACGGCTGGCCCTGCAGCGCGCCGAGTCCATCGCGCTGACGCTCGCCCCCCTCGTCGACTTCATCGCCAAGCTGGCCCGGCCGGTGATCTGGCTGCTGGGTGTGTCCACCGACGTGGTCGTCCGGGTCCTCGGCGGCGACCCGTCGGCGAGCCGGGACGAGGTGTCCGACGAGGAGATCCGCGCCATGGTCAGTGGGTCGTCCACCCTCGGGGACGAGGAGCGCCAGATCGTGGACGACGTGTTCGCCGCCGGCGCTCGCAGCCTGCGCGAGGTGATGGTGCCACGGACCGAGGTCGACTTCCTCCCCGGCTCGATGCCCGCCCATCAAGTGGTTAAGGAGCTGCTGCAGGCACCGCACTCGCGCTATCCCGTGATGGGGCAGTCCGCTGACGACATCGTGGGCTTCGTCCACGTCCGGGACCTGCTGGACCCCAAGATCAGTCGGAGCGTCACCCCGGTCTCCGAGCTGGCCCGTCCGGTGCTCTCGCTGCCCGACACCGTCCGGGTGCTCCGGGCGCTGAGCGACATGCGGCGGGCGACTGCTCACCTCGCCATCGTGCTGGACGAGTACGGCGGTACCGCCGGCATCGTCACGATGGAGGACCTGGTGGAGGAGCTGGTCGGTGACATCACCGACGAGTACGACGTGGTCACCGAGGAGCGGGTCAGCCTGCGCGGCGATCTGGAGGTGGACGGGCTGACCACGCTGGATGACTTCGCCGACAAGACGGGGTTCCTCCTGCCTGAAGGTCCCTACGACACCCTGGCCGGCTTCTTCATGGCCGTTCTCGGCCAGCTGCCGGAGGTCGACGACACCGTCGAGGTGGACGTGCAGACCACCGACCAGGAGGAGAAGGAGACCGCCCAGCTCGAGCTCCGGGTGACCGAGCTCGACGGCCGCCGCGCCGCCTCGATCTTGGTGAAGCGCTCCGACGGCCAGGAGCTGCAGGCCCCGGTAGCGTCCGCCTGACCCGGGTCAGCGGCGCAAATGACGGGGGGCCGGTCGAGCGGTCGTGAAAGAATGGCCGGTATGTCGTCTCTGCCTCGGGTGCTGTCGCTGATCAAGCCCACCGCCCACTCCATGCATCTCGGTAACTACCTGGGCGCCCTGCGTCAGTGGGTACCGCTGCAGGATGACCACGACGCGTTCTACGGCATCGCCGACCTGCACGCCCTGACGGTGGAGCAGGACCCGCGCGAGCTGCACGAAAACACCCTCCGCGGCGCGGCCCAGCTGATCGCCGCCGGGGTGGATCCCCACCGGTCGACGGTGTTCATCCAGTCCCACGTCCCCGAGCACACCCAGCTCAGCTGGGTGCTGTCCTGCCTGACCGGCTTCGGCCAGGCGTCGCGGATGACCCAGTTCAAGGACAAGTCGGCGAAGTCGGGGGCCGACAGCGCCAATGTCGGGCTGTTCACCTACCCGGTGCTGATGGCCGCGGACATCCTGCTGTACTCCTCCGACAAGGTGCCGGTGGGTGAGGACCAGCGTCAGCACCTCGAGCTGACCCGAGACCTCGCGCAGCGCTTCAACACCCGCTACGGGCCGACCTTCGTGGTGCCGGAGCCCTACATCGTGCCGTCGGTGGGCAAGATCATGGATCTGGCCGATCCCACGGTGAAGATGAGCAAGACGGCCTCCTCGCCGAGCGGGATCATCGAGCTGCTGGACGAGCCCCGGCTCAACGCCAAGAAGGTCAAGTCAGCGGTCACCGACTCGGGTCGCGAGATCATCTTCGACGAGGAGACCAAACCCGGCGTAGCCAACCTGTTGACCATCCTGGCTGCGCTGACGGGCACGGGGGTGCCGACCCTGGTCGAGGACTTCGCCGGCCGGGGGTACGGCGACCTGAAGGGCACCGTCGCCGAAGCGGTCACCGGGCTGTCCGGGCCGTTCCGCGAACGCACCCTCGAGCTGCTGGAGGAGCGCACCGAGCTGACCGCGATCCTGGCCGGCGGGGCCGAGAAGGCGCGCGATGTGGCCAGCAAGACGCTGGCCGACGTCTACGCCAAGGTGGGCCTGCTGCCGGCTCGTTAGCCGAGCGCGCCTAGAGCTCGAGGGTCGGGCTCAGCACCGTCGACGTCTGGTCACCCACCCCGACGTGCAACGCGAACTTGGCCAGTCCGGTGGGCAGTCCCTCGAAGACGAACCGGCCGTCCTCGTCGGCGACGGTCTCCCGGGGTCCCGTGGTGAGCAGCACCTCCACCCGGTGGCCGCCGCCGGGTGCGGCCCAGCCGTCGACCCGCACGGTCCCGTCGGGCTGGGGCGTGAGCGTGACCATCGTGGTCAGGCGCTGGCTGGTGAAGGTGATGGTCCTGACGTCCTCGGTCGGCGCACTCCGGGCGCCGGCGGCGCTGAGGTCCAGCTGGGTCAGGGTGGCCACTTCGGCGCCCAACGCGTCGAGGGTGAGCTCGAACTGGATCCGTTCCACCAGGCCGTCCGGGACCGGGTCGCGTCGGGCGTAGTAGCTCCGGAGCGAGGCGAGGATCGTGCTGTCGGTCCCGTCCAGCTCCTGTTCGGCGGCTCGTTCCTCGTCGAAGGTGTTCATCGGGTCGTCGTCGAAGCTGTTCATCGGATCCCCCAGGTCGGGTCGTTGGCGAGACTGAGGCGGAGCTTGGCGAGGCAGCGCCCCCGGGTCGGACCGATGCTGCCCTGCGGCATGCCCAGGGCTTTGGCCAGATCGGCGTAGTCGGGACGATCAGCGAAGGCGATCACCCGCAGCAGCGTCCGGCAGCGGTCGGAGAGGGTTTCGATGTGTCGCCACAGCCTCGAGTCCGAGTCACCACGGATCACCTCGTCCTCGACCGTCTGGTCCGCCGGCTGGTCGGCCCCGCCGGTGGTCTCCAGGTCTTCCGGTCGGGTCCTCGCCTGGCTCCGGGCGACCCGCCAGGACTCCCGTTTGGTGGTGACGACCAGCCACTGCAGGACGGCCTGCGGCTCGGTGATGGAGGTGGCCTTGCGCACGAGGGTGAGCCAGACACTCTGCAGCACGTCCTCGGCCGTACCGGTGTCCAGCCGTGCCGCGCGGGCGGTGTGCCACAGGATCGGGGTCAGGATGCGGACGAGATCGGCCATCTTGTCTTCGTCGCCGTGGCGGTACGCCTCGAAGAGCAGACCGGCTCGGGTGGCGAGACTCTGCTCCACGGTTCCCTCGGTCATGTGGTTGCTCCTGGGGTTGACGTGCTGACTGACGTCACACGTCCGCCCAGCGGACACGCGGATCGGGGAGTCGAGGTCACAGACAGCACACTCATGCCTTTCAGGAGCAGGCCGGATCGGATCTGATACAGGTGTATCACCACAAACCGCTGATAGCCCGACCTCGAGCTCGGCTCTTCGCCGCGTAGACCGCCGGGCGGGCGGCTGAGTCAGCCGATCTGCTCGTCGACGTAGCACCAGCGCCAGGTCTCGTGCGGCTCGAAGCTCCGCATCACTGAGTGGTGGGCGGTGCGGAAGTGGCGTTCGGCATGCCGGCCCACCGAGGAGTCGCAGCACCCCACGTTGCCACAACTCAGGCAGATCCGGAGGTGCACCGTACGGGTGCCCTCCCGGATGCAGTCCTCGCAGACACCCGCCCCGTTGGGCGCGACCTCGCTGGGTGCGGACTCGAGGTGCGAGCAGGCCGACTCGGCGTGCAGCGGACCTTCGATCTGGGCCTCCTCCTCGTTGAGCCGGTCGGTGCGCTCGGCGGCGATGGTGAGGGTCGACTCCTCGATGTCGAAGGTGGCGAGCACCGAGGAGATGACGTCGTGGTCCACGGTGCCCGTCGATCTGATCCTGAGCACCTCACCGCGTTCGGCGTGCAGCGTCTTCAGCCGCAGCCGGCGGTATTCCTCGGCCGGGGTCTCCACCTCCCCGGGCGCTCCCAGCCGCTCCCAGATGGCGTTGGGTCGCTGGCTGATCCGCTCCCGGAGCAGCTCGATGGTCTCCGTGGAGTCCGTCGGCCTCTTCGCCCGCTCGAGCTCGGTCAGGCCGGCGATGCTGGCCGACTGGAGGACGGTGGCCGCCTGGAGCGCATCCGAGCGGGCGTCCGGCCCGCGCAGTCCGAGTCCCCGGACGAAGGCCGGCAGGGTCAGGCCTTGGATCAGCAGCGTGCCGGCCGTGACCACCATGGCCACAAAGACCAGCACCTCGCGGTGGTCCACCTCGAGCGGGATCAGGAACGCCGTGGCCAGCGTGACCACACCGCGCAGCCCCGCCCACCCGATGACGAAGGTGGCGCCCCAGGGAGGGAGTGGCACGTCGTTGTCGCGGTCGCGCCGGAAGATGAAGACGCGGGAGACGGCGACCCAGAGGAGTCGGAGCAGGATCACCCCGGCGAGCACGGCCAGGCACAGGGCGGCGATCCGGCTGGGGGAGAGCTCGGAGGTGTGCAGGTCGTCGACGATCCGCCGCGCCTGCAGACCGATCAGCAGGAAGACCGCGTTCTCCAGCACGAACTGGATGGTGGCCCAGTTGACCCGTTCGCTGAGCCGGGACTGTCCGGTCTGGATGATCGGCGACTTGTGTCCCAGGATCAGACCCGCCACCACCACCGCGATGACGCCGGAGCCGTGGAAGTCGTGGAAGCCGAGCTCCTCGGCGGGGATGTAGGCCGCGAACGGGACCATCAGCGAGATGGCCGTGTCGAAGACCGGCTGCTGGATGTGACGGCGGATGACCACGGCGAGGGACGCCACGCCGAAGCCGACCGCTGCCCCTCCGACGGCGGCGATCAGGAAACCCAGGGTGACCTCGCCGACCGACACCGCTCCGCCGATGGCGGCGATGGCCACCCGCAGACAGGTGATCGCCGTTGCGTCGTTGACCAGCGACTCGCCCTCCAGGATGGTGACCAGTCGGCGGGGCATCCCGACCGACCGGGCGATGGAGGTGGCGGCGACCGCGTCCGGCGGAGCGACCACCGCACCGAGCGCGAAGGCGACGGAGAAGGGGATGCCCGGGATGATCAGCCAGGTGATCAGACCGACGCCGAGCGCCGTGAACACCACCAGCAGCACCGACAACGACGCGATGGTGCGGCGGTTGGCGCGGATGTCGATGATCGACGTGCGGATCGCGGCGGAGTAGAGCAGCGGTGGCAGAAAGCCGAGGAGCACGACCTCGGAGGTGAGGGTGGGTACGTGGATGAACGGGATGTAGGAGGCGCCGATCCCGATCAGCATCAGCAACAGGGGAGCCGAGAACCGGATCCGTTCAGCGAAAGCCGTGATGGCCACCACCGTGGCCATGATGGCGAGAATACCGAGAGCAACGTCCACCCGCCCATAGTCGCAGAGACCTGGGAACCGTCAGGTCCGTGCGTGTGAGGATGGGAAGCGTGCGGACGGGACGCACGGGTGTGCTGGTGCAGACCGTCGCCGGTTAGTCTCGAAGCGTTGAGGCGACAGGTCCGCACGGGCAACCACGTCGAGAAGTCGGCGGTGGGTCAGGAGGTTGGGTGAGGGCAGAAACCGAGTCGGGTGCGCCCTTCGAGCCGGTCTACACCTCCGACGACCTGGCTGACTTCGATCCCGCCACGGCGCTGGGGGCTCCGGGTGAGTTCCCCTTCACCCGCGGGGTGTACGCCTCGATGTACACCGCACGGCCGTGGACCATGCGCCAGTACGCCGGGTTCGGGACCGCGACGGAGTCGAACCAGCGCTATCGCGAGCTGATC
>JBBRYD010000116.1:0-12791 GCA_038238065.1 Propionibacteriales bacterium | reverse complement strand
GGTGCAGGTGAGGCTGGCGGCCCGTCCGTTTGCCCACTGGTTGGTCGCGGTACCCCTGCACGCCGAGGCCAAGGTGGACACCGAACCGGAGGGGGGCCCACGGTGACCGGAGTGCGGCGGCAGGATGAACGCGGCGGCGGCACCGTGTTGATGGTCGGGATCCTGGTCGTGGTGGTCATGTTCTGCCTGGTCGGGGTGAGCGTCGCCGGGTATCTGGTCGGCTACCATCGCGTCCGGGCCGCCGCCGATCTGGCTGCGCTGAGTGGCGCCTCCGCACTGGTCGACAACCAGGACGGCTGCGCAGCGGCCCGGCGCAACGCTGGGTCCAACGGCGCCCGCGTGGTGAGCTGCGAGCGGGTGGGCGACGCCGTCGACTTCGTCATCACTGTGCGCGCAGAAGTGACGGTCGGCGTCAGGCTTCCTGGACTGCCACGCCGCATCTCAGCACTGGCCTACGCTGGGTCCGGCGCTCAGCCATGAGTCGGGGCCAAGAACGCAGACACCCATCGCTGCCCGACACCTTGGGGGCCCGGCAGACGGGGCCGCAGGTTCAGGCCGGGTCGCTGGGCGCGGGTGCAGCGGCTGCCGATGCGGTCGTTGCCGGCTGCCGTTCGTCGGAGCTCTTCTCGGAGCCTTCGGCCACTGCCGCACCTGGGCTCGGCCGCTCGTCGTCAGTGTCGGGTTCACCGTCCCCAGGTTTGGGCGGCATCGTGAAGGTCGCCGTGCCCCCGTCCAGGTCGATGCCCAAGGGCCCGCCCCTGATGCCGAACTTGGGCTCCGCCACCAGCATCTTCTGCCGGTCCTTCTCCTCGCGCAGGAACCGCAGTCCGGGCTGGAAGAGCTCGAAGAAGCTCATCGGTCGGAGCTGTCCCCGGTCAGCTCTTCCGCTTCGTCGAGGAGAGCCTGACGTTCGGCCACGTTGGTGCTCGTCGGCTTCTGCGGATCTGCCTTGCCGTGGGAGACGAAACTCGGCCTCGCCTGTTCGGTCTGTCGGTCGTCCCCACGTGGGGCGACGGGGCTGGGTCCGCGCTGCTCGACCTCCGCTGGGCCCACGTTCGCCGTGCCGGTCGCGACGGGAGCGGCTGTGCTTCGGGTCGCCGTTGAGGGTTTGGCAGCGGCACGGCCCGTGGTGGGCAACGACTTCACGCCGGCCGCGTTCTGGAGTGCGCGGACCTGACGGCGGCGGGCCATCTCTCGCTTGAGTCCGCGCCGGAGCAGCGCCAGGGCGAGCACGAGCACCAGCATGGCGCCGGCTCCGGTGAAATACACCCCGGACGTGGTGACCGGGATGCTGGCTCCGAAGATCGACAGGTCGAAGACCGCCGGGTTGCTGACCACGACCGCGACGCTGAACACGACGAGGATGAGCAGCAGGACGGCTGCGATGGGGATCATGGGCCCATTATCGCGCGCTGCTGAAGGATCGGCGCTAGCTGCAGAGATGACGCAGCAGCACGATGGCGGCCTGCTTGTCCAGTGACTGGTTGGCGTTTCCGCACCGGGGCGAGACGACGCAGGCGGGGCAGCCCGACTCGCAGCCACAGGATTCGAGTCGCTCCAAGGTGGCTGCCCACCACCGATCGGCGACGTCGAAGCCACGCTCGGCGAAGCCGCCGCCGCCGGCCTGGCCGTCGTGCACGAACACGGTGAGCAGTCCGGTGTCGGGGTGCTGCGCCGCCGACAGGCCCCCGATGTCCCAGCGGTCGCAGGGGGCGTACATCGGAAGCAACCCGATGCCCGCGTGCTCGGCCCCGTGGGCGCCGCCGGCCAGCTGAGCCGGTGTCAGGTCCAGCCCCAGTCCACCCGGATCGAGGGTCCACCACACGGCGTCGGTCCGCAGCGTGTGCTCGGGCAGGTCCAGTGGTGTCTCGTCCCAGACGTCGCCCGTGACCTCGTCACGTCTCAGATATCCCGTCACCTGCGAGGTGACGTCGACCGTCCCGAGATGGATCCGTGCGCGGCCGAACGGGTGCGACGCGCGTTGGTCGACAACAGTCACGCCGCCGGCGATCCGCGGCTGGGTGTAGTAGCCGAGTCGAGCGGCCCGGACCAGGGCGTCACCGCTCCCGTCGACCTCCTCGACCAGGTAGTTCTCACCCCGGTGGAGGTAGGTCGCTCCGACATGGACCGTCGCGTCGGCAGAGCCTGGATCGACGTGACCCAGCACCCGGCCCGTGTCCACCTCGATGATCTCGATCGAGGCGCCACCGGCGGAGCGGAGGTCGATCCCGTCCACCGCCCGCTCTGGTCGGGTCCAGAACCAGCCGGACGCCCGACGCCTCAGCACGCCCTGGTCCACCAGCCGCGTGACGAGCTGCGGCATGGTCGGCCCGAAGTACCCCTGATCGGCAAGGGTCAAGGGAGACTCCTGGGCGGCCGCAGCCAGGTGCGGCGCCAACACGTACGGGTTGTCCGGGTGCAGCACCGTGGCCTCCACCGGGCTGGAGAACAACGTGTCCGGATGGTCGAACAGGTAGGCGTCCAACGGCTGCTTCCGCGAGATGAGGATCACCTGCGCATCCGTGCCCTTGCGCCCGGCCCGCCCGGCCTGCTGCCACAGCGCCGCCCGGGTGCCCGGGAAACCCGAGATGAGCACGGTGTCCATCCCGGCGATGTCCACACCGAGCTCGAGGGCGTTGGTCGCGGCCACCCCGGCCAACGTCCCCAGCTGCAGGTCACGTTCGAGCCGACGCCGGTCGTCGGCCAGGTAACCACCGCGGTAGGAGTCGATCCGGGCCGCCGTGGTGAGCTGGGCCGAGGCGCGGACGGCCACCCGTTCGGCCATCTTGCGCGACGAGACGAAGGCGATGGTCTGGCGGCCGTCGTCGACCATCCGCGCCAGCAGCATCGCGGCGTCGTCGTCCGGGGCACCGTCCGGCTCCCAGAGCAGAATCTCGACCGCGCCGTGGGCTGAGCTGTCACTGTCGACGACCACGATCTCGGGCTCGCTGACGCCGGTCAGTGCGCTTGCCGCCGCCCCGGCGTTGCTGCTGGTGGCCGAGGCCAGCACGAACGTGGGGCTGGCGCCGTAGAGGGCGGCGACCCGGCGGAGCCGTCGAAGTACCGCCGAAACGTGCCCCCCGAACACCCCCCGATATCGGTGCGACTCGTCGACGACGACATAGCGCAGCGACTGCAGGAAGGACGCCCAGCGCGCATGGTTCGGCAACACCGACAGGTGCAGCATGTCGGGGTTGGTCAAGATGTACGAGGCGTAGTCCCGGGCCCAGTCGCGGTCGGCGTGCTCGGAGTCTCCGTCCAGGGTCCCCACGTTCCAGTGATCCAGGTCGAACGCCGAGCAGACCCGCAGCTGGTCGTGGGCCAACGCCTTGGTCGGAGCGAGGTAGAGCGCCGTGTGCGGCCGCCGGGGCCGCATCAGCTCCTCACGCACGGTGGCCGGGGCGGGCGCCGGCGCAGACCCGCCAGCTCCGGCGACGCCGGACGTGGCTGTCATCACCGGGAGCAGATAGCCGAGCGTCTTCCCCGAGGCCGTCCCGGTGGCCAGCACGACGTGCTGACCCGCCCGGAGTGCCTCGGCGGCACGCACCTGATGCTCCCAGAGCGACGGGATCCCGAGCCGAGCACACGACTGTCGGACCGTCGCCGGCACCCAGCTCGGCCACTCGCCGACCACGCCGTCGCGGGCCGGCAGGCGATGGACGTAGCGCACCTGCGGAGCGTCGGTCCAGCTGGCTACCGCCATCTCCACCTCGCCGACGCCGGCCCACTCATGCGCTGCGGTCGGCCGGCTGCTCCGCCGGCCAGGCACCCCGGCTGTACTGCGGTGGGTAGCGCGAATCGCGCCGGGAGACGCCCAGCTCGTGCGCCGCTCGCTGCGGCCAGGCGGGCTCACGCAGAGCCGCACGGGCCAACATGACCGCGTCGGCCTGACCCCTGGCCACGATCTGCGCGGCCTGCCCCGGGTCGGTGATCAGACCGACGGCAGCGGCCGGCACCCCGGACTGCTCCCGGACCTGGGCGGCCAGCGGCACCTGGTAGCCCGGTCCCACCGGAATGCTGGCCACCGCGTTCCCGCCGCTGGAGAGGTCGACCAGGTCCACACCGAGATCGGAGACCCAGCGAGCGACCTGGGCGGTCTCGGCGACGGTCCAGCCACCCTCGATCCAGTCCGTTCCGGAGAACCTGACGAAGAGGGCCTTGCCGTCCGGCCAGACCTTTCGGACGGCGCGCACGATCTCGGTCAGCAGCCGGGCCCGGTTCTCCAACGAGCCGCCGTAGGCGTCGGAACGTGCGTTCGACAGGGGGGAGAGGAACTCGTGGATGAGATAGCCGTGTGCCGCGTGGATCTCGACCACCTCGAAGCCGGCTCGGTCGGCCCGGACGGTCGCGGCGACGAAGTCGTTCACCACCTGCTCGATGGCGGCCAGGGTCAGAGCCTCAGGAGCCAGGTAGCCCTCGAACGGGATGGTGGACGGACCGACGGTGGTCCAGCCTCCCTCGTCCGGTGGTACGGTCCCGTCACGCCCCGCCTGCCAGAAGGAGTAGGTCGAGCCCTTGCGACCCGCGTGCGCCAGCTGCATGGCGGGCACCGCGCCCTGGCTGCTGACGAAACTCGCGATCCGCGACCAAGCCAAGGCCTGCTCGTCGGTCCAGATCCCGGCGTCCTCGGGGCTGATCCGACCTTCGGGTGAGACCGCAGCTGCTTCGGTCATCACCAGGCCGAAACCACCGGTCGCGCGTGCACCCAGGTGGACGAGATGCCAGTCGGTCGGGACGCCGTCGCGCTCCAGGCAGGAGTACTGGCACATCGGGGCCAACCAGATCCGATTGGGGATGGTCACGTCACGCAGAGTCATGGTGTCAAAGAGGGAAACGGTCACAAAAGATAGGGTGTCACGCGCCACTGACGAGACAAGTCGGCGGCGACGCGGGTTCAGCCCGATGCTCCAAATGGGTGCCGGCCCGGGCTATACTGCGCCGGTCGTGCCTCGCACCGGGGCGGGTGCCGTTTTTCAGGAGGCCGTTGTATGTCTGTACTTCCAGTAACTATGGAAGTGACCCCGTTGGCCATTGGACTGTCAGGGGGAAACCTGACACTGGTCGCCATTGTCGGTGTCATTGCCCTGGTAGCCGTCGCCATGGCGGTGGTCTTTCGTCGCGAAGTGCTAGCCGCATCGGAGGGCACCGAGAAGATGCAGGAGATTGCCCTCGCGGTCCAAGAGGGCGCCAGCGCCTATCTGGCGCGGCAGTTCCGGACCCTGGCCTGGTTCGCCGTGGCCGCCGTTCTGCTGCTGTTGCTGCTCCCGGTCCACGGGGACGGTGGTTTCAGCGGTGCCTCGCTGCGCATCGGTCGCTCCGTGGCCTTCGTCGCTGGGGCTTTCTTCTCGGGTCTGATCGGGTATCTCGGGATGTGGCTCGCGGTTCGCGCCAACGTACGGGTGGCCTCAGCGGCCCGCAGTGATGGTCGGAGCCCGGCCATGAAGATCGCCTTCCGGACCGGGGCTCACGTGGGCATGGCCACGGTCGGACTGGGGCTCCTGGGCGCGTCCATCGTCGTCTTCGTCTTCAAGGGTGACGCCCCGACCATCCTCGAGGGCTTCGGTTTCGGAGCCGCCATGCTCGCGATGTTCATGCGCGTCGGCGGTGGGATCTTCACCAAGGCTGCCGATGTCGGTGCTGACCTGGTCGGCAAGGTCGAGAAGAACATTCCCGAGGACGACCCGCGGAACGCCGCGACCATCGCTGACAATGTCGGCGACAATGTCGGCGACTGCGCTGGTATGGCCGCCGACCTCTTCGAGTCCTATGCGGTGACCCTGGTCGCCTCACTGATTCTCGGAAAGGCGGCCTTCGGTCAATACGGCCTGGTGTTTCCCCTCATCGTTCCCGCCATCGGTGTGGTGACCGCGATCATCGGCATCTTCTTGACCAAGCCACGCGAGGGTGAGAACGGCCTCAAGACCATCAACCGTTCCTTCTACATCTCGGCCGGCATCTCCGCAGTGCTGAGCGCTATCGCCGCATTCATCTATCTGCCGTCATCGTTCGCCGCCCTGAACGCCGAAGAGCTCACCTTTTCTGGTCCGATCGACGACCCGCGCGTGGTCGCCCTCGGTTCGGTCATCATCGGCATCGTGCTGGCCGCGATCATCTTGTCGCTGACCGGGTACTACACCGGCACGGAAGACCGGCCGGTCAAGGATGTGGGTCGTACGTCCCTGACCGGTGCCGCGACGGTGATCCTGGCCGGTTTGTCGGTAGGTTTCGAGTCCGCGGTCTACACCGCCATCGTCATCGGTGCAGCGGTCTACGGCGCGTTCCTGCTCGGTGGGGCCGGCGTCGTCGGCCTGTTCGCCATTGCGCTCGCCGGTTGCGGGTTGCTGACCACGGTCGGCGTCATCGTGGCCATGGACACCTTCGGGCCGGTGTCGGACAACGCGCAGGGTATTGCCGAGATGTCGGGCGACGTGCACGGTGAAGGCTCTCAGATCCTGACCGAGCTCGACGCGGTCGGTAACACCACCAAGGCCATCACCAAGGGCATCGCCATCGCCACCGCCGTGCTGGCAGCGACCGCTCTGTTCGGCTCCTACACCGACTCGATCCGCGGCGTGCTGCGGGACGGCTACTCGAAGTTCACCGACCAGGCTGTGGTGTTCGCGCCCCAGACCCTGGTCGGACTGATCCTGGGCGCAGCCGTGGTCTTCCTGTTCTCGGGTCTGGCCATCACCGCCGTGGGTCGGGCGGCCGGCGCCGTCGTCTACGAGGTCCGTCGTCAGTTTCGCGAGATCCCCGGCATCATGGAGGGGACCGGCAAGCCGGAGTACGGCAAGGTGGTCGACATCTGCACCCGCGACTCGCTGCGCGAGCTGGCCACCCCGGGCCTGCTGGCCCTGGCCGCACCCGTCGCTGTGGGCTTCGGCCTCGGTGCCCCGGCGCTGGCTGGATACCTCGCGGGTGCGATCGCCTCCGGCACCCTGATGGCGGTGTTCCTGGCCAACTCCGGTGGCGCCTGGGACAACGCCAAGAAGCTGGTCGAGGACGGGAACCACGGTGGCAAGGGATCGCCGGCCCACGAGGCCACGATCATCGGCGACACGGTGGGCGACCCGTTCAAGGACACGGCGGGACCGGCCATCAACCCACTGCTCAAGGTGATGAACCTGGTGGCCCTGCTGATCGCTCCCGCTGTGGTCGAGATGTCCTCTCTCAGCCAGACACCGTCGGCTCTGCGGTACCTGATCGCTCTGATCGCGTTGGCGATCATCGTGGTCGCGGTGACCATCAGCACCCGGCGCGGCAACGCGCTGCACACCGAGGACCAGGCGGGCGCCGAGCCGGCCGCCCTGCCCGGCCCCGAGTCGCACTCCTTTGCCGAGGTCCCGGCCCAGCAGAACGACACCACCCCTCGCTGACCCGGCCCCAAGCCCGACCCTGGGGTAACGGTGGTGTACAGCCCGCGCGTCTGTCGCGGGTTGTGCACCACTTCCGGTTGTGGCCGGCGCGCGCAGCATGCGGTGGCAAACTGGACCCATCATGACCAACAACCCGTACGGTCCCGCCGGCCCCCCGCCGCCGCAGGTCGAGCCTGAGCCGTCCCTGGTCGGCCACCCCCCACCGGTGCCGTGGCAGCAGGGGGCGAGCGCCCAGCTGGGTTACCGGGACCCGTCGACGAGCGCGCCTCCTCAGTGGTCAGGTCCACCACCCGTCTGGGCGATGGAGAAGCCCAGCCCGATGCCGGATGGCCCACGGGAGTATCAGCAGCTGCTCCGCGGCCCTCGCCACCACTGGTGGCGTCCCCTGGCGGCCCTCGTGCTCGCGCTGGCGATCGCGGTCCCGTTGTGGCTGGTGGGATTCCTGCCGGTCATCGTGTCCGGGATGATCGTCGGTGCACGCAACCCGGTCCAGTGGGCGTTCCAGGAGATCGGGAAGACCAGTGACCTCGGGCCGGCCGGGTTCCTCTACGTCACCCTGACCCTGATCGCTCTGATCCCGGCCGCGGGTCTGTCGATCTGGATCGCGCACCGGGTCCGGCCGCGCTATCTTGCGTCGGTCCGGGGCCGGATCCGCTGGCGGTGGCTGCTGCGCTGTCTGGTCATCGTCGTTCCCGTCTGGGCGGTCTACCTGGGGCTCAGCATCTGGGCCGAACCTGCAGCGACGTCGACTCGGCCGGTCAGTGGGGGCTCCTGCTGGTCATCGTGGTGTTTCTGATCCCCCTCCAGGCCGCGGGTGAGGAGTACTTCTTCCGTGGGTGGATCATGCAGAACGTCGGTTCCTGGTTCCGTAACCCGATGGTGGGGCTCGTTGTCGGGTTGACCGTCTCGGTCGTGAGCTTCTCCTGGGCGCACGGCAGCCCTGACGTCTGGGTGCTCGGCAGCTTGGCCGTCTTCGCGCTGACCGCCGGCATCGCGACGTGGCGGACCGGCGGGTTGGAGGCGGGCATCGTCATCCACGCCGTCAACAACATCGGGGTCTTCTTCACCGTCATCCTGCTCGGTGGTTGGCAGGACGCCTTCGTCGGTGCCGATACCAGGGGCGCTCCGCTGGAGGTCGGTATCGCCTTGATCGTGCACGGGATCGTGCTGGCCCTGATCCTCTGGCAGGCGAAGAAGGCGGGGATCGAGCGGCGCTACCTGCCCCCCGCAGTATCAGCGACCAGCCCGCCTCCACCGGTCTACACTCCGGCTCAACAGCCCATTCCGTGGTCCTGAACGGCTGCGTCTGCTGAGCTTCGCGGTCCACCCAGCGCAAGCTCCCCGGCTACGCCTCGTTCCTGATGTCCACCTCGCCGCCAAGCGCCCACCGGATGGCTCGCACCGCCGAGCCCGCCAGCGGGCGGGCGACCAGCCGGTCGGCGAGCGGCAGCGTGGGCAGCCGCAGCTCCGTGCGGATCCACGGCGGCAGCAGCGATACAGCCCCGGCGGCCAGCGCCGCGTAGCCGATCCGGGCTGGTCCCGGCAGCGGCGGGTCGCGAAGCAGTAGGTCAGCCGCCTCCTGGGCCGCCGCCGACCCCTGCAGCTCCGGTCGGAAGGTGGACAGCACCGCGTCGAGCTCGGCCCTGCTCTGGGGCGGGTCGACCACGCCGAGCTGCGCGGCTACGAACCCGGTCTGCCGAACGTACGCGTCGGTCTCGGCCGCGGTCAGCGGTTCGTGGCCGAAGGCGCGGTGACTGGCCAGGAAGCTGTCGATCTCCGCCACGTGCACCCACATCAGCAGGTGTGGATCGTCCGCCCGGTACGGCCGACCGGCTGGGGTGACGCCGGTGACCCGACCGTGGATCGCCCGGACGATGCGGATGCTGCGCTCCGCGTCGGGGATGGCTCCGTAGGTCGTGGTGGCCAGGTAGGTACTGGTGCGCTGCAGCCGCCCCCACGGGTCGCTCCGAAAACCTGAGTGTTCGCTGACCGCCAGCATCGCCACCGGGTGCATCGACTGCAGCAGAAGCGCCCGGATGCCGCCCACGAACATCGACGTATCGCCGTGCACCCGCCAGATGGCGTCGTCCTCGCGGAACCAACGCTCACCCGGGGTGTGCCAGATGGCGGCGTGAGCCTCCTCGAACTTCGGACCGGCGACCCGGTCCCGCACCGCCTTGGCCAGAGTGGCGCGCGGGCGCCGGAGCAGGACCGATGACACGCTGGGAGCGTACGTGGCGACGCCAACGTGCACGTCTGGCACGCTCGTCGCCTGTGCGAGCATGGTCGCCGTGTTGACCCCCGCCCAGACCGCCGACCTGCGCGCAGCCTTCCAAGAGCATCGTTACTCGGTCGACGCCGTGGTCTCGGCGATGGGGGAGGAGGCCCACCGGGCCCTCGGTCGCAACAGCACGCTGGCCGCGGTGCGGGCTCTGGCCGACCGGGACGACCCGATCGCGGTCCTCACCTCTCTCTGGCCGCTGCAGCAGCCGGTCCGCCGGGGAGCGCTGGAGCGGGCGCTGCCCGACCTCGAGCCGCTGATCTCCGCAGGCATCCTGAGCGTCTCCGGTGAGGAGGTCCGGGCCGAGATCGACATCCGTCCGTACGCCAGTGACGACGGGGCCAGCGGCTGGATCGTGTCGGACCTGTCGCCCAACCTGGACACGCTGACCGTGCCGGTCCGGCCGGACTTCGTACTGGGCGTCTCGTCGGCCTCCACCACGCTGGCCCAGCTGACCGTACGCCGGCCGGTCACGCGGGCACTCGATCTGGGCACGGGGTGTGGCGTCCAGACGCTCCACCTGGCCCGGCACGCTGCGCAGGTGGTGGGCACCGACCTGAACCCGCGAGCCCTCGAGCTGGCCGACCTGACCACCCGGCTCAACCAGGTCTCCGCTGAGCTGCGCCTGGGCAGTCTCTACGAGCCGGTCCGCGGAGAGCTGTTCGACCTGATCACCACCAACCCGCCGTACGTGATGTCGCCGCCCCGAACCGACGGTGAGCGCCTCACCTACCGCGAGGGGGATCGACCCGCCGACGGTCTGGTCGAGCACGTGGTCCGACACGGCGTCGACCATCTCGCTGACGGGGGCACCCTGCAGGTCCTCGGCAACTGGGCTCACCCCCTCGGCAGCGACTGGCAGGACCGGCTGCGGAGCTGGATCCCCGCCACCGGCTGCGACGCTCACGTGGTGCAACGAGAGACCCTCGACGTCTACGAGTACATCGAGCTGTGGTTGACCGACGCCGGTCTGGCCGGCAGCCCCGACTACGCCCGACGTTATGCCGAGTGGGTCGACTACTTCGCGGCCCTGAAGATCGGTGCCGTCGGCATGGGCTGGATCGTGCTGCACAAGAGCGGCCGGGTCGAGCCGCGGATCACGATCGAGGACTGGCCGTACGGGGTCGAGCAGCCGATCGGACCAGCCATCGCGGCGGAAGCCACGGCGCTCGACCTGGAACGCAGTCTGTCCGACGCCGAGCTGCTGAGCCGCTCCTGGATCCTGGCCGAGGACATCGTGGAGGAAACCCTCGGAGCTCCTGGAAGCGCCCACCCGCAACGGATCGTGCACCGCCAGCAACGGGGCTTCCGTCGCGCCCTCGAGGTGGACACCGCCCTGGGGGGCATTCTCGGTGCGTGCGACGGTGAGCTCAGTCTCGGGCTGATCCTCGGCTCCGTGGCGGGGATCCTCGACCTCGACCCGGCGGCACTGACCACCGACATCCTGCCGAAGGTGCGCGGGCTGATCCTCGACGGCTTCCTCGGTTGACGTCCTCATCACAGCCCGGCAAACCCATCCCACGAATGTCACCATTTCTGGCTAGGGTGCACCCTGGACGTAGAGTAAGCCGGGCTGGCCTGCGGTGCGGGGGGATTCAGTCGCTCGCCGGACCACAAGATCACCCAAGGAAGGGACGACGACGCGCAGGAGCTGGTGAGTCGTTGCCCGCGGAAGAGGACAGCTGTGGCAGGGAAGACAGGTGGAAGACGGCTCGTCATCGTCGAGTCGCCCACCAAGGTGAAGACGATCGCGGGGTACCTCGGCGACGGATACGTCGTCGAGTCCAGCCGCGGGCACGTTCGCGACCTGCCCACCGGAGCCGCCGAGGTGCCGGCCAAGTACAAGGGTGAGAAGTGGGCCCGGACCGGCATCGACGTGGACAACGGTTTCGAACCGCTCTACGTGGTGAGCCCCGACAAGCGCGCCACCATGCGCATTCTCAAGGATGCCTTGGCGGGCTCCGACGAGCTGCTGCTGGCCACCGACGACGACCGCGAGGGTGAGGCCATCGCCTGGCACCTGCTGCAGGAGCTGAAGCCGAAGGTCCCGGTGCGCCGGATGGTCTTCCGCGAAATCACCGCGGCTGCCATCGCCGAGGCCGTGGCCAACCCCCGCGAGCTGGACACCGACAAGGTCGACGCGCAGGAGACCCGCCGCATCCTCGACCGGCTCTACGGCTACGAGGTCTCTCCCGTGCTGTGGAAGAAGGTCATGCCCCGGCTCTCCGCCGGGCGGGTGCAGTCGGTGGCGACCCGCCTCGTGGTCGACCGCGAGCGCGAGCGGATCGCCTTCCGGACCGCTTCCTACTGGGACCTCGACGCCGTCCTCGACGCCGGCGCCCCCGCCGAACCACCCCTGTTCCCGGCCCGACTGACCCACATCGCCGGAGAACGGATCGCCCAGGGACGCGATTTCGACACCCACGGCGCGCTCGGGAGCAAAGGCAACGAGCAGCTGGTGCACCTGGACCAGACCCGCGCCGAGGCGCTGTCGAGCTCGCTGCAGACCGCGGCGTTCACCGTCGACAGCATCGAGTCCCGGCCCTACACCCGCAAGCCCTACGCCCCGTTCCGGACCACCACGATGCAGCAGGAGGCTGGCCGCAAGCTGGGCTTCACCGCGCAGCGGGCGATGTCGGTGGCCCAGGACCTCTACGAGGGCGGGTTCATCACCTACATGCGTACCGACTCGTCCACGCTGTCCGAGACCGCGATCACGGCGGCTCGCAACCAGGTGCGTCAGCTGTTCGGTCCCGACTTCCTGCCCGCCAAACCACGCATCTACACCAGCAAGCAGAAGAACGCTCAGGAGGCGCACGAGGCGATCCGCCCGGCCGGCGAGGTGTTCCAGACCCCGGCGCAGACCCGGCTGACCGGTGACCAGTTCCGGCTCTACGAGCTGATCTGGATGCGGACCGTGGCGTCGCAGATGAAGGACGCCGAGGGCCTGTCCATCACCGTCAAGATCAAGGCCACCACGGCCGCTGAGCGCTCCGAGCCTGTCGAAGAGTGCACCTTCGTCGCGTCCGGCCGGACCATTACGTTCTACGGGTTTCTGAAGGCCTACGTCGAGTCGCACGACGACGACAGCCAGTCCGACGACGCACAGACCCGGATCCCGCAGCTGACCGAAG
>JBBRYD010000115.1:0-12945 GCA_038238065.1 Propionibacteriales bacterium | reverse complement strand
GGGGCTGCCCACCAGCGCGCCGTCTTCGGCGGGGGTTGCGACCCCCACCGCCTCGGGCTCGGTCCCGTCCGACAGCAGGATCCGGGGGATGTGGCGCCGCCGGAGCTCGACCGCGTAGGCGCTGCGCCGCCGCTCGACCAGCTCGTGCAGGTCGGTGCCGGCCAACCCGCTCCGGGCTTCGGCCACGTCGAGGAAGAAGATGTCACCGGCCGTCTCGATCCGGCCGTCGGCCGCCAGCGCCGCACCCACCAGGCTCAGCTGCTGACGCAGCTCCGACAGCGCCAGGACCAGCAGGTTCTTGGGCGCCTCCCGCAGTCCCACCAGCTGGCGAGCCCGGCGCAGGCTGAACGCCACCACCAGGCCGCGGACCCGTCCGCGTCGGTGAGCTCGCTGCACCAGGTCGGCGATCATCGCTTCGGCAGCGTGGTGCCCGGCCCGGAACTGCACGTCGGCGGCGAGCGCCGGATCGTCGTGGCGCAGGTAGTTGGCCAGCACGCCGACGATGTGGGTCGGGTCGTCGGACCAGCGGGCCATCCCCAGGTCGATCTCGGCGACCGCCCGATGGCCGTAGCGACGCAGGAACGCCGTCAGACCCTGCCGGGTCCCGTCCCTCAGCTCGCCCCGGACGAACTGGTCCGCCACCACGGCCGGGTCCTGCTGCAGAAACTCCGCCGCGGCCGCCGGGTCGGCGGCGATGTCGGTGCTCAGCTGCCACAGAGCGAGGTCCATCTCGGTGGTCACGTTGTGAGGTACGCCGCGCAGCACCGTCTGCAGCTCTCCCGGCTCGAGCAGTCCGGCGAGGAGCCGCCGAGCCAGCCCCAGCAGGACAAACCCCGCGATCGGGTACGCGATCACCGTCGGCATGAGCCAGAAGATCTTCTCGCTCAGCAGCCGCTCGAACCGGTCCAGCCGTTCTTGCGGAGTGGCGTCCGCCGGCACCAGGAGACGTCCCCGGAGCTGCTCCTCGATCGCCGCAATCGCACGGTACGCCCGGTCGGGGCTGACCGCGGCCAGGACCACGCGCTGCGGCACCCGCACCCGTAGCGCGATGCGGGCGATCCTCCGTAACGCCGCCCGGCGCGAACCGGAGAGGCGCTCGAACGGGGGCCGGCGCACCAGGGTCGCGAGCACGGTGGCTGCCCGGGCCTCCATCACCCCGAACGCGGCCAGCGCGACTCGTCGTCCGACCGGGTTGGCCAGTACCTCGGTGAAGTCGACGAACACGCGTTGCCCGGCCACGGTGAAGGCGCGTGGTCCGTCCAGCGGGTCGGCCGGCGGTGATCCTGCGGCGGTCGCGATGGACGAGGCGATCAGCCGGAACGCCGACAGTCCCATCGGGGTGATCGGTCGGGTCAGCCCCTGCGCCAGGGTCAGGCAGAGGTACACCCGGGTGCCCGGCGGCGGTTCCCGGTCGGGCAGCGGATAGAGGGTGGTGATCGGCCGCGACTGGGTCAGCCAGAGCGTGCCCGCGTCGTCGATCGCCCACTCCGTGTCCTGCGGCGCGCCGTAGAGATCCTGGACGCGCGCGCCCAGAGCGGTCAGCTGGAGCAGCTGGTCGTCGGTCACCGATGCCTCCGAGGAGGAATCCACCAGCTCCAGCCGCTCGGTCCCGCCGTCGGGCAGGCTGCGGATGAGCACCCGCTTGTCCCCGAGCCGACGCTCGACCACGGTACGGGCCGCCGTGTCGACCACGACGTGGTCCGGGTTGACCGCCCCGGAGACGACAGCCTCGCCCAGCCCCGGACTGGCGTCGATGACGGTCTGTCGCCGGTTTCCGGTGACCGGGTTGGCGGTGAACATCACGCCGGCCGCGGTCGCCTGCACCATCTCCTGCACCACCACCGCCAGGGCCACCGTCCGATGGTCGATGCCGTTGATACGGCGGTAGCCGACGGCGCGGTCGGTCCAGAGCGAGGCCCAGCAGCGGCGCACCGCGTCCAGCACCGCGGCTTCGCCGAGCACGTTCAGGTACGTGTCCTGCTGGCCGGCGAAGCTGGCGAACTCCAGGTCCTCAGCCGTGGCCGACGATCTCACTGCCACCGCTCCGCCGCTCTGATCCGCGTAGCCCTTCAGGATCTCCTGCTCCAGGGCGGCCGGGACCGCGGCGGCGACGATGCGTTCGCGCGCCCGTGCGCACAGCGAGGCTGTCTGGTCGGGGTCGTGCGCCATTGCGAGCTGGTCGAAGAGGTCGTCCAGCAGGCCTCCGACGACCTCGCGGAAGGCGTCGGTGGTCACGCAGAAGCCGTCCGGTACGGGCAGTCCGGCGCGGGCCAGGGTCCCGAGGTTGGCCGCCTTGCCCCCCACGACCGACAGCATGCCGGCGTCGATCTCGTCGAAACGGAGCAGGTGAGCCATGCACCTCAGAGTGCTCCCGGCGACCCCGGACGTCAACGCCGGTCGCCCTCCCAGTCACTGGGGGCGACGGGAGCCCGGAGAAGTGTCAGCGCCGCCGGATAGCGTGGAGCGCGTGATCGACTACCCCGAAACCAGGCGCGGCGAGGTCCTGGACGACCTGCACGGCCGCTTCATCGCCGATCCCTACCGCTGGCTGGAGGATCCCGACGCGCCCGAGACCGTCGACTGGGTGCGACGGCAGAACGAGGTGACCGACGCCTACCTTGAGCGCCTTCCCACCCGCGACTGGTTCCGGGCGACCATGCGCGCCGTCGTGCAGCGGCCCCAAGCCGGCGTGCCCAGCCACCACGGGGGACGCTACTTCGTGACCCGCAACGACGGCACGCAGGCTCAGGACGTCCTCTACGTCGCCGACACGCTCGACGAGCTGCTTGCGGGTGGGCGGATCGTGGTCGATCCCAACACGTTCTCCGCGGCCGGGACCGATTCGCTCGGCAGCTTCACGGTGAGCGACGACGGCCACTACCTCGGCTACACGGTGAGTGAAGGTGGCAGCGACTGGCATACCTTCGTCCTGCTGGACCTCGCCACCGGGGAGCCGGTGGATGACGCGGTGATCCAGACCAAGTTCTCCGAACCGGTCTGGCTGCCGGACTCGGCTTCCTATCTCTACACCGACTTCGCCCACCGGGGCCACGCCGCCGGCACCCAGACCGATGCGGTCGCCGGGGGCCGGCTCCGGTTGCACCGGGTGGGTGAGCCGCAGGCCGGCGACGAGCTGATCCTGGAGTTCCCGGACAACGACCTGCTGATGTTCGAGGTCGAGGTCTCGGCCGACGACCGGTACGTCATGGTCACCATCGCGGAAGGTACCGAGAGCCGCAACCGCCTCTGGGCCTACCCGGTCACCACTTCCGACGGCACCAGCAGGCTGGCGGAGCCGATCAAGGTCATCGACGAACCCCGGGCTGAGGCCCGTTTCGTCAGGTCGCTCGTCTCGGCGCTGCTGGTGTACACCGACCTCGACGCGCCGCGCGGGCGGCTGGTGCGCTACGACCTGGACGCCACGGTGAACTCAGAAACGCCGTGCACCGAGGTCATCGGCGAGGGCCCGCACACCCTGTCCGCCGTGGTCGCCGCCGGTGAGCAGCTCATCACCCTCGAGCTCGCGGACGCTCAGCCGCGACTCGGGCGCTACGACCTCGCCGGAGTCGCCATGGGCCAGCTCGACGTCTCCGGCGGAGCCGTCGTCGGGCTCAACGCCCGGGCCGGCGATCCGGAGGGCTTCGTCGGGTTCTCCTCGGTCACCTCGCCGACGATGTCGTACCGTTTCGACGCGGCGACCGGTGAGGTCAGCCCGCTGACCGAGCTGGTGCAGGGCGACGGCGCCGGCGTCTCGCCGGAGGTCAGCCAGGAACGACGCCGAGCGACCAGTGCCGACGGCACCGCGGTGCCGTACTTCCTGATAGCGCGCGCCGACCTCGACCTCTCCCGGCCGCAGCCCACCCTGCTCTACGGCTACGGCGGCTTCAAGATTCCCGTGTTCGCCGACTACCGGGCGGGCTGGTCGGGCTGGCTGGCCGCCGGGGGAGTGCTGGTCATCGCCAACCTCCGCGGCGGCGGCGAGTACGGCACCGACTGGTACGAGGACGGCCGGCTGGCCAACAAGCAGCACGTGTTCGACGACTTCATCGCCGTCGGGGAGCACCTGAAGGAGTCGGGTGTGACCACCACGGCGCAGCTCGCTCTGCACGGTCGGAGCAACGGGGGGCTGCTGGTCGGTGCGGTGATGACCCAACGGCCCGACCTCGCGGCGTGTGCACTGCCCGGGGTCGGGGTGCTCGACCTGCTGCGCTACCACCTGTTCACCATCGGCGCCGCCTGGATCTCCGACTACGGCGACCCCGCCGACCCCGACCAGTTCGCAGACGCCTTGGCGTACTCACCCCTGCACAACGTGCAGAACGGCACCCGCTACCCGGCCACCCTGGTGCTGACCGGCGACCACGACGACCGCGTGGTCCCCCTGCACAGCCACAAGTTCACCTCGACCCTGCAGTACGCCCAGGCCGGTGACGCTCCCGTGCTCACCCGGATCGAGGTCGCGACCGGCCACGGCAGCGGCAAGCCGCTCGCGATGGTCGCCGACGAGTGGGCCGACCTGCTGGCGTTCGCGGCCGAGCACACCGGTCTGCGGCCCCCCACCCCGTGAGCCGTCGGCGCGCGCGTGGGGTCCGGGCCACGCGATGGGTCCCTACTCCGGCTGGGGCGGCAGCTGGTCCATGTCCATGTGGAGGACCTCCCAGACGTGACCGTCGGGGTCGGCGAAGCTGTGGCCGTACATCGGGCCTTCCTGCATCAGGTCCTTCCAGGGCTTGCCGCCGCTCGCCAGCGCCTTGGCTACCAGCTCGTCGACCTCCTGCGGGGAGTCGGCCGAGAGACAGAAGATCGCCGACGTCGACTCGTGGGGGTGGCCGATGTCGCCGTTGATGAAGTCCTTGAACCGCTCCTCCACCAGCAGCATGACCACGATGGTGTCGGAGATGACGATCGAGCTGGTCTGGCTGTCGGAGAACATGTCGTTGACCGAGAAACCCAGGCCCGTGTAGAACGAGGTGGCCACCGCCAGGTCGGTGACCGGCAGGTTGATGAAGACCATGCGGTTCATGAGGGGGACCTTTCTGCCCGGAGCCCGTCACGGTGGCGGACTCACCCCGATAGACCGCGCACTCTGGCCAAACTCACCGGGGACTTGGATACTTCTTCCCATGACCACCACTGCGGCCGTGACCGACGACGCTTTCCTGCTGCAGGTCGAACCCCTCCGCCGTGAGCTCACCGCTCACTGCTACCGGATGCTCGGCTCCGTGCACGACGCCGAGGACCTGGTGCAGGAGACCTACCTGCGCGCCTGGCGCTCGTTCCACGGCTTCGAGAACCGCTCGTCGGTCCGGACGTGGATGTATCAGATCGCCACCAACGTGTGTCTCACCGCGTTGCAGTCGAAGGGCCGGCGACCGTTGCCCACGGGTCTCGGGCAGCCGGCCTCGGACCCCCACGGTCGGTTGGACTCCCGGCCCGAGGTGACCTGGCTGGAGCCGATGCCCGACGACGTGCTCTGGGGCAGTGCCGAGGCGGACCCGGGTGAGGAGGTGGTCAGCCGAGAAGGTGTCCGGCTCGCGTTCGTGGCGGCGCTGCAGCACCTGACCCCGCAGCAGCGCGCCGTGGTGATCTTCCGCGACGTCCTCGCCTGGCAGGCCAGCGAGGTCGCGACCGCTCTCGGCATGAGCACGGTCGGCGTCAACAGCACCCTGCAGCGGGCTCGCGCCAGTCTCGCCAAGCTGGTTCCCGACGAGTCCCCGGCACCGCTGGACGACGACCACACCCGCGAGCTGCTGGAGGGCTACGTCTCGGCCTTCGAGGACTACGACGTCAGCCGGATCGTCGAGCTGCTCACCGCCGACGCGGTCTGGGAGATGCCACCGTTCACCGGCTGGTACCAGGGCGCCGGGCAGATCGGCCGGCTGATCGAGAAGAACTGCCCGGCGAGCGGCCCGGGCGACATGCGCCTCATCCCGACCGCGGCCAACGGGCAGCCGGCGTTCGCGGTCTACATGCGTGGCGCCGACGGGGTCCACCGCGCGTTCCACATCCAGCAGCTGACCCTCGGCCCGACGGGGGTCACCCACGTGGCCGCCTACTTCGACCTGAGCCTGTTCACGGTGTTCGGTCTGCCGGAGCATCTCTGACCGGTTCCCCGTCAGAGCGGACGGGGAAGCTGACGTGAGCGGGGCGGACACCACCGCGCCGTTGACCCGGACTTCCTGGTCGTGGGTCAGGGACACTCCGCTCCGCGCCTTCATCCGGACCGAGACCGGCAGCGCGATGCTGCTGCTGACGGTCACCCTCGTCGCACTCGCTTGGGTCGCGCTGGCGCCCGGCTCCTACCAGGCGGTCTGGAGCACGCCGCTGTCGCTTCGCCTCGGTGGCATCGGGATCGAGCAGGATCTGCACGGCTGGGTGAACAACGGCCTGATGACGTTCTTCTTCTTCGTGATCGGGCTGGAGGCGCGGCGGTCGATCGACATCGGCGACCTGCGTGAGCGCAGCCGGGTGCTGCTGCCTCTGCTGGCCGGGGTCGGCGGGATGATCACCTCCATCGCCATCTATCTGGCCGTCAACGCCCGCGAGTCGGCGGCCGCCGGCTGGGGCATCGCCATGTCGACCGACACCGCCTTCGCGCTCGGGCTGCTGTCCCTGGTCGGTGCCAAGCCGCTGCAGCCGCTCCGCTCGTTCATGCTCACCGTGGTGGTGGTCGACGATGTGCTCGCCCTGCTCGTGATCGCCATCTTCTACAGCGACCGGGTGAAGCTGATGCCGCTGCTGGTGGCTCTGGTGGTGTTCGCGCTGGCGGCCGCGGCCGTCCGGGTGCGGATCCGCCGCGGATCGCTCTACTTCGTGCTGGGCGTGGGGGCCTGGCTAGGCCTCTATCTCTCCGGGCTGGACCCGCTGATCATCGGCCTGGCGATGGGACTGCTGACCTACGCCTCGCCGTCCGGCCGGGACGCGTTGGAGCAGGCCACCGACCGGTTCAGGCTCTTTCGGGAGCAGCCGACCTTCGAGCTGGCCCGGTCGGCCCAGCTCGGTCTGCAGTCGGCCCTGTCGCCGAACGAGCGGCTGCAGTCGCTCTACCATCCCTGGACCAGCTACGTCATCGTGCCGCTGTTCGCCCTGGCCAACGCGGGCATAGCGGTCAACGCCGCGTCGTTGGGCCGGGCCGTGAGCTCGCCGATCACCCTCGGCGTCGTGGTCGCTTACGTCGTGGGCAAACCCTTCGGGATCCTGCTGACCTCCCGGCTGGTCACCCTGGCCAGCCGCGGGCGGCTCAAACCCCCGGTGGGCTGGGGCTCGGTGCTGGGCGGCGGAGCCAGCGCCGGCATCGGCTTCACCGTCTCGCTGCTGATCGCGACGCTGGCCTTCGAGGGGCAGCAGCTGCAGGACGCCAAGATCGGCATCCTTGCCTCGGCGGTCTTCTCGGCGGTGGTGACCGCGATCGTGTTCCGGGTGATCGGGCTGCTGCCGGCCCAGACCAGGACCCGGGCCCTGTTCGGGTCGCTCCCGCCGCTGACCGACCTGACCGAGCCGGTGGATGCCGAGCGCGACCATGTGCGCGGTCTGGTCGACGCTCCGATCACCCTGCTGGAGTACGGCGACCTCGAGTGCCCCTACTGCGGTCTGGCCGAGCCGGCGGTCCGCGAGCTGCTCGACGGCAGTGACGACGTGCGCTACGTCTGGCGACACCTGCCGTTGCGTGATGTGCATCCGCACGCGCAGCTCGCGGCGGAGGCGGCCGAGGCGGCGGGTCGGCAGGGGTGGTTCTGGGAGATGCACGACCTGCTGCTGGCTCACCAGGACGCGCTCGAGCCCCGCAACCTGGTCACGTACGCGCAGCAGCTCGGGCTGGACGTCGACCGGTTCCACGACGACCTGAAGCGCCACTCACTGACCTCGCGGATCGCTGACGACGTGGAGAGCGCCGCCGCCAGCGGGGTCCAGGGCACTCCGACGTTTTTCGTCAACGGCCGTCGGCACCACGGGACGTACGACGTGCAGGCTCTGCTGGACGCGGTGCAGGAAGCGCGGGCGCGCCCGGCGGAGTAGGTCGCTCGACCGGCGGGGCCGACTCCAGGGCTGCGCGGGCCACCCGGGTCTGCCACCCGCGCTTGGCGGCCTCGCTCCGTCGTCGACGGGCCCGGACGACGTCCTGGGCGCGTCTCTCGACCGCCCGGTCCGCCCGTCGGCGGACGTTCTCGGCCCGACGCAGCTCCCGCTCGATGACGTTCGGCGACCGAACCGGCCAGACGTAGTCGAGATCGCCGGCCACGTCTGGGAACATCGGCCGGTAGTGCTCGGGGTCCTTGCGGACCAGTGCAGACCGATGGCTCTCGAGCAGCTCGGGGCTGGACACCCAGGGTGGCAACGCGCCCTGGTCGGCCAGCTCGGCGTAGCTCCTGATCTCGGCCACTCCGAACGCCTCCAGGTCCGCGGCGATCGTGGCGGCGCACGTGTCCCCGAAGCCGCGCTGGACCCAGACGTCGCAGATGGTGAGCCCGTAGCGCCCCAGCGCCTCCTCGAACCCCTTCCACATCAGGACCGCCGGGTGGGAGGACCAGGCGTACCCGGGGACGGTCAGGGCCCGGACGATCTGGATCACCTCGACCCGCTGCTTGCCGAGCCGCTTGGTGTCCAGCGCCTCTGCCGACGCTGCGAAGTCGCTGAAGGGCAGAAAGGTCTGCATGGCAGCGGGCTACGTGTCGGACGAGGCGGGCGCGGCGGGCGCGGGCGGTGGCACCAGCTCTGGAAGGACCAGCCGGTCCCGGTCGCAGACCAGATGACCGTCGACGACCGTCAGCTCGGCCACCTGGATCGAGGACCGCCGACTGCGGATCGTCGGGTGCTCCGGCCCGGTGCGGTCGGGATGGGTGAAGTAGAAGATCCACGCCCGACCACCGCTGACCAGAACATCGGCGTGCAGCCCGGGGCCCGCATCGTCGATGCGGCGGTGGGGCTGTCCGATCGGACCGGCCAGGATGACGCCGTCGGGCTCCCAGCTCTCCAGGTCGGTGGAGCGATAGACCAGCTGGCCGTCCCAGCTGTCCACGATCAGCCAGAACCAGCCGCCGAAGTCGAACACGTTGGGGCCCTCATGGCCGCCGGGCGTGCGCAGCACTTCGCCGGTGACCGTCCAGTCGGACAGGTCGTCGCTGTCCGCTGACCACGTCGATGAGCCGGTCGTCTCGTCCTTCCACCACATCCGGTAGCCACCGTCGGGGCGCTCGATGACGCAGGCGTCGATCAGCCGGTCCGAGCTCAGCTCCAGCGGCCCCCGGTGCTGCCAGTCGACCAGGTCGTGACTGGTGTAGTGGTGGATCCGCATGGTCGGAGGCGGTCCTTCGACGGGGATGCCGCGGATGTAGCTGACGTACATGTGGAAGCGGCCTTCGGCGGCGAAGATCTCCGGGGCCCAGAAGGTCCCCCGCCCCCACTCGAACTGGAGACCCTCGATGATCCCGCGATACTGCCAGGTGGCCCCGCCGTCGATGGATGAGGCGACGCCGAGGTCGGACCCGAACAGCCACGACAGACCCGTCTCGATGGTGATGGGGCGGTTCGTGTAGATCATCCACCAGGCGGCCTCGATGGGGTTCCAGATGACCGTCGGGTCAGCGGCGCCGTCGAAGATCGGGTCGCGGTAGAGGGGTCCGGCGTCGCTCATGGGGTCCTTGCTGAGAAGACGATGTGCACGCCGAGCATTCTAGGGACCTCGGACGCGGGCGAGGGTGGGCCGTCCGGACCTCGCCCGGGTAGTCTGAGGGGGTGAGCAGCAACCTCCCGATCTCGTCGCCGTACCGGAGCACCCCGGAGGCTCCGGTCACGGCCACCGAGCGTGACCAGCTCAGCTCGCGCCTCAACGTGGCCTTCACCGAGGGCACCATCGACCAGGACGACTACCAGACCCGGCTGGATCAGCTGTTCGCCGCGCAGAAGCTCGGGCAGCTCGTCCCGGTGGTCGAGGGGCTGCCGGCGCTGCAGACGTACGCGAGCCCGGCGATCATCACCACCGGCGGTGAACCGGGCCAGCTCGCGGACTCCCGCAGCGCCAACCACCTGACCCTGCTCGTGGTCGGTGGCGTGGCCGCCATCATCGTCTTGATCTCGATCCTGTTCCTGCTGATCGTGTGACGGTCCCGCCGACCTCGGGGTTCACGCTCGTAGGTGTGGTTCGGAGCGCGTCAGAGGTTGGTTTGGCTGACGGCACGGTGTTTAACAACACGACGCGGGCACTACGGCCAATCGCGTTCCGTCCGACACACTAGAGCCATGCCGCGGCAACTCATCACTCCCAAGAAGATCGCTGACCACGTGCAGCGACTGGGTGATCTGTATCCGCCCATCCCGCTGGACTCGGTGGATCGCGACATCAAGAACCCGGTCCTGGTCCAACAACGCTTCGGTCACGTCATCGACTACCTGGCCCGAGTCGAGCTCGAGGTGGACCGCAACGTCCTCGAGCTCCTGGTGCTGCTCCCCGACGTCGACGACACCAACAAGACGTTCTACGCCGACGTGTGGCAGCCGCAGGAGATCCAGCACGGGCTGATCCTCGACCGGCTCCAGCAGGACCTCGGTCGCTCGCCCGCCGAACCCCACCTCGACGTCTCGTTCCGCATCAAGGTGCTCGGTGCGCTGACCCAGTTCAAACCCGTCCAGGACGTGGCCAAGCTGCTCTACTTCCTCACCGGCGCCAGCACCGAGCGGCAGGCGGTGCTCGCGTACAACCTGATCAACGACGGCATGGTCGAGATGGGCGAGACCGCCATCACCGAGACCATCCTCACCCCGATCAAGCAGCAGGAGCCGGGGCACTTCGCCTTCTACCAGATGTCGGCCACCCAGATGATCCAGAGCAAGGTGCTCAAACCCTGGCAGCTCTTCCTCGCGCGGGTTCTCCGCGAGAAGTCCTACGGTCTGGTCGGCACCAACGCCATGCAGCAGTACAAGGCCGATATGGGCGGCGTCGCCGTCGACCTCGGGCTCGACAAGGACCTGGCCGGTTACGCCCGGGAGATCGGGCGCGTCGAGGGCCGGCTGCTGTGGGCACACAAGCAGGGCATGCCGTTCCCGCCGTACATCCTGAAGGCGCTGCAGGAGAGCGTCCAGCTGTACCGGGCCAACGGCGCGCTGGCATAGCGTCGATGGAGGACGTGGCGATCACCGGAGACGGGATCAGACTGGGCCAGCTGCTCAAGCTGGCCAATCTGGTCGACCAGGGAGCCGACGCCAAGGTGCTGTTGGCGTCCGACGCCGTGCAGGTGAACGGCGAGGTCGAGAACCGACGGGGTCGTCAACTGGTGGTCGGTGACACGGTGAGCGTCGGCGGTACGTCCGTCCGGGTCGTGGGCTCCTAGCCAGTCACCCGGCTGGAGCGTCAAGTCCTGAGCGGATCCTGAGCCGCTCCTGCGTCAGGGAACAGCGGGTCACAGGGTTCGCGGGTCACTGTCGGGGATGTCGGCCATCACGGCCGTGATCCACATCCCCCGATAGGAACTCCTGCCGTGAAATCCCGCTCGATCGTGGTGGCCTCAGCCCTGAGCCTCCTGGTGCTCGGCACCGCCGCCCTTCCGTCCGCCTCAGCCGCTCCACCGACGCCACCGGCCAAGACCACCCGTTACCTCGTCCGCACCACGTCGGCCGCGAACGCCAACAGCGTGGCGGTCAGCAGCGTGCGGAGGTCTGGCGGCTCGATCGACCACGTCTACACCAAGGTGTTCACCGGTTTCTCCGCCGAGCTCACGGCCGCGCAGGTCCACACGCTGCGCGCGGACCGTCAGGTCGCATCCGTCGTGCCGGACGGCCTGGTCCACGTCACCGACACGCAAGCCAAGCCGACCTGGGGCCTGGACCGGATCGACCAGCGCGCCACCACGGGCAACGGCTCCTACGCCTACGACCGGACCGGCACCGGCGTCACCGCGTACGTGGTCGATACCGGGGTGCGCCTGACGCACAGCCAGTTCGGCGGCCGGGCCACGAGCGGCTACGACTTCGTCGATGGCGACGGCAACGCCTCCGACTGCTACGGGCACGGCACCCACGTGGCCGGGACGATCGGCGGCTCCACCTACGGAGTCGCCAAGAGCGTCAAGATCGTCTCCGTGCGCGTGCTGGACTGCGAGGGCTCAGGCTATTGGAGCGACGTCATCGCCGGGCTGGACTGGGTCGTGGCGCACAAGCCGAGCGGGCCCGCAGTGGTCAACCTGAGCCTCGGGGGCGGCTACAGCTGGGACGTGGACGAGGCAGTCGACCGGGCCGTCGGCGCCGGGATCTCGGTGGTGGTGGCGGCCGGCAACGATGACGACGACGCCTACAACTACAGCCCCGCCGGGGCGCCCCGCGCCATCACCGTTGCCGCGACCGACAAGACCGACCACCGCTCCTGGTTCTCCAACTACGGCGCCTCCGTCGATCTGTTCGCGCCCGGCGAGGACGTCCGCTCTGCCTCGAACCTCTCCAACACCGCCACCGAGGACATGAGCGGAACGTCGATGGCCACCCCGCACGTGGTCGGAGTCGTGGCTCGCTACCTGCAGACTCACCCGTTGTCGACACCAGCCCAGACGACCGCCGCCGTGATCAAGGCCAGCACCACCCAGACCGTCCAGGATGCTCAGGGCTCGCCCAACCGGCTGCTCTACGCGGCGCCCAAGACCGTCGCTCCCGGCCTGGCCACCAAGGTCGCCGCCACCAAGAGCAACGCCAACCAGACCGGCACGTTGACCTGGTCAGCACCGGTGGCCGACGGCGGCAGCGTCATCACCAGCTATCGCGTCTCCCGCGACGGCACGGGCAACCCCGGCGCCAGCCCCGCATCCGCTACCAACGCCAGCGCTTCCGCCGCACCCTGCACCACCGCTGCGGTAATAATGTTCGTTGCGATTTTCATCGCGCTCGCCTGCCCGATGCTGCCGATCTCGACGATCTCCTTGCTGCTTGCCTGCAGCACCGGCCGCACTTCCGCCAGCGTGGCTT
>JBBRYD010000114.1:0-13035 GCA_038238065.1 Propionibacteriales bacterium | reverse complement strand
TCGGCCTCGACGTGGACACCAGCACCATCTTCGAGACACTGTTCACCGCGGCGCTGAAGGGGGCCCCTGACGGCGGCGGCTTGATGGCCTTCAACTATCTCTCCGGCGAGCCGATCACCGGGCTCGACGAAGGCCGACCGTTGTTCCTGCGCGCCCCCGACAGCTTGTTCACCCTGGCCAACTTCATGCGCGTTCAGCTGTTCGCGTCCTTCGCCACGTTGCGGATCGGGATGGACGTGCTGCAGCGGGACGAGGGCGTCCGGCTGGACCGGATGTTCGCCCACGGTGGCTTGTTCAAGACCAAGGGTGTGGCTCAGGGGTTCCTCGCGGCGGCTATCGACACCCCGGTGACGGTCGGCGAGACCGCCGCCGAGGGTGGCGCCTGGGGGATCGCGACGTTGGCCGCGTTCGCCACCGGTCGCGCGCCCGAACAGAGCCTGGTCGACTACCTGGACTCCCAGGTCTTCGCCGCCGTCGACCTGGAGACAGCCTCGCCGGACCCGACTGACGTGGCCGGCTTCGCGTCGTTCATCCAGCGCTACGTCGAGGCGCTGGCCGTGGAACGGGCGGCCGTCGACCTCGGCTGAACCGCCCTGCTAGCCTGCGCAACGCACACGCGGGCGTTCGCCCGAACTGCAGTGGCGAAGGGAAGAGCTCAGATGCGCGTTGTGGTGACCGGAGGTACGGGTCGGGCCGGACAGTGGGTTGTTCGTCTCCTGGCGGAGGCCGGCCACGAAGTGGTGAACTTCGACGTGGCCAACCGGCCCGAGCTCGAGCTGCCGGGCGAGTTCTGCCGGGTCGACCTCACCGATGCCGGCAAGGTCTACGACGCTCTCTTCCAGTTCCGTCCCGAGGGCGTCTGCCATCTCGCGGCGAACCCTGCTCCGAGTGGTCAGGCTCAGATCGACGTCTTCGACAACAACGTGCTGAGCGCCCACAACCTGATGCAGGCAGCAGGGGATCTCGGGGTCTCGCGCTTCATCTACGCCTCGAGCGAGATGGCGACCGGCCTGCTGACCGAGGGCCAGGTCCCGACGCAGATCCCGTTCGACGAGACCGAGCGGCACCCGTCGCCGAACGCATACGCCCTGAGCAAGTACATCAGTGAGGTGATCGCGGACTCGCTCGCCGTGCGCTACCCCCGGACCGGATGGGTGGGGTTGCGCATCAACAACGTGATCCCGCCCGACGACTACCACCGGTTCGCTGACGAGTGGGAGGACCCTAGCCGCAGTCAGGGCAACTTCTGGAGCTATATCGATGCGCGTGACGTCGGCACCGCCTACCGTGCGGCACTGGAAGGGACCAGCAGTGGTCATCAGGTCTGCCTGATCGCGGCGGCGGATACGCGAGCCAAGAGAGGGCTGCGTGAGCTGATGGCCGAGTACTACGACGGCTACGACAGCTTTGCCGGCGACTACCAGGATCCCCGCTCCGCCTTCGACTGCTCCAAGATGAAGACGCTGTTCGGTTGGACCCCGACCTACAGCTGGCGCACCCAGTAGCTCGGGGCGCCTCATACCGGAGGGCTGTCAGCTCCCCCCCTGGTCGGGGAAGGTGTGATGCACCGCCTCGACATTGTTGCCGTCCGGGTCGCGGACGAAGGCGCCGAAGTATCCAGGGTGGTACTCCGGCCACACGCGCGGCTCGTGCAAGCTCTCCACGCCGGACGCGACGGCCTGCTCGTGGAACGCCATGACGGCTTCGCGACTCGGTGCGGCGAACGCGATGTGGCTCTGCCGGTTGGGAAACGGATCGGTTGCCGTGCCGATCCAGAACACGGCATGTCCGCCCTTCGAGCCGTAGCCGAGGGCTGGGCCGACATCCATCACCACCGCATAGCCGAGTGGCTCCAGGACGGCGTCGTAGAACGTGCGGGCTGCGACCAGGTCATCGACCTGGATCCCGAAGTGATCGATCATGCCTTCACCTTGTCAGCCCGCACTGACAATGACCATGGTCCCGGCCTGTGAGCGACTCTTGCACGGGCCGCCGATCGGCCGGATCGCCGGAGAACCTGGTGGTCAGGCCGACGGATCGGTCGCATAATGGTCGATCGTGATCGACTCCCAGCACTATCTGTCGTCCTACGACGACCAGCTCCGGACCGATGCGGAGACCCCGACTGCGATCGCGGTGGCCATTCTCGGACCCTTGCGGCTGGTCACCTTCGCCGGTGGACGGGGGTTCGTGACCTATCGGGACCTGAACGGCGCCGACGCCGACACGATAGCCCGATGGGTGCAGCAGGCGCTGGCCCACTTCGGTCAGGACCGGGAGATCGTCAGGGTCGAGTGGAAGACGCGGGGCCATGACCATGCTCCGGGGCTGCACGAGGCGCTGACCGCGAACGGTTTCGTCCCGGACGAGACCGAGTCAGTCATGATCGGGGAGACGAGACTGCTCGACGTGGACGTCCCGCTGCCGGTTGGAGTGAGTCTGCGCCGGGTCAGCGAGGAGGCGGACGTCCGAGCGATGAGCGCTATGCAGGGTGTGGTCTTTTCCGATCCTGGGTCCGACGAGATGGCTGACTCACTGCTGGAACGCCTGTCGCAGGATGACGGGATGGAGCTCTGGGTCGCGGAGAGCGGAGGCCAGATCGTGAGTGCCGGCCGGCTCGAACCGGTGCCCGGCACCGACTTCGCCGGCATCTGGGGCGGCGCGACCCTCGAGGAGTGGCGAGGCCGCGGCATCTACCGCGCCCTGACCGCCGCCCGGGCCCGGTCAGCGCTCGCCATCGGGAAGACGCTCATCCACAGCGACTCGACCGAGCAGTCCCGACCGATCCTCGAGCGCTCCGGTCTGGTCAAGGTGTCGACGACCACTCCCTACCGGTGGCGGCGATGACCTCGAGCCACGCAGCTCGGGAGGCCGCCGGCCTCGCAGCCGTCCGGGTGCTGCTGTGTGATGCCGACGGCAACCTGTTTCCCTCCGAGGAACCGGCTTTCGAGGCGTCGGTGGTCGTCACCAACCAGTTCCTCGCCGAGCACAGCGTGAATCGCCGCTACGGGGCCGAGGAGCTCCGGCTGGCCACCACGGGGATGAGCTACCGCAAGATCCTGCTGGCGCTGGCCCAGCAGCACCACATCGGGCTGACCGCCGACTCGGTGGAGGAGTGGGTGAGCGTCGAGAAGGAGGCGGTGACCCAGCACCTGGCCGCCGTCCTCCGTCCCGACCGTGAGGTCCTGGGTCCCTTGGCGGAGCTGGCCCTCAACTTCGGGCTGGCGGCGGTCAGCTCGAGTGCCGACAGCCGGATCGAGGCGTGCTTCGAGGTGACGGGGATGGCGACGCACTTTCCGGCCGCCCGCAGGTTCAGCGCCGAGGACTCGCTGCCGGTTCCCATCAGCAAGCCCGACCCCGCCATCTACCGGTACGCGGGCGAGAGACTTGGCATCGGGCCGGCCGAGGGGCTTGCGATCGAGGACTCGGTGACCGGAGCGACGTCGGCCGTGGCGGCGGGGTTCCCCACCATCGGCAACCTCCAGTTCGTCCAGCACGACGAGCGCCCAGCGCGCCGGGCGGCCCTGGAAGAGGTCGGGGTAGCCGCGGTCGTCACCTCGTGGCGCGCGATCGTCGAGCTGCTGCCGGGCGCTCCGTGACGCCGTCGGCGCGACCGTTCGTCCCCGAGGTGGAGGCCCGACGCCATCTCCTGGACGGAGTCACCAGGATGGACAACGACGAGTTCCACGACCTCCGCGCCAGCGGGGAGGCGTTCGCCGTGCAGCTGCGGAACGCCGGTGTCGAGGTCGACCAGGTGACGACGCTGGGGGTTCCTCACGGCCACCTCAACAACATCGGGTTCGGTCCCACGAACGCGTCGCTCGACCGGATGGCGGCGAGGCTCGCCCGCTGAGCCGTCGGTGACCTTGACAGCCGGGCGTGGCGTGCCATCGTGGGGGCATGCAGCAGACAGTGTGTGAAGCGGCCGGCGGTGACGAGGGCTTGCTTCGGCTGGCTCACGCGTGGCACGAACGGGTGCTGGCCGACGAAGTCGTCAGCCACGCCTTCAGCCACGGGTTCCGTGCCGACCACAGTGAACGGCTGGCGGCCTACTGGATCGAGGCGCTCGGGGGAGCCACCACGTTCTCGGATCGTTACGGCGACGAGACCGCGGTCGTCAGGATGCACAGCGGAAACGGCGCCCACGAAGAGATGGACCGGCGTGCCGTCGTCTGTTTCGACGAAGCATTGGTCGACGTCGGGCTCGACCAGGACGACCGCCTCCGACAGGTGCTGCACGACTACTTCGCCTGGGCGACCCATACGACGATGTCGCGCTACCACGACTCAGCAGACGTCGTACCCGAAGGGCTGCGCATTCCCCAGTGGTCCTGGGACGGACTGGTCAGTGAGTGATCGGCCGCGCGTGTTCATGGCTCCCGGCAGCGGGACGAGCAGTCGGTGGCGGGCAACCGCCCCGCGGAGCCCCTGACACCACCCATTTTCATGCCTCCAGTGACCGTTGCGTGGCCGGACCCACGCTCAACGCCCCAGATCGTCACTGACTGGATGGACGAAAATGGGTTCCCCGCGGGCCGTCGCCCGAGATGGCCCCAGGTCGGCGGTGACAGGCTCAGGCCGCGGCGGCCTTCCAGGTGAACCCGTCCGGGTCATGGCCCAGACCGGTGTCGCCGTCGATCAGGAGTCGGTGCGACCCGGTCCCGTCGGCAGAGACCCCGGCGTCCTTGGCGAGGGCGCGGCGACCGTAGAGGGCCAGCTTGACCGGACTCGAGGCAGTGTCGAACTCGACGTACATCCGGCCGAAGCTCTTCCCCACGGCGAGGCCGTGGTCGACGTAGAACCGCTTGCTGGCAGCCACGTCAGCTGCCCCCAAGAGGAGCACGATCTGGTCGATCTGAAGGGTCGCCGGACCCTTGTCCCTCTTGGCCGCGGTGGCGACCTTCCAGATCGTTCCGTCCGGGGCCATCACGACGCCCCCGAAGCCCCACATCGACTTGGCCGCCGGCTTCAGGGTCGTGGCGCCGGCGGCGACGGCGGCATCGATCAGGCCGGTGACGGTGGATGGCTGCGAGACCATCAGCGACAGCGTGAAGCCGCGAAAGCCACTCGTCGGCTCGTCAGAGGCGCCCACCCGCACCCGGGTTCCCAATCCGAAGGCGGTGGCGTAGAAGTGCTCAGCGGATGTGGGATCGGCCACCTCGAGGGTGATGGATTCTATGGAAGTCATGACCGGAACGCTAGCTGTCGTACGCTGACCGGCGCTTCTTGATTCCTGCTCGATGTTGAGCGGACAGGTCATCGACCGTGTGCCGGTGTGCTGTGCACCTCCCGAGGCTCGGGTCGTCACACGTCACCCTCGTTCAGGATGATCAAGCGAGGCTCACGCCACGGTGACTCGTCCCGCGTCGACCGACCAGTGCTGGTCGAGGCTGACGTTGCCCAGCAGCCGTCGGTCGTGCGAGACGAGCAGCAGGGCCCCGTCGTAGGAGGCGAGTGCCTGCTCCAGCTGCTCGATGGCGGGCAGGTCGAGATGGTTCGTGGGCTCGTCCAGGACCAGCAGGTTGACCCCACGGGCCTGGAGCAGCGCCAGCGCCGCCCGGGTGCGTTCGCCGGGGGAGAGCTGCGCGACCGACCGGGTGACCTGGCCCGCCCTGAGCCCGAACTTGGCCAGCAGGGTGCGCACCGACCCGGCGTCCATCGACGGCATGACCGCATCGAACGCGTCGCCGAGCGGCAGCTGCTCAGCCAGTCCGGTGCGCGCCTGGTCGATCTCGCCGACCGCCACCGACGCCCCTAGACCGGCGCGGCCGGCGTCGGGCTCCAGGCGACCCAACAGCAGATCCAGCAGGGTGGTCTTGCCCGCCCCGTTGGGCCCGGTGATGCCGATCCGGTCACGAGCGTTGACCTGGAGTGTCACCGGCCCCAGCGTGAAGTCACCGCGCTGCAGCTGAGCGGCGTCCAGGACGGCCACGACGGAGCTGGAGCGTGGCGCTGCGCCGACCGTGAACTGGAGCTCCCACTCCTTCCGAGGCTCGTCCACCTCGTCGAGCCTGGCGATCCGCGACTCCATCTGGCGTACTTTCTGCCCCTGCTTCTCCGCGGACTCGACACTGGCCTTGCGCCGGATCTTGTCGTTGTCGGGGCTCTTCCTGATCGCGTTCCTGACCCCCTGGGAGCTCCACTCCCGTTGCGTCCTGGCCCGGGCGACCAGGTCGGCCTTCTTGTCGGCGAACTCCTCGTACGCCTCGCGCGCGTGCCGGCGTCCGACCTCACGTTCGGCGAGGAAGGCGTCGTAGCCACCGTCGTAGGTGGACACCTGGTGCTGGGCGAGGTCGAGCTCGACCACGCGGGTTACGCACCGGGCCAGGAACTCGCGGTCGTGGCTGACCAGCACGACACCACTGCGGAGGCCCCGGACGAAGGACTCCAGCATCTCCAGACCGGCCAGGTCGAGATCGTTGGTCGGCTCGTCGAGCAGCACGATGTCGAAGCGGCTGAGCAGCAGGGCCGCCAGCGCCGCCCGGGCGGCCTGGCCCCCGGACAGGCTGGTCATCAGGGCGTCGGGGCGGGAGTCGAGGCCGAGGTCGGCCAGCATCGGTGGGATCCGGTCCTCCAGGTCGGGAGCACCACTGGCCAGCCACCGGTCCAGGGCGACGGCGTACGCCTCGTCGGCGCCCGGAGCTCCCGACCCCAGCGCCACGGCGGTCGCCTCCATGGTCTTGGTGGCCTCGGCCGCTCCGGTCCGCCGGGCGAGGTAACCGGTCACCGTCTCAGCGACGCGGCGCTCGTGCTCCTGCGGCAGCCATCCCACGAACGCGTCCTGCGGAGCCGTCCGGACCGTCCCGGCCAACGGGAGGAGGTCTTTGAAGAGGAGCCGCAGCAGCGTCGACTTCCCCGCTCCGTTCGCGCCCACCACCCCCACCACGTCGCCCGGCCCGATGGTCAGATCCAGGTTGTCGAAGAGAGCCTGGTGTGCGTGCCCGCCGGCCAGACCCTTCGCCACCAGTGTTGCGCTCATCGGACCATCCTAGGGATGCGGGCCGGCTGGGCGCTGTCGTTCAAGGCCCGGGCGGCACTCGGTCACCTATCGACGGTGCCTTCCGTGTGCCGCCCCAAGGACAGGTAGGAAAGTAACCCGAATTTCGTATTGATGTTTTATGTGACAGCGGTGACGAATGTGCGCCACTCTTATGAAGAAGTCCGTGGCTACCTGAACCCCCGAGCAGGGTGCCACGGACTTCTCACGTTCTCGTCCTATCTGCGCGTTCATATCATTGGTGGGCGGTGGGTGCAGGTATTAGGCGTTGATGGCGTCGGCGCGTAGTGTGAGTGACAAGTCGATAAGGCTTCTCGTCTGGTCCCGCACCAGACGTGCAAATAACGTCCACGTTCAAGCGCTCTGCTGGGCATGGCTCCTGTGCACCGCCAACTCAGCGATCGGGCACCGCCAAGAACCGACATGAACATCAGTCCTGCACTGATCGACGACCTCCACGAACTGACCGCTCCCCTCGACGTGGACGTCGCTGAGCTGCCGAGCCTCATCCAGCTCCTCGAGGACGCCGCGGCGCTGGCCGTCCCGACTCTTCTCGGTTGGAAAGTCAGCTTCTCCCTCCAGGACCAGCCGTTGACTCTGGTGTCGATCCGCCCCCGCGTTGACCTCAGCGACATCGGTGCCTCGTTGCAGATCCCTCTCGACAGCGCGCTGGGCCTCGACCTGGTCGGTCATCTCACCCTCTACGCTGCCGAGCCGCACGCGTTCACCATCCTGGCCGGAGATCTTGCCGCGGCACTTCACCTGCCCGTGTGTCAGTTCCGGTGCGACACGGACCTTGAACCCGACCTGGTGTCGGGTATCGGCGGACTCCGGGAAGCGTCCACGTTCAACCAGGCGATCGGTGTACTCATCGACCGGGGCGACACCGCAGCCGACGCCCACGCGAAGGTCACCCACCGATCTCCGGTCACCCACCTGGACGCATACCGGCTGCGGAAGTAGCGCCGGAGCAACCCAGACCCCGGCGGAAGACCGATCCGCCCATGCCCGGAGTTGATCAGCAGCTTTGCGCCGGTGGTGGCTCGAGGTCGCCGATGGTCTGTCGGAGTTGCTGGAGGAGTCTGGAAAGCCGACGGGAGATCTGCATCTGGCTGCCGCCGATCTCAGCGGCGATCTCGAGCTGGCTCAGCTGGGTGAAGAAGCGAAGGTACAGCAGTTGCTTGTCGTCGTCAGACAGTTGCAAGCACGCGGTCCTGATCGTGGCCAGGACGTCCACCCGGTCCAGGTCGGGCTCTTGCTGGCTGAGGACGCTGTACAAGTCAGGCGCGACGTTGGTCTCACCCTGATCCAGGAACGCAGCGTCCAGGGACGTGGGTTGATAGCAGCCGCCGATGTTCTCGGCCTCGATGACCGCACCCTGGCTCAGCTGGAGATGGTGGGCGATGTCGACTGGGTCCGGGTGGCGGCCGAGGGATTGAGAGAGTTGATCGCGGGCGGCGGTGATTCCGGCTCGGCGTTCCTGGATCGCGCGCGGTGGACGCACCATCCAGCCGTGGTCGCGGAAATGCCTCTTCACATGCCCGACCATGGTCGGGAAGGCATAGGCCAGGAACGGGCCACGTCCGGGGTCGAACCGGCGGACGGCCTCCACCAGGGCGAGGCGGGCCACCTGGACCAGTTCCTGATGGTCTTGACCGCGGCCGGCGTAGCGCCACGCGACTGACTCTGCTGCGTCCAGATGCATCACCACCACGCGGTCCCGCAACTCTTGACGCTCGACCTCGTCGGCGGTGACCATGGCGGACCTCAGCAGTTCCGCGGTCACATCGGAACGCAGTTCCCTGCTGATCTTCGTCGGCCTGACACCGTCCCTGTGGGACGACAGGTCAGAGATATGTTGAGTCGACATCAATAACCCCCGGTTAGTGAAGGGACGCGGTCAGCAAGCACCAGCCGCGTCGGGCTCAGACCTGGCCCGCGCTGATCGAACGTTTGCGCAGGGCATCGACGCCTACGCGTCGGACAGATGAACGACCGGTTCGTACGGGTCGGCCGACTCTGTCATCACTGCGGTGTCTCGGTCGACCACGGCACTGAGCTGGGCGGCGAGCCGACGAGACCAACGAGGACTTCGAATACCTGTGTGAACAGCCATGGCCTCACCAAGTCATAACGTGAATCCGTCAGATGATGAGGCGGCGGAACGCATCCAACATAGTCGCGGTAAACATTCACGGCGACTACATTCCCCAAGACCGGCTGTTGGCCCAGCAACCACAGCGTACAACGAGGAACAACCGTCCTTGCGGTGTCTCCCGAGGGCGTCGCGGGACAGCACCCGCACCACGAGAACACAGCTGAATGATGGGTGGCCTCGGAGGGTATTCAGGTGTCGTGGAGTCCGACTCGAGCTCAACCTCCAGCCCCCGTAACTCACTCAATGTCCTCAACGTGGTGTCCGGCGTGTTGTTCGGGATCGGCGTGGCCGCCTTTGTGGACGAGACCGTTTTCCATCAGCTGCTGCACTGGCACCATTTCTACGACCGGTCCACTTCCGATGTGGGGCTAATGTCTGACGGTCTGTTCCACGCCTTCGGCTGGTTCGCCGTGGTGGCCGGGTTGTTCCTGTTGGCCGACCTGAGGCGGCGAGGAGCGTTCTTGCGGGCGCGTTGGGTGGGGGCCGGGCTGGTAGGTCTGGGTGCGTTCGAACTGTACGACGGAACGGTGCAGCACAAACTGATGCGGTTGCACCAGATCAGGTACCACGTCGACGTCATCCCCTACGACGTCACCTGGAATGTGGCCGCGCTCGTGTTCCTCGGGGCGGGAGTCGTGACCCTGATCAGGACGCGGCCCACGACGGTCGACGACTCCGTCTGACCCCGATGGATCCAGACTCCCACGGTTCCGGCGCCGGGGCCGAGGCCCTGCTGCCGCTGCTTCTGGTCGCTTTGTGGGTGACGTATGTGGTGGCAGCTCTGGTCTGCCGTCACCGTGGCCGCCCGTGGTCCACCCGCGGCACGCTGCTGTGGACCGGGGGCACCGTCCTCTGTCTGGTGGTCCTGGTCGGGCCGCTCGCCGAGCTGGGGCACGAGAGCTTGTCGGGGCACATGCTGGGGCACATCGTCCTCGGCATGATCGGCCCGTTGCTGCTGGTGCGGGCCGCTCCGTTCCGGCTGGCCCTTCGGGCACTACCCACCGCCGCCGCTCGCGTGCTGGTCCGGGTCCTGCGTTGCCGGACGGTGCAACTCATCAGCCATCCGGTGGTGTGCGGAGGCATCAACCTGCTCAGCGTGTGGCTGCTCTACACCACGTCGCTGTTCGAGCTGAGCCAGCGCACGCCGTGGATTCATCTCGTCGTCCACCTGCACCTGCTGGCGTTCGACTATCTCTCCACCGCCGCGCTCGTGGGTGTGGACCCCGACCGTCACCGCGTCTCGTTCGCCGTCCGGTCGATGGTGCTGGTGGTGACCGCCGCCGGCCACGCCGTCCTGGCGAAGCACCTGTACGGGCACCCACCGTACGGATCATCGACCCAAGTGGCTGAACGGGGCGGCATGCTCATGTACTACGCAGGAGACCTTGTTGAGCTGGCCGTCGTCGTGCTGCTGTGCTCGGCCTGGTACCGGGCCACGGCACCGCGGACCGCCCAGCGCCACCGGCTCGAAGGCTGAGGCGGTGGCGCTCGGGCTGCTCGATCTGCTATTGGTCAGCTGAAGCGATCTCGACCTCGGCCGTGGCCTGGATCAGGGCCAGCAGCTCCGGGTCCAGACCGGGTGAGAACTCCTCCCGCCGTTCCGCGGCGATGGTCATCGGGAACCCCTCCGGCATCACCGCCGTACTCAGCTCGGTGCCGTCGTTGGACGGTGACGCACCCCGGTACAACTTCGCCGCCTGGCTCTGGTCGTCAGCGCTGAACGTGTACTGCACACTCTGCAAGCCCAGATCCAGCAGTCGTTTCACCTCGGGGAACTGCTCTGCGTTGGTCTTCGGTATGGGCAGCGTCTTGCCCCAGTCGATACCCAGGCTCTCCAACGCCTTCGCGAAAGCATTCTCATGAGCCTGGTCCCGCACGATCAGATACGCCACCGTCGACCGAGCCGTCTTGTTGTCGGTCATCTCATAGATCCGGCACTTCTGCAGCCGACCCGTCGACTCCAGCATCAGGTTGTACAACAGGTCCAACACAAGGTTGCCGCTGTTGTAGACGTACGAACCACTCCACGGGTTTCCCGCCGCGTCCACGGGCAGAGCGCCTTGAGCACCCACCAGATAATGGTGGATGTTGCTGGTATCCAGGGCGATCTTCAACGGTGTGGCCCCTTTGGCGCCCGGCTCGTCGATCGGATCAGCCTTCTTGCCGGTATAGGCCGGTGAACCGTCGAGCAGCCGGGAGATGGTCGTCCCGATCAGCTCGACGTGGCTGATCTCCTCGGTGCCGACACCCTGGAGCAGATCCTTGTACGGCTTCGACGACGCGTCGCCCCGGAAGTTGATGCTCTGGAAGAGGTACTGCATCATCGTCCGCATCTCGCCGAACTGACCACCGAGACCCTCCTGCAGAGCATTCGCCGCTGCGGGATCCGGTTCGTCGACAGCGATCTTGTTGATCAGCTGTTGGGTGTGTAGGTACATGACACTCCTCGATGAAAGAGAGAAGTGGCTGCCGCTACTGAACCACCCGGTCAGTTAACCACAAACGACCGAACGGGAGTGAGGCAGTCCCCACCCGGATGGACGCTGCCTTCGATGGTGTGAGACGCCAGGGTCAGCAGTTCCCGCTCCGGTTCCAGGTGAGGCAGGGCCTTACATCGGCGCCGCGTGGAGCCCGGGTAGGAGGGGCGGGATGAAGGGTGCGAGCGCCGCGAGGACGAGCAGGGATACGCCGACCGTGCGTGAGAAGGCCGGCCCGTGCCGCCACACTTTCTCGATCAGGATCACCCCGGCGATGGCCACCATCGCCGGCAGGTTCATCGCGCCGACCGCGACCACCACGATCATGAGTCCCCAGCAGCAACCGACGCAGTAGAGCCCGTGATGGGTTCCGACGCGCAGATCACGTCCACGGCCCTGGTAGCTGGCGTAGTGGAAGAGCGACCCCACCGGCGTCCGGCAGTGTCGCAGGCACGCACCCTTCAGCGGTGTCAACTGGTACACCCCAGCCAAAGCGAAGGCGGCCGCGCCGACCCATCGAGCAGTGCCAGGAGCACCCTCGGCGAGCCTGCCGACCCCGACGAGCACCACGTAAACGGCTATGCCGAACGTCGACCACACGAAGAGGTAGCCGGCCAGGAATGATGCGATGCCGACCACACGTTCTCGGGTCGTCGCCCGAGCAGCGACCGAGCGAATCCAGACGATGGCCATAGGGGCCACCGAGGGGAACATCATCGCGGCCATCATCACCACCCAGACCGGTAGGAACCCGATCAGCGACAGCCCCATCGTGCCGGGGCCAGCGCCCATCGGACCTGCCCACGTGAGGGTGACAACCCAGGCGAGCGCCGCGATCAGGCAAAGGCCGACCCACCAGGGTATGAGTTGCCGGAGGGGGATCCCGAGCGGCGGGCGGGGGTCAGCCTTCATAGGCGAAGTCGGTGGTGAAGCTGTTGGTGCCTGAGAACTCTGAGTCCCAGTGGTCGCTGTAGCGGACCGTACCGGATCTGGCTTGCCTCACCGGTTGCTCCACCGCCCCAAACAGAGGGTTGGTGATGACGGGCGGACGTGACCCGTCCATCCCAACCAATTCCTCAGACTCCATCGACAGCCGATCGCCGACCGTTGCCTTCAGGGAGGGGCCGCGCCGGTCGAACGAGATCGACGCCGAGTCGACCCCGACAACTTCACCGATGAGCGGACCGAGGGCGGCCAGATGCCCGCCGGCGCCGCCGGAAAAAATCGCCCCCAGAGCCTCGGACTGCTGTGGCGTCGCGCGCTCATCGAGGTACAGGGCGACCTTCCAGTTGCCGTCGGTCATGTGCTTGCCCGTGTGCACAGCCATGACCGCGTTCAGGCCGGTGATGTCCGCACCGTCCTTGTGGCCCTCCGTGACGTGCCACGCAAGCATCAGCTCACAC
>JBBRYD010000113.1:0-13063 GCA_038238065.1 Propionibacteriales bacterium | reverse complement strand
CCGGTGCCACCTCCGCCACCTCGCCCAGAGCACGGTCCATCACCGCGCGGATCTTGGCCGCTGAACCGTCCAGGCCGACGGAGTTGGGGTTGCCCGGCCCGCCCGTGCTGAGGGCCAGGACCTGCCCGGAGGTGTCGGCTACCGCAACGCGGGTCGAGGTCCCCCCGATGTCGGCCCCGATCACCAGTTCCCTCATGCCTACCTGTCCTCCGGGCCCGTATGTGTCGACGATGTTGCAACTTTGTGCAATATCTACGGCACATACTGCAATATGTGCGCATATGTGTTTGAGTATGCCAAGCACTAGGGCGAGGCGTTAGGGGTAGTCACGTGCGCACCAGGGAAGTATCCGCCCGACCTCAGCTCCCGGCTCGGGCCGACTCCGAGCCAGCCGGCGACGGAACGCCTCGAGAGCGCGCCCGCCACCGGTCAACGACGTCTCCGACGGTCCGGCAGCCAGTGTCTGCAGCCCCCTCCTGAGCCCGAAAGGGGCCGCCCGCGTGCGGTGGGCCCCGGCACGTGCGACGAAACACTGTCGCGAAACCGCGCATCACCGATGAAAGGCAGCACAACGATGGATATCGACAAGAAACCCCTGCAGCGCCGTCAGTTCCTGCGCTTCGCCCTGGCGGCGGCGGCCATCGCCCCGATCGGCGGTGCCCTGGCCGGCTGTGCAGCGGGGGGCGGCAGCTCCAGCGGCAGTAGCGCCGGACCGACCGGCGCCGTGTCCGACAAGAACCCGTTCGGCGTGGCCGACAGCTCCAAGATCGACGCGGTCATCTTCAACGGTGGCTACGGCATCGACTACGTCAAGTTCGCGGCGACCGCGTTGACCGCAGTGCATCCCACCATCACCCCGACGGTGTCGCCGTCGACGAACATCGCTCAGGAGCTGCAGCCTCGCTTCGTCGGTGGCAACCCGCCCGACCTGATCGACAACTCGGGCGCCAACGCCATCGGCATCAGCACGATCATCGACCAGCTCGAGGACCTCACCACGCTCATCGACGCACCGAACCTCGAGGGCACCAAGATCCGCGACACCCTGTACGACGGCGTGCTCACCCCGGGCACCTACGACGGCAAGTTCGTGGCCCTCAACTACAGCCTGACGGTCTACGCCCTCTGGTACTCGGCGTCGCTGTTCAAGCAGAACGGCTGGACCCCGCCGAAGACCTGGGACGAGGCGCTCGCGCTCGGCGCCAAGGCCAAGGACAAGGGCAAGTCCCTTTTCGTCTGGGGCAAGGAAGCGGCCACCTACTACCAGACGATGGCCATCGCGTCCGCGATCAAGGAAGGTGGCGACGACGTCCGGCTGTCCATGGAGAACCTGAAGCCCGACTGCTGGTCCCAGGCGGCGGTGCAGTCGGTGTTCACCGCGATGAAGAAGATCATCGACGCGGGTTACTTCAAGCCCGGCGGCTCGGGCACCCAGTTCACCGCGGCGCAGGCCCAGTGGAGCAACAACGGCGACGCCATCCTCTATCCCTCGGGCTCGTGGATCGAGAACGAGATGAAGAAGCAGACGGCGAGCGGCTTCGAGATGACCGGCGCGGCGGAGCCGACAGTCACCTCCGGCAGCAAGCTGCCGTACGAGGCGCTGCACAGCACCGCGGGGGAGCCGTTCGTGGTCCCCTCCAAGGGCGCCAACATGGCCGGCGGTAAGGAGATGCTGCGGGTGATGCTCTCCAAGGATGCGGCGACCAACTTCGCCAAGACGTTGCTCGCACCGACCATCGTCAAGGGCACCGTGCCGGCGGACGGCTTCGGCTCCACCGCGCTGGTCTCCCAGACCAAGCTGCTCGAACAGGCCGGCAAGAACATCTTCTCCTGGCAGTTCGTCGACTACTACGGGATGAACACCGACCAGCTCGTGGTGTGGAACACCTTCCTCAGCGGCAAGTCTGACGTGGCCACGCTGACCAAGTCGCTGCAGGCCATCACCGACAAGGTGGCCAACGACAGCTCGGTCAAGAAGATCGAGGTGAAGTGACCGCGGTGGTCACACCGCTGCAGCCGGGTGGGGACGTGGTCGTCCCCGCCCGGCGCCGCCGGCGCAAGCTGACCTTCGACCGGGCCAGCTTCATGGTGGTGTTCCTCGGGTTGCCACTGGTGATCTACCTGATCTTCGTCGTGTCGCCGTTCGTGCAGGCGATCTACTACTCGATGACGGACTGGAGTGGCTTCACGCCCACCCAGAACTTCGTCGGGGTCCGCAACTACACCCGGGTCCTCACCGACTCGATCTTTCTCCGGGCGATGCGCAACAACATCATCCTGGTGATCATCCTCCCGCTGGTGACGATCGTGCTGGCCCTGGCGCTGGCCTCCCTGCTCACGGTCGGCGGCAGCGCCCGCGGTCAGACGCGGGGGCTGCGTGGCTCCGACTTCTACCGCGTCGTGTCCTTCTTCCCGTACGTCATCCCAGCCATCGTGATCGGCATCATGTGGAGCCGGATCTACGACCCGAGCAGTGGTGTGCTGAACGGCCTGCTGACCGGTGTCGGCCTCGACCGCTTCACGTCGTTCCCCTGGCTTGGCGACGAGAGCACTGCCCTGGGCGCCACCATCTTCGTGATCATCTGGGGCTTCGTCGGCTTCTACATGGTGCTGTTCGTGGCGGCGATCAAGGGCATTCCGGCCGAGATCTTCGAGGCGGCCCGGATCGACGGCGCCGGCCGGCTCCGGACTGCGGTCCGCATCACCGTGCCGCTGATCCGCGACAACGTGCAGACCGCCTACGTCTACATGGGCATCCTGGCCCTGGACGCCTTCGTCTACATGGCCGCACTGAACCCTGGCGGTGGACCCAACAACTCCACCCTGGTGATGTCGCAGCAGCTGCTGACCACCGCGTTCACCAAGGGCCAGTTCGGCGTGGCCTGCGCGATGGGTGTGGTGCTGGCGGCGGTCACCCTGATCTTCTCCGGGCTCGTCTTCGGAGTGAACCGGTTGTCCGGTGGAAAGGACGACCCGCGATGACGACCACCGAGCTGAGCGCGTCGCAGGCGTCCACCTCCGCACCAGCGGACCAGCGCCCGTCGCAGGTCCCGACCGGAGAGAAGGTCTTCGGCGGCGTCTCCCACGGCATCTTGGTGCTGTGGTCGCTGATCGTCGTGCTGCCGCTGCTGTGGACCCTGATGACGTCGTTCAAGACCACGAACCAGATCTTCGCCTCGCCGTTCTCGCCGCCGACCAGCCTCAACTTCGTCAACTACGTCAACGCCTGGACGACCGCGGGCATCGGCAGCTATTTCCTCAACACCATCATCGTGGTCGCCTCTGCGCTGATCCTGGTGATGATCCTCGGGTCGATGTGTGCGTACGTGCTGGCACGCTTCAGCTTTCCCGGCAACCGGATCGTCTACTACGCCATGCTCGCCGGGCTGACCTTCCCGATCTTCTTGGCCATCGTGCCGTTGTTCTTCACCCTGAAGAACTTCGGGCTGCTCAACACGTTGCCCGGGCTGATCGTCACCTACGTCGCGTTCGCCCTGCCGTTCACGGTGTTCTTCCTGTTCTCGTTCTTCAAGACCCTGCCGGACGAGATCGCGGAGGCGGCGGCGTTGGATGGTGCGGGGGAGTGGAAGACGTTCTTCCTGGTGATGCTGCCGATGGCGAAGAACGGGCTCACGTCGGTGCTGATCTTCAACTTCCTGGGCCTGTGGAACCAGTTCCTGATCCCGGTGGCGTTGAACACCAACGTCAAGAACTACGTGCTCTCCCAGGGCATGGCCGCGTTCGCCTCTCAGGCGGGTTACTCCGTCGACTTCGGTGCCCTGTTCGCGGCAGTGGTGATCACGGTGACTCCGGTGCTGGTCGTGTACATCATCTTCCAACGTCAGCTGCAGGGTTCTGTGTCGCAGGGGACCCTCAAGTAGTGGTCGACGGTCAGTCCTGAGCGACTCTCGATCTCAGACTGAGGTGGCGACCGGCTCCGGGCGCACAGAACGCCACGCCAGTCGGCAGACCTCCACGGTGAAGAGCACCAACGCGATGTTCCGCACGGCAGTGACCAGAGTGGACAACACGGTCATGGCGTGCCCCTGGCGGCCCAGCAACCCGTCGTAGAACACCGGGTAGACCAGGTGGGTGAGCAGCGCCAGCACGAGCAGCTGCCGGCTCAAGCGGCCGATGAACGCCTGTTGTTGCGGCGGTGCCGTCCGGCGAAGAGCCAGCAGGGCGGCCACCGGACCTCCCATCCAGAGCAGGTACTGCGGGCTCAGGGTCTTGTTGGTCACCGTCATCACGGCAACCGTGGCGAGGATGACCAGCGCTACGGCGACGGCTGACGGGTCGGGGTTGCGGAAGGCGCAGACGAAGAGCGCGGCGATCACCGCGAGCCCGACGACGGTGGCCGCGTCGCTGACCCTGAGCAGGGCGTTCACCCCGCCGCCGAAGATCTCGTACGCCTGGAACTTCGAGATGTCCACCACCCAGCGGTCGGGCCGGACGGCCCGAGCCACCATCAACGGGGTGGCCCAGACCGACTCGATCTGAAGCCCTCGGCCGGACTGCCAGGTCAGGGGGGACACGAGCCGGGACCAGCCACCGGTGACCAGGCTGATCAACGCCAGACCAACCCCGACGCCGACGAAGCCCCAGGCGGCCGGCTTCCGGTCCGGCTTGTGCGCCAGGAAAGCAGGGATCAGTAACGCGGGCCACAGCTTGAGGGCTGCGCCGAGACCGGTCAGGGCGCCGGTGATCCAGGGCCGCCGGCGTGCCGCCAGAAGTGCCCCGCCGGCCAGGACGGCCGGCAGGATGTCGAAGCGCAAGTAGGACAGGGGGCCGATCAGCGGCACGAACACGAGCCAGAAGTCGACGGCCGCGTCGTGACCCACTGCACGCCACAGCGCCCAGGTGAAAGCGGCGTCCAGGAGCAGCATGAAGACGATGAAGGCGGCTAGATAACCCACCCGCGAGCCGCCGGTCACCCCGTAGGGCAGCCAGAGCAGCCAGGGGACCGGGGTCGGGTACTCGTTCAACGTCTTCGCGAGCCCGACGTCGAACAGGGATGCGATCTTGCGCCAGTAGTAGAAGACGTCGCCAACGACGAACTGCTCCAGCGTGGCCAGCACGATCAGGATCACGAGCCGGGTGGTGATCCAGCCGATCACGACGGTACGGCCGCCGCGATGGCGGTCATACCAGGCGGTCAGGCGATGACCGGGCGCGGTGGCGATGGACACAGAGAGGCTTCCCGACGGGTGACAGAACCTGGCGAATGTATCAGGCCACAGGCCGGGTGGCGGGGATGATCTGAACCCATTCGCGGACCTCAGATTGCTGTTTCGGGTTGGCGCCCCCGGCAGGATTCGAACCTGCGCCACCGCCTCCGGAGGGCGGTGCTCTATCCCCTGAGCTACGGGGGCCAAACCGAACGGCCAGACCTCGACCGAAGAGAAATGTACCAGTGCAACCGCGCGGACCTCGCTTCCACCGGGCCGCGAGTGGAGGAGTCAGTGGTTCGTGTCCAGCGTTTGGCTGTCAGCGGAAGCTCCGCAGCACCGTCTGGCAGAGTTGGGGTCGTGACCCACTCCCACGTCGCTGGTTCGATCCACGCCGACGTGGCGTCGCTGGCTCCCCGCTGGCTCGGCCTCCCTGCTGACGTCAACGCGCTCCTGCCGCGGCTGTGGAGCGGCGGGGTGGCGAAGGACGACGACGGGATGCTGTGGGTGGCGGGCGTCAGCGCCGAGCAGCTCGCCGACCAGGTCGGCACCCCTGCCTACGTCGTGGACGAGGCCGACCTCCGTGCCCGAGCCCGGGCCTTCGCCGACGCCTTCGCCGGCTGGGACGTCTACTACGCCGCTAAGTCCTTCCTCTGCACCGCAGTCGCGCGCTGGGTGGCCGAGGAGGGTCTCGGCGTGGACGTCTGCACCGGCGGCGAGCTGGCCGTGGCCCTACGTGCCGGGGTCGATCCGAAACGGATCGGGTTGCACGGCAACAACAAGAGCATGGCCGAGCTGGAGCAGGCGCTGGCAGTTGGCGTGGGGCGCATCATCGTCGACTCGTTCGACGAGATCCACCGCTTGGGCGGGCTGGCCGCCGACGCGGGAGCGCGACCCCGGGTGATGGTGCGGGTGACCACCGGCGTCGAGGCCCACACCCACGAATACATCGCGACCGCCCACGAGGACCAGAAGTTCGGCTTCTCCATCGCCGGTGGTACGGCGGCCGAGGCGCTGCGGGCCTGTGCTGACCATCCAGCCCTCGACTTGGTGGGGATCCACTCCCACATCGGGTCGCAGATCTTCGACACCGAGGGTTTCGAGGTCGCCGCCCGCCGCACGCTGCGGCTGCACGCCGACTTCGCCAGAGAGACCGGTGTGGAGCTGGGGGAGCTCGACCTCGGCGGTGGGTTCGGCATCGCCTACACCAGTGCTGACACGCCATCCGAACCCAGCACGCTGGCCGGCGCGCTGCGGGAGATCATCGTCGCAGAATGCCAGGCGCTGGGGGTGGCCGTGCCCCACCTGTCGATCGAGCCCGGTCGCGCGATCAGCGGCCCGGCCGCCTTCGCGCTCTACCGCGTCGGCACCGTCAAGCCGGTGACCCTGGACGGCGGGGTCACGCGGCTCTACGTAGCGGTCGACGGCGGGATGAGCGACAACATCCGCACCGCCCTGTACGCAGCGGAGTACTCCGCCAGCCTGGCCTCGCGTCGTTCCGAAGCCGGTCCGGCCCTGGCCCGTGTCGTCGGCAAGCACTGCGAGGGCGGAGACATCCTGGTCCGTGACGAGTTCCTGCCCGCCGACATCGCCGCCGGCGACCTGATCGCGGTGCCCGCCTCCGGTGCGTACAGCAGGTCGATGGCCAGCAACTACAACCATGTGCCTCGGCCCCCCGTCGTCTCGGTGGCCGACGGCCGCATCACCACCCTGGTCCGCCGGGAGACGCTCGAGGACCTGCTGGCCCTGGACGTGGGCTGACGGGTCCGTCGACGCAGCGCTCGAACGCAGTTTCCCCCCGCTCTCACCATGGTGAACAATGAACGGGCCCGATGAGGACGACGGGAGCAGCGAGAATGAGGTCGAGCACAACGATGACAGTCCCGAAACCACGATGAGGGTCCCGCACCGCCGATGACGATTCCGAGCCGATCATGACCAGCACGACGCAGACCGCCGGAGGCCCCCAGTCGGGTGCCCCGCTCGGGGTCGCGTTGCTCGGTTGCGGCGTGGTCGGGTCCGAGGTCGTCCGGCTGCTGACCGAGCAGGCTCACGACCTGCAGGCGCGGGTGGGCCGCCCGCTCGACCTGGTCGGGATCGCTGTCCGCAGACTGAACCGGACCCGCCCGGGGATCGACCCGAGCCTGTTCACCACCGACGCGGACTCGCTGGTGCGACGCGACGACGTCGACCTGGTGATCGAGGTGATCGGCGGCATCGAGCCGGCCCGCTCGCTCATCCTGGCCGCGATGGCCGGAGGCGCCTCCGTGGTGACCGCCAACAAGGCGCTGTTGGCCGAGGACGGCGCGACCTTGTTCGCCGCCGCGGAGAAGGCGGGCGTCGACCTGTACTTCGAGGCATCCGTCGCCGGTGCCATTCCCATCATCCGACCGCTGCGGGAGTCGCTGGTGGGCGACGAGATCACCTCGGTGATCGGCATCGTCAACGGCACCACCAACTTCATCCTGGACAAGATGGACACCGACGGCGCCGGCTTCTCCGAAACCCTGGCCGAGGCGCAGAGCCTGGGGTACGCCGAGGCGGACCCGACTGCCGATATCGAGGGTTTCGACGCCGCGGCCAAGGCCGCGATCCTGTCCAGCCTGGCCTTCCACACCCGGGTCACCGGCGCCGACGTCTACCGCGAGGGCATCACCGAGGTGACGTCCTCCGACATCGCCTCGGCGCGCGAGATGGGCTGTGTCGTCAAGCTGCTGGCGATCTGCCAGCTCTCCGGAGCGCGGGCCTCCGATCCGGACTACGCGCGCAGTGTCTCAGTCCGGGTGCATCCAGCGATGATCCCCCGGAGCCACCCGCTGGCCTCGGTCGGTGGGGCGTACAACGCCGTTTTCGTCGAGTCCCGCTGGGCGGGTCGGTTGATGTTCTACGGACCGGGTGCCGGCGGGTCGCCCACCGCGAGCGCCGTGCTGGGCGACCTGGTCACCGTGGCCCGTAACCGGCTCCGGGGCGCCCCCGGACCTGGGGAGTCGAGCTATGCCGCCCGACCGGTGAGCAAGATCGGCAGCGTGGTCACCCGGTACCACCTCAGCCTGGAGGTGGCCGACGTCGCGGGTGTGCTCGCCACCATCGCCCAGTGCTTCGCCGAGCAGGGTGTGTCCATCCAGACCGTACGTCAGCAGGGCCGCGAGGCCGACGCGCAGCTGGTCATCGTGACCCATCGGGCCACCGACGCGGCCCTCAGCGCCACCGTCGAGGCGCTGCGCCGGTTGGACGTCGTCCGCGAGGTCACCAGTGTGATGAGAGTGGAAGGTGAGTGACATGGTGCAGACCCCGGTCGTGGAGACCCCCATCGAGGTTCAGCCGAGAGCAGCCGGTCGGCCTCGGCCCACCCGCGGTCTGATCGCGCGGTACAGGTCCTGGCTCCCCGTCTCCGACGCCGACCCGGTCATCACCCTCGGCGAGGGCAGCACGCCCTTGGTCGCTGCGGACGTCTTGTCGGAGATGCTCGACTGCGAAGTCTGGCTGAAGGTCGAAGGTGCCAACCCGACCGGCTCGTTCAAGGACCGCGGCATGACCGTCGCGCTCAGCGTGGCCGCCGGCGAAGGGGCCGAAGCGGTGGTGTGCGCGTCCACCGGCAATACGTCGGCCTCCGCGGCGGCGTACGCCTCGCGCGCCGGGCTCAAGCCCATCGTGCTGCTGCCCGCCGGTCGGATCGCGGCCGGGAAGATGGTGCAGGCCATCGTGCACGGCGCCGTCGTGGTGCAGATCGACGGGAACTTCGACCAGTGCCTCGAGCTGGCCCGGGCGCTGGCCGACACCTACCCGGTCGCACTGGTCAACTCGGTCAATCCGGTGCGGATCGAGGGTCAGAAGACGGCGGCATTCGAGATCGTCGACGACCTGGGCGATGCACCGGACCTGCACGTGCTGCCGGTGGGTAACGGCGGGAATATCACTGCCTACTGGCGGGGTTACACCCAGTACGCGGCCGCAGGCCTTGCGGGCCGGACTCCTCGTATGTGGGGCTTCCAAGCCGCGGGCGCCGCTCCGCTGGTGCTGGGTCACCGGGTCGAGCATCCGGAAACTGTCGCCACGGCGATCCGGATCGGTAACCCTGCCTCGACCGAGCTGGCCATCGCGGCGAAGCACGAGTCGAACGGGCTGTTCGAGGCGGTCAGCGACGACGAGATCCTGAGCGCTCAGCGACTGTTGGCGGCCCGGGAGGGCGTGTTCGTCGAGCCCGCCTCGGCGGCCGGGGTGGCCGGCCTGGTCGGCAAGCATCAGCGAGGCGAACTGGACTCCGGGCAACAGATCGTGATCACGGTCACCGGCAATGGACTCAAGGATGTCGACACGGCGCTCTCACATCGGGCCCCGCTGCAGGCCGGGGTGGTCGAGCCGGACGTGAACCACGTCGCTCGAGCGAGCGGGCTGCTGGCCTGACGTGACAGCTCCCGGAGTCAGTGCCCCCGTCGTCCCCCTGCTACCGGGACTCTCGGTCACGATCAAGGTGCCGGCCACCAGCGCGAACCTCGGTCCGGGGTTCGACTGCTTCGGACTGGCGCTGGACTGGACCGAGACCATCCAGCTGCAGGTGGTGGAGTCCGGGTACCAGATCGACGTCTCCGGGGAGGGAGCCGAAAGGCTGCCGCGCGACGAGAGCCACCTCATCCTGCGGTCGGCGCTGTTCGGCCTCGCCGAGCTGGGAGTGACCGCCCCCGGACTCCGGCTGACCTGTCACAACACCATCCCGCACGGCCGCGGACTGGGCTCGTCTTCAGCAGCGATCGTCGCCGGCCTGCTCGCGGCGTCGAGCCTGGCCGGTCGCGATGTCGACAAGGCGTGGCTGTTGGGCCACGCCGACGCCATCGAGGGCCACCCCGACAATGTGGCGGCGGCCATCTACGGCGGATTCGTGCTCGCCTACGACGGGCTGAGCGGCATCACGGTGGCTGAGGGTCAAGTCGCTGCCGGTCTGGGGGTCGTGGTGTTCGTTCCGAGCAACGCGGTGGCAACCTCGGCAGCTCGGGGCCTGCTGCCGGACCAGGTGCCGCACAGTGATGCGGCAGCCAACTCCGGCCGCGCGGCGCTTCTGGTGCACGCCATGGCCGGCGATCCGGCGCTGCTGTGGGACGCCACCCGCGACTGGCTGCACCAGGACTACCGCCAGCGGGCGATGCCCGAGTCGTACGAGCTGATGAAGCTGCTGCGCGGGCTGGGCCATGCGGCGGTCATCAGCGGAGCAGGTCCGACCGTACTGGTCCTGGGGAAGGCGTCAGACCTGGAATCCCTGGCGGAGCGATCTTTTCCAGGGTTCTACAGCCGTACCGCGGCGGTCGGACCGGGCGCCCGAATGGTCAACGGTCAACACGCCGAGAAGCCAGGGCGTCGACAAATGACACATTGAGGCGGAGAGTGCTAATCTGGCATAGCCGAACAAGTGGAGCCGACCGGTTCAGTTATCGAGCCACAGTTCCCGTCAGGCAGCGCCTCGCCAGATTCCGCAGTTTTCACTCCGGAACGAAGCGCGCACAGAATATCTCCCCCAGCAGGACCTCCCGTTACAGCGTCTCTGGATACCGCCAGAGCGTCGCTGTGAACGACGAAGAACAGAACAACCACACCAACATGCCCGCCGCGAGAGACGCGTCGGGCCCAGGATGGGCATACCTAGCCCGAACTGAGAAGGAAAAACGTGACTGATACAGCCGAAGTGACGGCCGCCGTCGAAGAGAAGATGGGCGGACGTAGGCGCAAGGGTGCCGGACTCGATGGAATGGTCCTGCCCGAGCTCAAGCAGCTCGCCAGCACACTCGGTCTCAAGGGCACCGGCGCCATGCGTAAGGGCCAGTTGATCGAAGCAATCCAGTCCGCGCAGAGCGGGCACACCAATGCCGTGCGTAGCGCGGTCAAGGCCGAGGCCCAGCCGACGATGGACACGGCCGCCGGCGCCACCCGGGTCGAGCGTCCCAGCCGGAGAAGGCAGTCCTCGACCGCCGCCCCGCAGCAGGAGAACGCCGAGGGTACGGCTGCAACCCAGGCCGCTGCATCGGAGACGGCGCCGCAGCACAACGGCACGCAACACGAGACCCGCGAGACCGTCCAGACGGCTCGTGAAGGTCAGGCTGCAACCTCCGAGCGGGACTCGACGCAGCATGACCGGTCCGACTCCGACGCCGAAACCAGCCGCGACGAGAACGGCTCCCGCGACAGCGGCCAGAGCCGCAACCGGCGCCAGAACGGCCGCGATCAGCGCGACGGCCAGAACGGCCGCGACCAGAGCCGGGACAACCAAGCGCGTGACAACCAGAACGGCCGAGACCAGAACGGCCGGGACAACCAGAACCGCGACACCAACAACGGTCGTGACACCAGCAACGGCCGGGACAACCAGAACCGCGACACCAACAACGGTCGTGAGCGCGAGAGCCAGAGCCGCGACAACCCCAACCGCGACTTCGACGAGGACGGCGGCAACCGCCGTGGGCGTCGGCGTCGCAGCCGGGACCGGCAGAACCGCAACGGTCGCAGCACCGGGCGGAGCGGCGGCAACGCACAGATGGACCGTTACGAGGCCGATCCGACGGTGGGTGAGGACGACGTCCTGATCGCCACGTCGGGAATCCTCGACGTGATGGACAACTATGCGTTCGTTCGTACGTCGGGCTACCTGCCGGGCTCCGACGACGCCTACGTGTCGCTGTCCCTGGTCAAGAAGCTCGGCCTGCGCAAGGGCGACGTGGTCACCGGCATCGTCAAGACGACGAAGGACGGCGACCGCAAGGAGAAGTACAGCCCGCTGGTCCGGATCGACACCATCAACGGTGACGATCCCGAGAAGGCGAAGAACCGGCCCGAATTCGGCAAGCTCGTCCCGCTGTTCCCGCAGGAGCGGCTCCGGCTGGAGACCGTACAGAACGTCCTCAGCACCCGGCTGATCGACATCGTGTCCCCCGTCGGCAAGGGCCAGCGCGGTTTGATCGTCTCCCCGCCCAAGGCAGGTAAGACGCTGATCCTGCAGGCGCTGGCCAACGCGATCACGACCAACAACCCCGAGGTCCACCTGATGGTGGTGCTGGTCGACGAACGTCCCGAAGAGGTCACCGACATGCAGCGCACGGTGAAGGGTGAGGTCATCGCCTCCACCTTCGACCGTCCCGCCGAAGACCACACCACGGTCGCCGAGCTCGCCATCGAGCGGGCCAAGCGGCTGGTCGAGCTCGGCCACGATGTGGTCGTGCTGCTGGACTCGATCACCCGGCTGGGCCGGGCGTACAACATCGCCGCCCCGGCCAGCGGCCGGATCCTGTCCGGTGGTGTCGACTCGTCGGCGCTCTACCCACCGAAGCGCTTCTTCGGAGCGGCCCGCAACATCGAGAACGGCGGCTCGCTCACCATCTTGGCCACCGCGCTGATTGAGACCGGCTCCAAGATGGATGACGTCATCTTCGAGGAGTTCAAGGGCACCGGCAACATGGAGCTCCGACTCCGTCGCGAGTACGCCGACAAGCGGATCTTCCCCGCCATCGACGTGGACGCCTCGGGCACCCGGCGCGAGGAGCTGCTGCTCAGCAAGGAAGAGCTGTCGATCATCTGGAAGCTGCGCCGGGTCATCGGTGGGCTCGACGGCCAGCAGGGACTGGAGATGCTTCTCGACCGGCTCAAGAAGACCGGCAGCAACACCGAGTTCATGTACGCCATCACCAAGACGCTGCCGCAGGGCGGTCGCGACGACTCATGACGTCCGAGGGCGGCGGGGAATATCCCGCCGTCCCACGCGTTGAGAGTTTGTCACCGCAGGAAGTCTGCGGCACACTTATCCGGTTGCTGCCGGTTCACGTCTGATCATCTGATCCATGGCGACCCGGCACAGACAAAACCCAGGAGAACGCCATGAAACCCAACATCCACCCTAACTACGTGGAGACCCAGGT
>JBBRYD010000112.1:0-13111 GCA_038238065.1 Propionibacteriales bacterium | reverse complement strand
GCCGCCCGCGGGGAGCCCATCCCCTGTGTGCTGACCATGATGGGCGACGAGTTCGGCGGGGAGATCCCGATCGGACCGTTCGCGCTGATCGGGGATGACTCGATCGGGCACGGCATCGTCTCGACGCTGTCCACGTCTCGGTCCCGCGCCGTGCTGATGCAGAACCACGGTCCCTTCACCATCGGTGCCAGCGCCAGGGCCGCGGTCAAGGCGGCGGTTCTCTGTGAAGAGGTCGCTCGCACGGTGCACATCGCCCGGCAGCTGGGCGATCCCCTACCCATCGCCCAGTCCGACATCGACTCGCTCTTCGAGCGCTACCAAAACGCCTACGGGCAGAAGTAAGGACGACCCATGACGGTTTCGCCGAACGTATCCGCCACCCAGGTGTGGTTCTTGACCGGAAGCCAGGGCCTCTACGGACCCGAGATCGTGGCCCAGGTGGTGGACCAGTCCCAGCAGATCGTGGCCCAGCTCAACGCGGCTGACGAGCTCGGCGTCGAGGTGGTCTGGAAGCCCGTGCTCACCGACTCCGACGCCATCCACCGTCTGATGCTGCAGGCCAACAGCGACCCGGCCTGCATCGGGGTCATCGCCTGGATGCACACGTTCTCGCCGGCCAAGATGTGGATCGCGGGTCTCGACGCGCTGCGGACGCCGCTGCTGCATCTGCACACCCAGGCCAACGTGACTCTGCCGTGGGCTGAGATCGACATGGACTTCATGAACCTCAACCAGGCCGCGCACGGCGACCGGGAGTTCGGGTACATCCAGACCCGTCTCGGGGTGGCCCGCAAGACCGTGGCCGGCCACGTGTCCGACCCTTCCGTGATCTCCAGGATCGGCGCCTGGCAACGAGCGGCGACCGGATACGCAGCGGTCCGCCGGCTCAGGCTGGCCCGGTTCGGCGACAACATGCGCGACGTGGCCGTGACCGACGGTGACAAGGTCGAGGCGCAGCTGCGGTTCGGCGTCTCCGTCAACGCGTACGGGGTGAACGACCTGGTCGCGGTGGTGGACCAGATCAGCGACACCGAGATCGACGCCCTGGTCAGCGAGTACGAAGACCTCTACGAGCTGGCTCCCGAGCTGGCCGTGGGTGGCGATCGGCACGAGTCGCTGCGCTACGGCGCCCGGATCGAAGCCGGCCTGCGGGCCTTCCTCACCGACGGCGGCTTCGGAGCCTTCACCACCAACTTCGAGGACCTCGGCGGGCTTCGCCAGCTGCCCGGGCTCGCCGTGCAGCGACTGATGGCCGACGGCTACGGGTTCGGCGGCGAGGGCGACTGGAAGACCTCGGTGATGCTGCACACCATCAAGGCGATCGGGCAGGGTCGCCCCGGGGGTACGTCCTTCATGGAGGACTACACCTACGATCTCGGCCCTGGAAAACAGAAGATCCTGGGCGCGCACATGCTCGAGGTCTGCCCGACGATCGCCGGCGACAAGCCGCGGATCGAGATCCATCCGCTGGGGATCGGTGACCGCGAGGACCCGGTCCGGCTCGTGTTCACCGCAGCGAGCGGACCGGCCACCGTCCTCGGCATCAGCGACCTGGGCGAGCGTTTTCGTCTGGTGGTCAACGAGGTCGACGTGGTCCAGCCCGACGAGCCACTGCCCAAGCTGCCGGTGGCCCGGGCGGTCTGGGAGCCGCGGCCGAGCCTGGCCACCTCGGCGGAGTGCTGGCTGACCGCCGGTGCCCCGCATCACACGGTGCTGTCCAAGGCCGTCGGGACCGAGGAGCTGACCGACTTCGCCGAGATGGTGGGGACGGAGCTGCTGGTCATCGACTCCGATACCAACCGGCGGGCGTTCGCGAACGAGATCCGCTGGAACCAGGCGTACCACCGCCTCGGGATGGGCTTCTAGGTCTCGTCGGGTTGTTCGTGTGGGTGGGGGCCGCCTGGGGGCTCAGGGTCTTGTGTCGTCGCAACCATCCGCCCGCTCTTGCTGACGCATGATTTCGGTCTTGTCCCCAGGGGCGGGCTCCCGCCAGGCCCATCCACGCTCCGACACAAGACCCTGAGCCCCCAGGCGGGACCCACTCACGCGCTGCCTGGCGCTCGCGCCATCCGGGCTCCCCGGGGGCTGACAAGCTCGGACAGCGAATGCGTCCCCGGCCGGTAGTGTCGGAGCGTGACGGGACAGAACCGACTGGCTGAAGCGACCAGCCCCTACCTGCTGCAGCACGCCGACAATCCGGTCGACTGGTGGCAGTGGTCGGACGAGGCGTTCGCGGAGGCTGCGCGACGCGACGTACCGGTGTTCCTGTCGGTCGGCTACGCCGCTTGTCACTGGTGCCACGTGATGGCTCACGAGTCGTTCGAGGATGCAGCGACGGCCCGCTTCATCAACGACAACTTCGTGGCCATCAAGGTCGACCGCGAGGAGCGGCCGGACGTCGACGCGGTCTACATGCAGGCCACCCAGGCGCTGACCGGGCAGGGCGGCTGGCCGATGACGGTTTTCCTCACCACCGACCGGCAGCCGTTCTACGCCGGGACCTACTTCCCGCCCACCCCGCACCACGGGCTACCGTCCTTCCCGCAGATCCTGGACGCCATCAGCAGTGCCTGGACCGGCCGCCGCCACGAGGTGCTGGGCAGCGCCGACAACATCGTGGCTCAGCTGGCCCAGCAGCGACCGGCCGGCCTGGCGGGCACGGTCGTCGCCGACGACCTGCACGCGGCCCTCGAGGAGCTGGCGAAGAGCTTCGACCCGGTGGCGGCCGGGTTCGGCCGGGCGCCGAAGTTCCCGCCGTCGATGGTGCTCGAGGCGTTACTTCGGCTGGGTGACGGCGAGTCGATGTCGATGGCCGGCCAGACCCTGGAGGCGATGGCCCGGGGAGGGATCTATGACCAGCTCGGTGGCGGCTTCGCTCGGTACAGCGTGGATGCCGCCTGGGTGGTGCCGCACTTCGAGAAGATGCTCTACGACAACGCGCTGCTGCTCGGGGACTACGTCCACTGGTGGCGCCGCACCCGGCAACCGTTGGGGCAGCGGGTGGTCGAGGAGACCGTGCAGTGGCTGCTGCGCGAGATGCGAACCGCCGAGGGGGGCTTTGCCGCCAGCCTGGATGCCGACTCCGTGGACGAGGCCGGTCAGCTGCACGAAGGCGTCTTCTACGCCTGGAGCCCCGAACAGCTCATCACCGTGCTGGGTGCCGAACAGGGCCGGGCGGCGGCACAGATCTACTCGGTGACCGACCCGGGCACCTTCGAGCACGGCCTCTCCACGTTGCAGCTGCCGGTGGACCCGGACCCGGAACAGGTGGCCCGGGTCCGCGCCGAGCTGCTGGCGGCTCGCGCGCTGCGCCCCCGGCCCGGCCAAGACGACAAGGTGGTGGCCGCGTGGAACGGCTGGTTGATCACCTCGCTGGTGGAAGCGGCCATGGTGTTCGACCGACCGGACTGGCTCGCGGCAGCCGCCGACGCGGGGGAGCTGCTGTGGCGGGTGCACTGGGTGGACGGGCGGCTTCGACGGACGTCCCGAGATGGCCGGGTTGGCCCGGCGGCGGGCATCCTGGAGGACTACGCCGCCGTCGTCCAGGGCTTCGTCAGGCTCGGCTCCGCCCTGGGAGACCCGGTCTGGATCGAGCGGGCCAGCATGCTGACCGAAGTGCTGCTGGACCACTTCGACGACGGCGCGGGCGGGTTCTTCGACACCGGCGACGACGCGGAGCCACTCTTCGCCCGCCCCCAGGACGGGACCGACAACGCAACGCCGTCCGGGCTGAGCAGTGCGGTGCACGCCCTGAGCCTGCTGTCCGAGCTCACCGGCGACGACCGCCTGGCGGCCCGAGCGGAGCGGGCGGCGGCCACGGCGGGACGGCTGGTCCGACAGGCGCCACGCTTCGCGGGCTGGTTGCTGGCCGACGCGGTGAGCCGCACGGTGTCCAGCCCGGTCCAGGTAGCGATCGTGGGGGCAGCCGAGGATCCGGCCCGAGCCGCGCTGGTGCTGTCCGCGTACCGGAATGCCCCGGCCGGCTCAGTCATCGTGGCTGGGGAGAGCGACCAGCCCGGGGTCGCCCTGCTCGCTGACCGACCGCCGGTGGACGGTCTGGCCACTGCCTACGTCTGCCGTGGCTTCGTCTGTCGGTTGCCGGTCACCACGGTGTCCGGGCTGGAGACCCAGCTCGCCGGCTAGCCCGCTCGGTAGGTGACCAGAGAGATCGCGACGTAGTGCACCACGAAGGCGGCGATGGTGCAGGCGTGGAAGATCTCATGAAAGCCGAACCAGCGCGGCGACGGGTTGGGCCGCTTGAGCCCGTAGACCACCGCCCCGAAGGTGTAGAACAGCCCACCGACCAGGATCAGCAGGAAGACGGTCAGTCCGCCGGCCTCGTAGAACTGCTTGAACCAGCCCACCGCGGCCCAGCCCATGGCCAGGTAGAGCACGGTGTACAGCCACCGAGGTGCGCCCAACCAGAACAGCCGGAAGAGCAACCCGAGCACGGCGGCACCCCAGATCACACCGAGGAGCAGCACCCGGGAGGAGCCGTGCAGCATCATCAGGGCGAACGGCGTGTAGGTCGCCGCGATGAAGACGTAGATGTTGGCGTGATCCATCCGACGCAGCACCGCCTCGCCGCGCTCACCCCAGGAGAACCGGTGGTAGAGGCCGCTGGTGCCGTAGAGCATCACCGAGGCGGCGAGGAAGACCGCACCGCCCAGCTGACCCAGCGCGGTCGGTGCCAGGGAGATCAGCACGATCCCGGCGGCGATGGCCAGCGGGGTCGCCCCGGCGTGCAACCAGCCGCGCAACTTGGGCTTCACCGGCGCCATCAGGTCGCTCGCCGGATCCGGCGGACCGTCCGGTCGCTGCACGAACTGGGCCGGTGTGCTGTCGCTCATAGGTCGTCGTCTCCTCGGGGGTCGCCTCAAGTTTACTCACCGTAGGTTACGGAAGCGTAGGTTTCGGCGGACCAGCAGGACGGAGGGTGTGTCCGCAACGGGGGTGGCTCGGTGGAGGGCTACGCTGAAATGTGCCAAGAGTCGATCGGCTTCGCGAGTTCGTGGACCGCCTGCATCCCTCAGGGCTGTTGTACTCCACCTACGAGCATCGGCTGATCGCTGAGCTCGACCCGTTGCAGCTGCCGCGACATGTGGCCGTGCTGGCCGACGGCAACCGGCGGTGGGCCCGGACGAACGCTCCCGGCAAGCCACTGGTCGCCGGCTACCAGGCGGGCGCTGACAAGCTCAAGGAGTTCGTGGAGTGGTGCGACGAGCTGCGGATCCCGGTGGTCACCCTCTGGGTGTTGTCGACCGATAACTTCACCCGTAGCAGCGACGAGGAGATCGGTCCGCTGCTCAACGTGATCGAGAACATGGTCACCGGACTCGCAGACACCAGACGCTGGCGGGTGCATCCGGTCGGGGCGTTGGACCTGTTGCCGGCCGACTCGGCGGAGATCTTGAAGAAGGCCGAACGGGACACCGCCGAGCTCGACGGGATGATGATCAACGTCGCCGTCTCCTACGGCGGCCGGCACGAGCTCCGGGACGCCGTCCGCTCCTTGCTGGCCGAGCAGGCCCGGCACGGCATGTCCATCGACGACGTGGCGGCCAACCTCGACATCGAGCACATCGCCGAGCACCTCTACACCAAGGGCCAGCCCGACCCCGACCTGATCATCCGGACCTCGGGCGAGCAACGGTTGTCAGGATTCTTGATGTGGCAGTCGGCGCACAGCGAGTTCTACTTCTGCGAGGCGCTGTGGCCGGACTTCCGCAAGGTCGACTTCATCCGTGCCCTCCGGGCGTACGGTCAGCGCGAGCGCCGCTTCGGGCAGTGATCACCACCGACGGCTGGCCGTCTCGATCGTGAGGACGGGGGCTGATGACGGCGGAATGACGATCGCGTGACAAACGGCGTGGGACAGCCAATCCACGACCCAGTAGACGTACGTTCTGAGCACGGGCCGTGCAGAGAGCGGACCGTACGGGAGGCGATCGATGCGCCGTCTCATGACGGACACGCGAGCAGGGCGATGTTGGCCCTGCTGCCATCCCGGCCAACCACCTAGCCAGTGGGGCCGGGCGCGGATGGCGTTCGGTCTCCAGGAGGACCACCTGTGTCTACCGCTCGTACGTCTGCTTCCCGGTCCATCGATTCTTCGAGGCGTGACCGGCGCACCTACGTCATCGACACCTCCGTCCTGCTCAGCGATCCACATGCGCTGCGCCGGTTCGCCGAACACGACGTGGTGCTGCCCGTGGTCGTGATCACCGAGCTGGAGGCCAAACGACACCATGCGGAGCTCGGCTACTTCGCCCGGGAGGCGCTGCGTCAGCTCGACGACCTGCGGCTCGCGAACGGACGGCTCGACGCACCGATTCCGGTCAACGACGTCGGCGGGACCCTGCACGTCGAGCTCAACCACACCGACCCCTCGGTGCTGCCGGCCGGGTTCCGTCTCGGGGACAACGACACCCGCATCCTGGCCGTCGCGCTGAACTTCGCTGCGGAGGGCTACGCCGTCACCCTGGTTTCCAAGGATTTGCCGATGCGCGTCAAGGCCGCCGCCGTGGGGCTGGCGGCCGAGGAATATCAGGCCGAGCTGGTGGTGGAGTCCGGCTGGACCGGGATGACGGAGCTGGAGGTGAGCCCCGATGAGCTGAACGAGCTGTACGACCGCGGCCTCCTCGACCTCGAGCAGGCCCGCGACCTGCCGTGTCACACCGGCGTCGTGCTGCTCAGCGGCAGCGGGTCCGCGCTGGCGAGGGTGACCCCGGGCAAAGAGCTCAAGCTGGTCAGAGCGGACCGGGACGCCTTCGGTCTGCACGGTCGCTCGGCCGAGCAGCGCGTCGCGCTCGAGCTGTTGCTGGACCCGTCGATCGGGATCGTCTCCCTCGGGGGCCGGGCCGGTACCGGTAAGTCGGCGCTGGCGCTGTGCGCCGGCCTGGAAGCGGTGCTCGAGCGTCAGCAGCACTCCAAGGTGGTCGTGTTCCGCCCGCTGTACGCGGTCGGCGGCCAGGAGCTCGGATACCTGCCGGGCAACGAGGGCGAGAAGATGGCGCCCTGGGCCCAGGCGGTCTTCGACACCCTCGGCTCGGTCACCGCCAAGGTGGTGATCGAGGAGATCCTGGAGCGTGGTTTGCTCGAGGTGTTGCCGCTGACCCACATCCGGGGACGCTCCCTGCATGACTCGTTCGTGATCGTCGACGAGGCGCAGTCGCTGGAGCGCAACGTGCTGCTCACGGTCCTGAGCCGGATCGGACAGGACTCGCGGGTGGTACTGACCCACGACGTGGCCCAGCGGGACAACCTCCGAGTCGGTCGGCACGACGGTGTGGTCGCCGTGGTGGAGAAGCTGAAAGGGCATCCGCTCTTCGCGCACGTCACCCTGCACCGTTCCGAGCGCTCGCCGATCGCCGCGCTGGTGACCGAGATGCTCGAGGATGTGACCCTGGGCTAGCGGCTTGCCCTCGCTTGTTGGTCGGTGATCCTGACCACAGTGGCGCGCCTCGTGACGCCTTGTCGGATCGCTGTCAAGCGAACCACTGCTGTGACTGGTCACACTTTGATTTCGTTTTGGTAACGGCGTTATGGCAGGGTGCTCCAAGTGCGCCGACTCGTCAAACATGCCCTAGCCGCTACCGGAATCTCCGTCCTGACTGCAGGAGCAGTGGTCACCGGCCTGACCACGGGCTCTCCTGCTCAGGAGATGACGGCCGTCGCGGCCCCGCTCGTGGCGACCTCGGCTCGGGCGCAGGCACCGTCCACGATCACGGCCAAGCCCGACCAGCGCTTCGCCCGCGATACCCGCGGCACCGAGCGTGCGCCGTTGACGACCGGCAACTCGGCCGTCGTCCGCGGCAAGGTCCTGCTGACGCAGCGCACCGCCATCGCCAAGGAAGAGTCGGCGCTGGAGAAGAAGAAGGCCGAAGCCGAGAAGAAGAAGGCCGAAGCCGCGAAGAAGAAGGCTGCGGCCGAGAAGAAGGCACGGGAAGCGGAGAAGAAGGCGGCGGAGAAGCGGAAGCGTGAGGCGGCGGCGAGGAAGAAGGCTGAGCGCGAGAAGGCCGCAGCCCGAGCGGCGGCCAAGGTGAAGCGGCAGGGTTACAACCTCGACACCACCAGCCCGAAGGCGATCGCGCGACAGATCATGCAGAGCAGGTACGGCTGGGGAAGCAAGCAGTTCAACTGCTACAACAACATCATCATGCGCGAGAGCATGTGGAAGGTTTCCGCCGACAACCCGACCTCCAGCGCCTACGGGATCCCGCAGGCCCTGCCCGGCAGCAAGATGGCCTCGGCGGGCCCTGACTGGCGGACGAACCCGGCCACCCAGATCAAGTGGGGGCTGGGGTACGTCAAGAGCCGGTACGGCACGCCTTGCTCCGCGTGGGGCTTCAAGAGCTCACACGGCTGGTACTGACCCAGCCCGCTCACGGCTCCCGCCCGCTACTGGGGCGGGCGGGTCATCGCCAGGACGTCCAGCGCTCGGTCGAGCTGATCCTCGGTCAGCTTCCCGTCGGAGACTACGCCGGACTCGATGACCACCTGCCGGATGGTTTTGTTCTCCTTGAGCGCCTGCTTGGCCACGGCGGCGGCGTTCTCGTACCCGAGGTAACGGTTGAGCGGGGTCACGATGGAGGGTGAGGACTCGGCCAGGGTGCGGCAGTGCTCGACGTTGGCCGTGATGCCGGAGACGCAGCGGTCGGCCAGCAGTCGGGTGACGTTGCTCAGCAGTCGGATCGACTCGAGCAGGTTGCGGGCCATCACCGGCAGCATCACGTTGAGCTCGAAGTTGCCGGAGGCACCGGCGAAGGCGATGGCGGCGTCGTTACCCATCACCTGTGCGCAGACCATGGTGGTCGCCTCGGCGAGCACCGGGTTGACCTTGCCGGGCATGATCGATGAGCCGGGTTGCAGGTCGGGGAGTGAGATCTCGCCCAGCCCTGCCCGCGGCCCAGACCCCATCCAGCGGAGGTCGTTGGCGATCTTGTTGAGGCTGACCGCCAGCGTTCGCAGGGCGCCCGAGGCCTCGACCAGACCGTCGCGGGCTCCCTGGGCTTCGAAGTGGTCACGCGCTTCGGTGAACGGCAGACCGGTCTGCTCGGCCACGATGGCGATCACCGACGCGGCGAAGCCGGCCGGGGTGTTGATCCCGGTGCCGACGGCCGTGCCGCCCAACGGGAGCTCGGCGACACGGGGGAGGGTGTCTCGGACCCGGTGGATGCCGTAGCGGATCTGTGCCGCATATCCGCCGAACTCCTGCCCGAGGGTGACCGGCGTCGCGTCCATCAGGTGCGTCCGTCCGCTCTTCACCACCTCGGCGAACTCGGCTGCCTTCGTACTGAGGGCGTTCTCCAGGTGCTGGAGAGCTGGGATCAGCGCCGTGGTCAGCCCTTCGGTGGCGGCGATGTGGATCGCGCTGGGGAACACGTCGTTGCTGGACTGGGAGGCGTTGACGTGGTCGTTCGGGTGCACGGCGGCACCGAGGATCTCAGTCGCCAGCGAGCCGATCACCTCGTTGGTGTTCATGTTGCTCGAGGTGCCTGAACCGGTCTGGAAGACGTCGATGGGAAACTCGGCGTCGTGGTCGCCGGCTGCCACCGCGTCCGCGGCCTTGATGATCGCCTCGGCAATCTCGGGGCTCAGCACCCCCAGCCTCGCGTTCGTCTGGGCGGCGGCGCCCTTGATCCGGCCGAGAGCGGCGATCAGGGCCGGGTCGATCGGCAGACCCGAGATGGGAAAGTTCTCCACCGCCCGTTGGGTCTGGGCCTTCCAGAGCGCCCGGGCGGGCACCCGCACCTCACCCATCGTGTCGTGCTCGATCCTGAAGTCGTCGCTCATGCTTTCATTCTCACCCAGTGAGGACGTTCGCTGACGGCGGGCGGTCGAGCCTGTAGATGGCGTACGTGAGGCGGCGCCCGCCGCGGGTCACCGGCACCAGGTGTTCGTGTACGACAGGCCCGATGGCCTCGAGTGTGTTCATCAGCACCGGCGACCGACCCTGGCTCCAGATGGCCAATCGTCCCCCGGGAGTGAGCCGCCGGTACGCCGCGGACAGCAGCCCTGTGGCGTAGAGGAAGGCGTTACCGGGGTGGATCAGGAAGTCGGGTCCGTTGTCCACGTCCAGCAGGATCGCGTTCCAGGCCGGCGGATCCGCGAGTCCGGTCACGACGTCAGCGAGGTCGGCCACGATGAGACTGGTGCGGGGATCGTTCGCCACCCGGGACAGGGTCGGGGTCAGCCGCTGCCTCGCCCACTGCACCAGACCGGGCTCCATCTCGACCACGTCCACGTGTTGCACCCCGAGATCCAGCGCCTCTGCGGCGGTGTAGCCCAGTCCCAGACCGCCGACCAGCCACCGCTGTCCGACCGAGCCCCGTCGGTGGGCCAACCGCGCCAGCTCCCGTTCGCTGGAGGTGTCGGTGCTGTCCATGGCGAAGGCACCGTTGATGATCAGCTCGTCCACCGTCTCGGTGCCGTTGGACCGTCGCCGGAGCACGATCTCACCGTAGGGACCCGTGGCTCTGGCCACGGTGACGGGCTCGTCGTTCGGAAGCTCGTCGTGCACGACGACGAGCGTAATGGACCACACCACGCAGTGCCTGCGCCCGCCCGCCCACCCCGGCGCGATGACGGCCTTTCTCCGCCGGAGGGTTAGGGTAATGGAAATCACATTCTTCTTGGGGGAATCCCGTCACCGCGGGGGCGGCGGCGATGGGTGTTACCCGGGTAAGGAGGGCGACTCAGGCCTCGACGGCCGTCAGACCGTCGAATCCGCCCGAGCCGCGACCGGCCGGGTCGTCGGTAGCCGATGGACCGACGACCCGGGCGGATCCCGCTCTCGATCTGCTCGCGGGCTCCCCGCTGATCGCTGGAGGTTGGGGCGGTCTGTGAAGATGGGCGCGTGGCGCAAGCAAAGAAACCCAAGACAGCCGGGGACATGGTCCGGTCCTTGGCCGTCATCCTGGTGCCGCTCCTGGTCATCGCCTTTCTCTTCACCCGTAACCTCGACGACCACCCGGTGACCGTCGTGGACTGGAAGCCGGTGCTCGCTCAGGCGCGAGATCAGTCGCCCTACCCGGTGCTCGCTCCGACCAGCCTCCCCCCGGAGTGGCGTGCCACCAAAGTGACCTGGGTCAAGACCGGCGATCCGTTCCTCAACGGAGCCCCGGCGGTGCGCAACACCTGGCAGCTGGGTTTCCTGGCCCCCGACGACGTCTATATCGAGCTCGACCAGGGAGACAAGGCGACTGCCGACCTGATCAAGACCCAGACGCGCGAGGGCCTGCCTGGTGGTCGGAGCACCGTCGGCGGCCAGACGTGGGAACGACTGGTCACCCAGGACGACCGGACCCGATCACTGGTGCTAGCCAGCCCCCAGGTGACTGCGATCGTGTCCGGCGACACGTCATACGAGGCGTTGGAGTCCTACGCGGCCACGTTGCGCTCCAGCTGAATTCGCCCCGAGGATGCTGACCTCGTGACGCATCCGCTGGGTGTCGCGATCCACTACGGCGTCGGTCCACGGCTGGGGCGCTCGGTTGAAGCGTCTTTCGTGATGCCGGAAGGCCAGCACCACGAGCATGATGATTGCGGTAAGGATCAGTAGTCCGGTCATGGCACTAATCCTTCCTGCACAAGGATCTTGCCAATAGTGGCATCTTTGACGCCGTACGAAAGATTACTGCCATACTGTCCGCGTGTCTCTTCATACGGTCAGCGTCATCCTCATCGAGCCCGTTGCCGTCTTCGAGTTCGGCGTTGCGGTCGAGGTCTTCGGGCTGGACCGGACCGAGGACGGGGTGCCGCTGGTCGACTTCCGGGTGTGCTCGGCTACGGCCGGCGAGCCGCTGCAGGCCAAGAACATCTCCCCGTTCTCCATCACGACCACCCATGGCCTGGACGGAGTGGTGGGCAGCGACCTGGTCATCGTCTCCGCCACGCTGGCCCGAGCCAGTGATGACTATCCACCGGAGGTGCTGCAGGTCCTGAGAGACGCCTCCGAGGCGGGTGCGACGCTGCTCAGCCTGTGTTCCGGCTCGTTCGTACTGGGGGCTGCGGGGTTGCTCGACGGACGCAGGTGCACCACCCACTGGATGTACGTCGACGAGATGGAGCGGGCCTATCCCGAGGCGATCATCGACTGCCGGGTGCTCTACGTCGACGATGGCAACATCATCACCAGCGCCGGCACTGCCGCCGGGATCGACGCCTGCCTGCACTATGTCCGGCGCGAGCTCGGGACGGCCATCGCCACGAAGATCGCCCGCCGGATGGTGGTGCCGCCGCAGCGTGACGGGGGGCAGCAGCAGTTCGTCGAGATGCCGATCCCGGCCTGCACAGCAGACAGCCTGGCGCCGTTACTGACCTGGGTGCTGGCCCATCTCGACGAGGAGCACTCGGCGTCCTCGTTGGCCAGGCGGGCCATGATGAGCGAGCGGACGTTTGCCCGACGGTTCGGTGCTGAGACGGGCACGACGCCACACAAATGGCTCACGCAACAGCGGATCCTCGCGGCCCGGAGTCTGTTGGAGGAGAGTGAGCTGGGCGTCGAGCAGATCGCTGTGCGGGTCGGCTTCAACTCATCAGTGGTGCTCCGGGACCACTTCCGTCGCGAGATCGGGCTGGCCCCGGCGGACTACCGACGACGTTTCGTGACCCCGCGGTCCGCCTGACCAAGACGCATCTGGCCGGCCGCTAGTCGCCGCCGGGCTGGGCCCGGGCCGCTTCGATCTTCGCCTTGGCCCCGTCGAGCCACTGCTGACACACCGTGGCCAGCTTCTCACCGCGCTCCCACAGGGCCAGCGACTCATCCAACGGAACCCCACCGGACTCGAGCCGTTGGACCACCGTCATCAACTCGTCGCGAGCCTGTTCATAGCTCAGCTCGGCGTCGGCACTCGACGTCGTGGGTGTACTCATGATGCTGCTCCTAGCTGACCTGATTGGGTCTCGCGAACGGCGAGGATGAGCTGTCCGTCGACCAGATGAGCCAGCAGGTCGTCGTCCTCGTCGACGTCGTGGACCGACGTCACCCCGTGACCCTCCCCGTCCACCAGGATGGCGTAGCCGCGCTCCAGGGTCGCCTTGGGCGACATGGCGCGGACCCTGGCCAGCGTGTGGTCGATGGCGGTGGTCTCATGGTTGAGCCGATTCG
>JBBRYD010000111.1:0-13115 GCA_038238065.1 Propionibacteriales bacterium | reverse complement strand
CCCAGATCGTGGCGGACGTGGGACCGGCGGTGGCCCTCCTGGACCCCACCCGGCCGCTCACCTGGGTCAGCGGGCCGAGCGCGACCAGCGACATCGAGCTCGACCGGGTCGAGGGCGTGCACGGCCCGCGCACCCTGGTCGTCCTCGTGGTGAGCTGATCCCGACCGGCTCTCCTTCCAGCAACCGCCACCGAGATGGTGTAGATCACGTTCGGTAGGAAATATGCTGACCTAGTTGATAGTTCAACTTGATATGACCTCAACCACCAGCCCTTCCTCGGACCTCGACCAGCTCGAAGCCGAGTTCAACGCCCTCGAACTGAACCCGGACGCCCAGGATCTGCTGTTTCGGGAGGCGCACACCGCCAACGGTTTCACCGATGAGGAAGTCACCGAGGAGCAGATTCGCGCGGTCTACGAGCTCACCAAATGGGGTCCGACGGCTATGAACAGCCAGCCGCTGCGCGTGGTGCTCGTCCGAAGCCCGGAAGCGCGTGAGCGTCTGGTCCAGCACATGTCCGAAGGCAACCGAGCCAAGACGCTGGCCGCTCCCCTCGTCGCGGTGCTGGCCGCAGACTACGACTTCCACGACGAGTTCCCCCGGACCTTCCCGGCATTCCCGGGCGCCCGCGACGCCTTCTCCGACGAGACCGCGCGCGTCCAGGCCGCCCACCTGAGCACCGGGCTCCAGGTCGGCTACTTCATCGTCGGCATCCGCGCCGCCGGGCTCGCCGCTGGTCCCATGGGAGGCTTCGACGCTGACGGGGTCAGCCGAGAGTTCTTCCCCGACGGTCGCCACCGAGCCATGGTCGTCGTCAACGTCGGTCAGCCGTCAGACGAGGCCTTCCGTCCCCGCCAGCCACGCCTCGACTTCGAGGACGTCGTCACCTCGGTCTGATCGATCCTCCTCGTCGGAGCGCCACGGTCCCGTCAGTACGAGTCGTTGTGGTCCACCAGCTCGGTCCCGGCGGGGACCGTGCTCGGACCGCCCTCGTCCTGCAGGACGCCGTCCCCCATGACCCGGACGCCGGCCTCGAAGGTCCAGTCGCCTTCCACGGTCAGGGTGGTGGCGTCCTTCAACGACGGGGGGCCGGCGGCGAAGCGCTTCTCAAAACCGGAGATGGTCTTGAAGAAGTCCGGGTCCAGATCGACCAGCGGCGCTGGGTCGACCACCTTGGTGAGCCGGCCGTCCGCACCCACCTCGTACACGTCCGAGCGCAGCAACAGCAGGTCGTTGGTCGTCTTCACGGGCACGAACCGGTCCCGGCCGACGCCGATCGCGGTCGCTCCCTCGAACACCTCCACCGCGGCGCCCATCGCCGTCTCGATCTGCACCACCTGCGGCGACGACGAGTCCGCCGGGTCCACCGTCTTCTCGTTCTTGATCAGCGGCAGACCCAGCACCGAGCTTCGCTCCCCCAGCGTCCGGTCGAGCACCTCCAGGTCGAACCACAGGTTGTTGGTGTGGAAGTACGGGTGACGGTGCTCGTCGGTGAAGTAGTGCAGTTCCGCCTTGGAGGTCTGGGCGGTGTCGCGCAGGATCAGCTGCCGGTCAGCCTTCCGGATGGCCAGATGACCACCTTTGCGGTCGGCGGGCGTCCGGCGGCAGATCTCCGCCGCGTACGGGGCACCGCTCGCTGCGAACCAGCCGGCGATCGTTGCGTCCGGTGCCGCACCCAAGTTGTCGGAGTTCGAGACCGAGGCGTACCGGTAGCCGAGGGACAGCAGCTTCTTCAGCAGGCCTGAGGCCTCCAGCGCGGTGTACAGGTCGCCGTGTCCGGGCGGACACCACTCCAGGGTGGGATCGGCCGGCCACTCGACGGGTGTCAGGTCGCTGGCCAGCAGTTTCGGCTCCTGGTTCTGCAGGAAGTCGAGCTCCAGCCCGTCTGTGGCCAGATCAGGGTAGACGGCGAGCGCGGCCAGGGTGTCTTCGCGGGTGCGGAAGCTGTTCATGAAGATCAGCGGCAGCTTGACGTCGTACTCGGCTCGGGTGCTCACGACCTGCTGGACGATCAGGTCCAGGAACGATTTCCCGTCCCGGACCGGCAGCAACGACTTGGCCTTGTCCATGCCCATCGAGGTGCCGAGTCCGCCGTTGAGCTTGATGATCACAGTGCTGGCCAGGGCAGACGTCGCCGCCTCGGGGCTGACCGTGACGTCGCTGAGCAACGCAGGATCGGTCACCGGGTCGATGGAGTCCTCGGCGATGAAGCCGGTGACGCCCTCCTCGAGCTGGTGGTAGTAGTAGCTGAAGACGTCGATCGCCTGCTGGTGCACGCCGGCGGCGGACATCTTCTGCTGGGCACGGTGTAGGCCGGATTCGCTCATGCGTCGATCGTAGAGTGACTACCTCTTCTTTGCTGCCGGGGCCAGCGCGGCCAGCAGCGCGATGCTCGCCTTGGCGATCTGTGCCTGGGCGGCCGCCCGGGCCACGCCCGGGGTGCCGTCCCCCGGCTGGTCACCGTAGTCTCCGAAGAAGGCGTGCACGCCGCCCCTGACCGCGACGAACCGGGTGCCGCGCGGCAGGTCGGGCTTGGAGTCGGCGATGTCGGATGGGGTGGCGAGGCCGTCGGCGGTGCCGGACACCGAGGTGACCACGAGGTCGCTGCGCTCGAGCTTGACCGACGGGTAGGACGCGAAGAACAGCAGCCCTTTGACCTGGGGAGCGTGGCTGTCGGCGAAGGACGCGGCCGCCACGCCACCCAACGAGTGACCGCCCACCGCCCAGCTCCGGATCTCCGGATGCACGTCCAGTGCCGCCTGCGCCTGGTTGACGTCGGCCAAAGCGATTCCGAACGGCGACTTCAGCACGATCACCAGATATCCCGCCGCGGCCAGCGGCTTCAGCACGTTGGCGTACGCCCGGGAGTCGACGCGCGCACCCGGATAGAAGACCAACCCGATCGTGGGCCGGATCTCGCGGCCGAACCTGTCCTGGCGGATGCTCCTCATCTCGTACCAGGTGAGCCGGTCGGCCACAGCCACGGTGGTGCTGGACCGGGTTGCCGCTACGGCCACCGCCGTCGCGGCGAAGGGCCGCGCCCAGGCCAGCACCGAGACGACCAGCAGACAGACGAGCAGCGCCGGGATCGCCAGCCCGATCCGCCGCTTGGCCCGGCGGTGCAGCTGCTTCCTGGTCCGGTACCCGGGCTCTCCTAGCTCGACCTCGCGGTCGTAGCGGCTACCGAGGAAGAGGGATCCAAGGGCCCAGACGACCGCCACCAGGCCCACCATCGCGCACAGGATGGTGACGGTCAGGGTGACGGGATGTCCGTTGAGGATGACCGCCCAGCGGGTCCAGCCAAGCCAGCTGGGCACCACCACCATGGCCGCGCCGAGGGGTAGCCAGATGGACGCCAGGACGATGCGACTGACTGTTCCGGGCTGCGCCATGTGCTCTCGGCAGGATTCGAACCTGCGGCGCAGGAACTCGGAGATCCCCAGGCCCCGAGCGAGAGCTCGTCACACCGAGGCGTGAACCGCTCTGATCGTAGTCGATCACTCGACCGCCGGGTCTGGTCAACACCGACCGCACCCTGACCGAGCGAGACGGAGCACGGGGTCAGGCTCAGGGCAGCTCTGCGATCACCGTGGACGTGATGAGGTCGGCGGCAGCGCCGAGGTTCGTCCCCAGGTAGTGGCCGGGCACCCCGTGGCGTGACTGCCGGGAGGAGAAGGCTCCACCCGCGTAGAACAGCGCCGCGTGGTGCCCGTTCGCGGCGTGCAGGGAGTCGATCGCCGCCCGCCGGCCGGGGGCCAGATGGCAGACCAGGACCACGGCCGCCGCGTCAGTCTCGACGACTGCGCGAGCCAGGGATTCCGACGGCATCCGGGCGCCGAGCATCCGGCAGTCCCAGCCGCGCTGACGCAGCAGAGCACCGATGCAGTCCAGCCCCAAGGTGTGGTGGTCGAGAGGTCCACCGCTCAGCACAACGGGCCGGTCCACCGGCGGTGGCGCGGTGCGACCGATCGACACCAGCCACGCCTGGGTGGCCTGACTGGCGAGGTGTTCGTGCGCGATGTCGCAGCGGCCAGCCTCCCAGCGCCGGCCGATCTGGCGTAGCGCGGGCATGATCACGTCGTCCACGCTGCGTTCCAAACCCAGAGATGAGCGCGCTGCCTCGAGTACACGGGTGAGACCCGCCGGGTCGAGCGTCATCGCTGCGTGCAGAAAGTCCTCCACCAGGTCCGCCGGCGAGGTGTCCCCGGCAGACATGATGCTCGCGGCGGCGTCGACGGCTCGACGGCCGAGCGCGATCTCGTCTCGCATTTGACCCAGCATCTCGATCTGCTCGACGTTGTAACGGCGATGTCCGCCCTGGCTGCGGCCCGCCTGCGGGACGCCGTACCGGCGCTCCCAGGAGCGAATCGTGGGCGCCGGCAGCCCGAGAAGACTGCTGACCTGCTGGATGGTGAGCTCCTCGTCAGGGTCGGGGCTCTCCAGTTGCGGGACCAGACCGTCGTCTGCGCTCATGGACGAGGGTGAGGGCGGGTGGGCCGCCGGACCAGCACGGTGGGGTCCCCAGGGACCCTCGTGCTGAACTTGTTCACCCCTGTCGTCGAATGCATAACTTTGAGCCTATACTGCAGGGGTTGAGAAATCACCATCCGACGCATCTCGGGGGACAGCGGCACCGATCGGCAAGTCTGGTCGTGGCCCTGACGGGCCGTGGCGGCTGGAGAGTTCTGGTTTGAACGAAGGGGTGCCCTGCGGCCCGCAGAGCACGAACCGACGGACGGTGCTCGGTCAGCTGCCACGGGGCAGAGGGCGACGGAACACCCGCACAACAGGGAGTTAGAGATGACGATGGTCAGCAATGCACCGATGCTCGAGGTCGCACCTGTCGAGCCAAGGCTCGTGCAGTTCGCTCGGATGGCCCAGGAGATGTTCGCTCAGGCCAAGATCGACGACACCCTGGCCACCGTGATGCGGCTGGCTCGAGAGACCTTCCCGTGCGACGCCGTGAGCATCCTGCTCGCCGGTGACGGCGGCCGTGTCGCACAGGCGGCAGCCAGCACCTGGGACGCGGCCCGAGCCGACGAGCTGCAGCTGGAGTTCCGTGAGGGTCCGGGTCTGCAGGCACTGACCCGCCATGAGCACCTCGTCGCCGCCGACCTTCGGCTCGACGGTCGGTGGCGCTTCTGGGCTCCTCAGGCCGCTGACCTCGGATACCGCTCGACTCTGAGCCTGAGCCTGGTCGACGACGACACCACGGGGGCCCTCACGCTGTACTCACGCCACCCCTCCTTCTTCCACACCGACGACGTGGCCCTCGGCGAGGTGTTCGCGTCTCACGCCGCGGTCTCCCTGGCGATAGCCCGTGAGCGTGATCGACTGCTGCGGTCGATGGAGTCCCGCGGCACCGTGGGCCAGGCTCAAGGCATCCTGATGGAGCGTTATGACATCGACGCCGACCAGGCCTTCACCGTGCTCAGTCGCTACTCCTCCCACCTCGACCAGAAGCTGCGTCCGGTTGCCGAGGGGGTCGTTCGGTCCCGGAGTCTCCCCGCACTCGACCCGATGGTCGACGCGTCGCTCCCTGCCCTCGTGCGCCAGCCGCTGCGGGTCGTGACGTCTGAGGTCTGGGAGTCAGAATCGACCCAGGGGTGACGTCGTCTCCCGGGGCTGTCGTCGACGACCAACCGCCCGATCCGGGTGGTCCCGCGATAGCGGTCACGACGGAGGACTACACGCTTAGGCGTCTCCTGTACCAGTGTGCCCAGCGGGACGAGTCAGCTCTGGCGAGCTTCTACGACCTCACCTGTCAGCGCATCTACACCCTGATCCGTCGCCGGCTGGATCGACACCCGGAGGCCGACGAAGCCCTGATCGCGGTCTACCTCCAGGTTTGGCTTCGCTCGGCGAGCTTTCCCGCGGCTGAGCGTTCGGCCCTGGCGTGGGTCACCTCGATCGCGTTCGAGGGCGCGGCGGCCTGAGCAGACCGGCAATGCTGCGGGAAGGGCACCGGTGGCCTAGCGTTCGAACATGGCCAAGAGTCCGAAGAGCGAAAAGTCACCTACGACATCCTCGATTTCCTCGGCGGCGTACGAGGCCAAGCTGTTCCGCCTCCAGGCCGAGTACGTCAAGCTGCAGGAATGGGTCAAGGCTGAAGGCCGACGCATCGTGGTCATCTTCGAGGGCCGCGACGCCGCCGGCAAGGGTGGGACGATCAAGCGCCTGACGCAGTACCTGAGTCCCCGCAGCGTCCGGATTGCCGCCCTCCCGGCGCCGACCGAGCGCGAACGCGGCCAGTGGTACTTCCAGCGCTACGTGAACGAGCTGCCGTCTGCCGGCGAGATCACCGTCTTCGACCGCTCCTGGTACAACCGGGCCGGGGTGGAGCGGGTGATGGGGTTCTGCAGCCCGGAAGAGCACCGGCTGTTCCTGCGTCAGTGCCCGCTCTTCGAGCAGATGATCAGCGACGACGGCATCATGCTGCGCAAGTACTGGTTCTCGGTCAGCGACGCCGAACAGCAGCGACGCTTCAAGTCACGGATGGCCGATCCGATGCGCCAGTGGAAGCTGTCGCCGATGGACCTAGAGTCCATCACCCGTTGGGAGGACTACTCGCGGGCCAAGGACGAGATGATGGTGCACACCGACACGCCGACGTCCCCGTGGTACGTGGTCGAGAGTGACTCCAAGAAGGCGGCTCGGCTCAACATGATGGCCCACCTGCTGTCCACCATCGCCTACACCGAGGTTCCGCACCCCACCTTCGCCCTACCCGAGCGGCCTGTCTCGACGGGGTATGCCCGTCCGTCCCGGGAGACGGTCACCTACGTCCCCGACCACGCCGCCACCCTCGGCGCGAAGGTCAGCTGAAGGCCGCGTCTCGGTCAGCCGTGCCCCGTGAGCTCAGCCGAGATGGCTGGACAACAGGCTCAGGTCGGCGGGGCTCAGCCGGTCCGACGACGTGTTGGCCTGGTGCCAGTAGGGATACTGCAGCGGCTGGGCGCTGACCGCGTCCAGCTCGGCGACCTCGTCGGCCGTGAGCGAGAGGTCCGCAGCCGCCAAGTTGTCGATCAGCTGCTCCTCGGTCCGAGCACCCACGATGACCGACGTAACGGCCGGCTTGCCGATGATGTAGGCCAGGGCGATCTGAGCGGCCGAAACTCCCCGGTTGTCACCGACCTTCACCAGGACCTCGATCGTGTCGTACAGCTTGTCCTCGTCGTGGATCGGCGGCTCGCTCCAGTCGCCCAGGTGTCGGCTGCCCGCCGGCGCGTCGACCCCGCGGCGGTATTTGCCGGACAACAGGCCACAGGCGATGGGGCTCCACACCAAGATGCCGAGGCCCTGGTCGATGGACACCGGGACGAGCTCGTTCTCCGGGTCGCGCGCCTGCAGCGAATAGTAGATCTGCTGGCTGACGAACCGCTGCAGCTGATTCCGATCCGACGCCCAGAGCGCCTTCATCAGGTGCCAGGCGGCGTAGTTCGACGCGCCGATGTAGCGCACCTTGCCGGACTGGACGAGGGAGTCCAGGGCGCTGAGGGTCTCCTCCAGCGGGGTCTGGCCGTCCCACTCGTGCACCTGGTAGAGATCGATGTAGTCGGTGTTGAGCCGGCGCAGGCTGGCCTCGCAGCCGCGAATGATGTGGTGGCGCGAGAGTCCCGCATCGTTGGGTCCCTCACCCATCGGCATCCGCACCTTGGTCGCCAGCAGCACATCCTCGCGGTCCGATCCGAGAGCCTGGCCGACGATCTCCTCCGACGCACCGTCGGAATAGACGTCAGCGGTGTCGATCAGGTTGACACCGGCGTCCCGCGCCAGGTTGATCTGCCGACGGGCCCCTTCGACGTCGATCTGGCCGACGGCGCTGGCCCAGCCGGTGCCGCCGAAACCCATGGTGCCGAGGGTGATGGTCGAGACCCGTAGGCCTGAACGTCCAAGTTGTCTGTACTCCATGCGCGGGAGTCTATGGCGGGCATTCGCGAGGATGCTCCAGAGGTGGGGTGCACGCCGACCGACGGGACAGAGCGGACGGCTCGGCGCGTCAGAATGGGGGCAGACCCGAACCGACGAAATGATCTGCATCGATGCCGATTGCAGACAGTGTGGTCCGGCACCCCATCAGGAAGTCGACGTGATGAAGCTCGCCAGGCGGCGGTTGTTTGCTCTGCTATCGGGTCTGGGTCTGACTGGTTGCGGCGGACCGGGGCGGGCCAGCACCCCAAAGGGGCCAGCGGCCGACACGGCGAGCCCGGAACCGGTGCGGTACACGTACGGGGAGCATCCGAGCCAGTTCGTCGAGCTGACGCTGCCGGCCGGTAGCGGTGTCGTCCCAGTGGTCGTCGTCGTGCACGGCGGCTTCTGGCGGACCGCCTACGGACTCGAGCTGGGCCGACCCCTGGCCGCTGACCTGGTCCGCCGGGGGTGGGCTGCGGTCAACGTGGAATACCGGCGGGTGGGGTCGGGGGCGATCGCAGGCGGTGGCGGCTGGCCGCAGACCGGCGAGGACGTCGCCATGGCGGTCGACGCCCTGAAGACTCAGGGCCAACGGCTGGCAGGTGACCGGCTCGACCTGAGCCGGGTGGTCGCCATCGGACACTCCGCCGGCGGCCAGCTGGCCGGGTGGCTCGCCAGCCGACCGGGCCTTCCCGCGGGGAGTCCGGGGGCCGACCCAGCCGTTTCTTTGAGCGGCTTCGTGTCGCAGGCGGGAGTCCTGGACCTCGTCGGCGCCGCAAACGAAGGGGTCGGTGGTCGCGCAGTCACCGACCTGATGGGTGGCGAGCCAGATCAGCTTGCCGCGGCGTATCGCTCGGCCTCTCCCCTGGCCCGGCTGCCGTTGGGCGTGCCTCGGTGTGCGTGCACGGGAGCAGAGACGTGCTGGTGCCGACGAGCCAGTCCGAACGGTTCGTGGCTGCAGCGCAGCAGGCGGGCGATCAGTGTGAGCTGCACCGCTTCGACGGCGACCACTTCGAGCCCATCACGGTCGGCACCGAGGCCTGGGCCCTGTGCGTCGCCGCGCTGGAGCGGCTGCTCGGTCGATAGGGAGTCAGCGGCACCCGGTCGAGGGCGGTCGCAGCACGGTTTCTCGCCGGCTGAACGGTGGTCGAGCCGGACAGCATCTTCTCTTGGCGTCGTGAAGGCCTGGCCACGAAGGGAGGAATCACGGTTGACGAGGCCATCGGGCTGACGACGACTAAGGTCGCCTGACGTTCAAGCTCACCGCCACCACCTCGTCGACGTCGATCCCGGCGGAGAGGCGCACCGAGACCTTCAACGGGATGAGGTAGCTGCCGTCCTTCGGAAACAGTGCGGTCCTGAACTCGGTATCGCCGATGCGCACGAGCACCGGTACCTGACCCCAGTACTCGATCCCCTTGGCCGCGAACTTGATGTCGACGCTCTCCTCCTGCGGGATACGGAGGAAGTAGAACGGCGCAGGGCCGCGCCACTCGACGACGGGACCTTCGAACTCGAAGTCCATCAAGCTCATGCAGCGAGTATCGCGCAGGCGTGGCGGCCGCCGGTCTCAGGTGCGTGCGCAAGCCTGGCACCACGTAGCCTTGGGCTCTCGGGACATCGACCGAAGGGCCCACGATGATGTCCGACTCTCCTCCCCCAACGCCTTCTGAGCGGATCGGAGCGGGAGCATCTGCTCGACGAGAGTACGAACGGCGGGTTGCCGCGCGAGATCGACGAGTCCGCACGAAACATCCCGCCGTCGGTGGTCTGGTGCTCGCTCTGGTCCCCCCACCGCAGAGCATCACGGCTTGGAGAACCGGCGCGCAAGGGGAAGAGCGGCTGGGCCAACGTCTGGACAGATTGGTCTCGCCCACGATGCACGTGCTGCACGACAGACGCATCCCGGGCACGCGAGCCAACGTGGATCACCTCGTGGTCACTTCGCTCGGGGTCACCGTCATCGACGCCAAGCACTACCGAGGCCGCCCGCGCCTCAAGGTACGAGGCGGCCTGTGGGGGGCCGCAGATCGAGGAGTTCTACGTCGAGCGCCGAAACTGCACGACTCTTGTCGACAAGGTGCTCTGGCAAGCTGACAGGGTCCGAACGGCTTTGAACGAACCCAGCCTGACGGTGAGGGCCATGTTGTGCTTCGTCGATGCTGACTGGCCTTTGATCGGAGGAGCCATAAATACCCGCGGTGTCTACATCGTGTGGCCAAGGCGTGCCGGACGACTACTGAAAGGCCATGGGTTACTGGACCCGGAGACCATTGCGCAGTTGCACGGCAGACTGGCCCACGAGTTCCCGCCCGCCTAGGCAGAAATGGCCCACCCTCGGCACAGGTCACCTGACAATCTGAAGCGCCGGAGGCTATGTGATAGTTGCAACTCGCCCAATCGAGATTGGAACGTGCGGCACCGGGTTTAGCAACGCTGGCCCGGAAGGAACAACCACGTCAAACGGCACAGTTTCGGGCCGCCGGCACCACTTCACCTTTCCGTCCGTGGGGGACGAATTCTGGGATCACGAGCGCCCAGGACCGAATCGCTCCTCTAGAGTTGAGAACAGTTGCTGATGCCCACAGGAAAGCGCGTATTGACCCGCGGAAACGAAGGCTTCAAGGCCGTCAATAGGAGGATCGTGACGGTCAGTTCCGGCGCGCCTCGTACAACGTGTGAGTTGGTCATCGGTTTTGACGAGCTGATGAACAAGGCCACGACGCTCAGTGCTCTGCTGGAAGCCACCAACGCTCCGGCTACCGCACGATGGCTACCGCTGGTGTGCTGGATGAGGCACAACCCGAAGCTGACTCCGTGGTCAGTGCTTGTCTATCGTGATCGGCAGCTTGTTTCCGCGGCCGTTCTAGCCCGTTCATTTCGCCGTGGCATCGTCAGATTTGAAACGATGGGCGATGGTCAGCTCCCGAGCTCGCTGCCGTCACGAGACGCTGGCAGCGCCAGAGATCTGGCCGGTGCAGTGGGCGAGAGACTCCGTGCTCTGCCTACTCCGTGGATACTGAACCTGCGACACCTGGAGATTGGTGACCCGGTCGTTGGCGCCATCAAGTGTGAATTCCCAGCCTCCCGTACCGAGCAAGGAGTATCACCCCGTCTCGACTTCCGGACAGGTGAGCCGCTGACCTCTTATCTATCGCGCAACACGCGGTCAGCGCTGGCCAAGGCTCGCAACAGGATCCACAACGGCGGACTGGTCAGTGAGCTGACGTGGACCACCCGTTCAGCAGAAATCGATACAGTGGTGCCCGAGATTCTGGACCTCTACCAGGAACGAACTATTCAACTGAAACAAAACGTCGCCCTGCTGGCCGACCCTGCCTATCGTCGCTTCTTCGCGGACATGGTGCACGCATACGCCGAAGATGGCGTCGTTCGACTGCTGACATTTCGTCTCAACCAGAAGTTAGTCAGCTACGCCATGTGTCTAGAATCTGCTGGCACCCTGTTCGTCTACTCGAACCGGATGTCTCCGGATGGGGCGAAGTACAGCGCCGGAACCATCACGAACTCCGAAGTCGTCAGGATGGCTCATAGCGACCCCACAATCTCATGTGTGGACTGGGGAACAGGCCTTCAGCGATACAAGTTGAGTGGTGAGGTGACCCTGCATCCCCACGAAGATGTCGATGTATGGCCGAGCGAGCCTGTATACCGAGCCTGGGTCTGGGCGCAACGTGTCCGCGAAATAGGGACCAGGGTCGCCCCACACCGAACGAAGCCTGACTGAAGAACGGCCTCGTGTTTGCGGAATCCCCCCCGAACGCCATGGTGGCCGAGGACCGCCCGGGACGTTCTCATGGTGCGTGAGTATCTGACTCGCCGACCGGGAGATGCAGTTGTACATCCCTCGGCGCCCCCAGCAGGATTCGACCTGCGACGACCGACAAGCCGCGGAGAGACTGGAATGCTGAGATCAGCGCTGGTGGTCAGGGCTGCTGAGCGACGTCGTGATTTGAAGGCGTTCGGAGTGTCCGGCTGGGTCAGCGGTTGACCATCTTCTGCAGATTTTCGGGGTAACGGATCGGGTCGACCTGGAACTTCGCGGATGTCTCGTTCAGTTCCTGGATGTCGGTGTCGGCGAGGTGCACGTCGGCGGCCTTTGAGTTCTCCGTGGCGCGTTCGGTGCGACTGGTACCCGGGATGGGGCAGGTGTAGGCCCGGGTGGTGATGATCCAGGCGAGGGCGACCTGCCCGGGGGTGCAGCCGTGCCGGGCAGCGATCTCTTTGACTTTGTCCACGAGTTCTTGGTGCTGGGTCAGGGTGTTGTCGTTGAAGCGGGGGAAGATTGCCGTGTTCTTGCCGGCTACGTCCTCAGTCGTTTTGATGGTGCCGGTCAGGTAGCCCTTGCCGAGGGGGCTGAAGGGCACGAACCCAATGCCGAGTTGTTCGAGGACGGGCAGGATTTCGTCTTCGGCCTCTCGCCACCACAGTGAGTACTCCGACTGCAGCGCCGTGACCGGCTGCACAGTGTGGGCGCGGCGAATCGTCTCGACTCCGACTTCGGACAGGCCGAAGTGCCCGACCTTGCCCGCTTGAATCAGGTCGCGCACGGCGCCGGCGGTCTCTTCGATCGGCACGTCCAAGTCGAGGCGGTGCTGGTAGAGCAGGTCGATCTTCTCAACCCGCAGCCTGGTCAGTGAGCCGTCGACCACCTCGCGGATGTGGTCGGGCTTGGAGTTGAGGCCTTGGAGGCCGTTGTTGACGTTGAAGCCGAATTTCGTGGCGATCTTCACCTCGTGGCGTACGGGTTGAAGCACCTCGCCGACGAGCTTCTCGTTCTCGTGGGCGCCGTAGACCTCCGCAGTGTCGAAGAAGGTGACGCCGGCGTCGAGGGCAGCGGTGATGACGTCCTTGGCTTGGTTCAGGTTTGTCAAGCTCATGCAGCCGAAGCCGATGTCGGACACTTCCAGGTCGGATGTGCCCAGGAAACGCTTGTGCATGGGATTCCTTTCGTTGGTTAGATTCACGTCGGGGCCTGGCCGGCCACGGGTGCAGGTCGAGTTGGGGGTACAAATCCGGTACATAGTCGGTGCCGTTGCGTTCCTTGGTTAACCCCCGCGGTGTCCGGCGAGGCGCAAGCGGGGGTCGGGTTCAGTCTCGGACGCCACGTCACGTGCGCCTCGTCATAGGACCAGTCAGGCCCGTCCAGCCGCGAGCGGTCGGCGGCCCTTCGTACAGAGAAT
>JBBRYD010000110.1:0-13138 GCA_038238065.1 Propionibacteriales bacterium | reverse complement strand
GTCCCACCGCGATCTTGTACGTCGAGTCGGCGCCCCGGCAGCACAGGTCGAACGAGACGAACAAGTAGAAGTAACCGTCGTGCCGGGTGATGTAGGCGGCCTCGATCGGGTCGCCGTCGATCTGCCGTTCGGCGAGGTGGACCGTGTGCTTCTTCCAGCCCTTGACCGGCTTGCCGCTCGGCCACTCGATCGGGACCAGGAAGATCCCTGACCAGAACGACCCGACGGACAGGTAGGGCCGACCGTTGGCGTCCTCGACGATGCCCGCGTCGATGGCGTTGAAGGTCACACTGGGGTCGTTCGGGTCGAGATCGGCCACCGGCGAGGAGATGACCGCGCCCCGATCGACCCAGCGGTAGTCGGGGTCGTCCGGGTCCAGGGTGGCGTTGGTGGCCAGGGCCGTGACCGAGTGGTCGGTGCCGAATCGCGAGGCCGAGTAGTAGAGGTAGAACGTGCCCGCGTGCTCGTGGATCTCCGGGGCCCAGAGGTTGTCCGGCAGCGTGCTGCCGGCGAACCGTTTGTCGATCCAGGTCGGGATCCTGTCCCAGACCGTGCCGGCGGAGGCCCAGGTGGCCCCGGCGTCCCGCGAGGACCAGATCTGGATGGTTCCGCCGTTCTCCCGCTGGCCCCGCCCGGTGGAGAACACGTACCAGGTCTTCCCGGCCACGATGAGGGCCGGGTCATGGATCGGCGTGGTGTCCCCGGCCAGCGCCGGGTGGCCGGGTCGGATCGCGGCAGTCGGCTCCGGGGTCGGTGCGGCCGTCGGCGAGGGAGCCGTCGTCGGCTGCGACGAGGCCGCCGGAGCCGCACCGGGCCCGCACGCGGCCAGAGCGGCCAGGCAGCAGACGGCGGCCAGGACGGCCGCCTGCGATCGCTTCAGGATGTTCTCCGGACCGGACGGATCAGGCCTTCTTGGGCCACGTCGGACACCAGCATCTCGTCCTGGAACAGCCGGGCCGTCGACAGGCCCAGCCCGCCGGACGCCGAAGGCGAGATCTGGTCGTAGAGCAACCACCGGTCGGCGCGGAACGGGCGGTGGAACCACATCGCGTGGTCGATCGAGGCGGCCTGCACGTTGACGCCGATGATCACGTTGTGCGGGACCATGCTGGCCGACAGCAGGGTCAGGTCACTCGCGTACGCCAGGGCCGCCTGATGCAGCCGCGGGTCGTCGGGCAGCTCCCCGTCGGTCTTGATCCACACTCGGGCGCGCGCGGGATGCCCCGGATCCTGCAGGGTGCCGCCAGGTCGCGAGTCGCCGATGTAGCGGACGTCGAGGGCGCCCCACTCCCGCTCCCAGACGGCGGAGGAGCGGCCCGACGCCTGCGCCATCACGTCGCTGAGCTTGGGGCACTCCTGCGGTGACGGGACGCCGGCGGGAGCGGGGTCGCGGTGGTCGAACCCCTCCTCCGGCTCGTGGAAGGACGCCGACAGGTAGAAGATCACCTGGCCACCCTGACGGGCGACCACCCGGCGGGACGAGAACGAGCCGCCGTCACGGACGGACTCCACGTCGTACACCATCGCCATGTCGGTCCGCCCAGGACGCAGGAAGTAGCCGTGCAACGAGTGCGCAGACCGGGTTGCGGGCACGGTACGGGTGGCGGCGATCAACGCCTGGGCCAGCACCTGGCCACCGAAGGCCCGCTGGAGCGAGGTGTCGGGTTGTCGGGCGCGAAACAGCCCGACCTCGATCTCCTCGAGGTCCAGCAGGGTGATCAGCTCGTCGATGGACTGCGGCACGAGGGAAGCCTAGCGAGCCGAGCCGCTCAGTCGGGGTCGGAGACCAGCCGGCCGTGAAGGTGTTCGTCGTGGTAGTCGCCGTCGGGGTAGCGGTAGGACTGCCGGAGCGTGCCTTCCCACGAGAACCCCGCCGCCGACGCGACCCGACAGGATGCGACGTTCTCCACGGCGTGGAGGAGGTGCACCCGGTGCAGTCCGAGCTCGGCAAAGGCGTACCGCGTCGCCAGCCGGACGGCGACCGCCGCCCGACCCCGGCCCCGGGCGGCGGGGGCCAGCCAGTAGCCGATCTCGGCGTCGGCCTGCACGGGGTCGATCTTGTGCAACGAGAGCGAGCCGAACAGCTCTCCGCCGACTCCACCCACCGCCCAGGACCTGTGGCTGGTATCGCTGCGGTCGTTGCGATGCTTCATCCAGTCCGCGGCCGCCAGGGCACTGTCCTCGTCGGCGGGAGGTCCCGGGTTCCACCGAACGATCTCCAGATCCTCGAACGCCTCGATGACCGTCGGTAGGTCGCTCGGGGAGAACGGGCGCAGCACCAGCCCCTCGCCCTGAACCTGCTCGGTCACAAGCCGGCCGGAGGCTCACCGTCGGACTTGTCGTCCTGTTCGGCCAGGAAGCGCTCGAACTCGGCGCCGATCTCGTCGGCGCTCGGCACCTGGTCCACACTGTCGGCCTGCAGACTGTCGAACTGCTCCTCCAGCGAGGTGACCAGCTCCTGCACCTCGGTGGACCCGGCCATCTCGTTGGCGATGTCGGCCAGGTTGGTCGCCGACGCCTTCTCCAGCGACTCCAGCGGAACCGCGAGCCCGGTGGCGGCGTTGATCGAGCGGGTCAGCGACAAGGTCGCTTCGGGGAACGGGGCCTGGGCCAGATAGTGCGGTACGTGGGCCGCGAACCCCATCGCCTTGCGGTCACGCTGCCCGAGCCGGAACTCGAGCAGACCACTGAAGGACGCTGGCACCTCGACCCGGTCGATCCAGCTGCGGTAGCCCTTGACCAGCTCCGCGTCCGTGGCGTGCGCGGTCAGGGTGACGGGCCGGGTGTGCGGCACCGCCATCGGGATGCCGTGGATGCTCACGGTGAGCCGGACCCCGATCTGCTCGACCAGCTCGATGATGGCTGCGGCCAGGCGCTCCCACTGCACGTCCGGCTCGGGACCGGTCAGCAACAAGAAGACCTCACCGTGCTCGTCGGTCATCCGGTAGAGCCGCAGGGTGACGTCGGCGTAGGACTTCCAGGTGTTGGTGTCGAAGATCATCGCGGGCCGACGGCTGCGGTAGTCGTGCAGCTGGTCGTGGTCGAACTCGGCCAGGATCTCGTGGTCCAGCTGCTCCAGCAGATGGCTGGAGAACAGCCGCCCCGCCTGGCCGGCGTCGACGAACCCGTCAAACTGGTGGATCAGGACGGGCCGCTGTTCCTTGAGCTTGGACAGCACGTCGTCGCGCAGTGAGTAGAGCAGGCGCGGATCATCCATGGCGCCAATCTACTCGTGCCGGGCGCCGGAGCCGGTGTCCGCGCGATCCGCGGACACTCCGTCAGGCGACGGCCTCGTCGATCAGAGACGACGGCTCGCGTCAGCGATGGCGTTCATCACCCGCTTCTCCGACACCGCCTGCTTGGTCCGGAGGCCTTGGGCGAACAGGCTCACCCGCAGCTCCTCCAGCATCCAGCCGATGTCGGAGACGAAATCCGGCAGCCGGCCCGCGGGCGCCTGCCCGACCAGCTCGGCGTAGGCGTCCTCCACCCGGCTGATGGTGGTCAACCCGGCTGTGTCGCGCGCCGGGCTGGCCGCCAGGATGGTGATCCGCTGCTGCGCCGCGCGGAGATAGCGGGGCAGGTCCGTCAGCTGGTCGAAGCCGGTGGCGGCCAGGAATCCGAGGAACACCAGGTTGCTCACCTGCTCGGTCAGGTCGGCCGCCGCCCCCGGGGCCGCTCCGCGGATGCCAGCGATGTCGATCAGCACCGTCTGGTAGAGGTTGAGGGTGTCACTGGCGAGCCTCACGACGTCGCGCATCAGGTCGGCGTTGTCCAGCCGCACCTGGTCGCACAACCGCACGAAGGCTGCCTCGTCCCGGACGTCGCTACCCCCCGCTCTCCGGACGAGCTCCCCCACCGACGCCAGCCGGGCGTCGGCCAGCAGCGCGGGTACGCCGGGGTAGGGACTGTGCCCGAGCGCCAGCTTCTCGGTGTTGCTGAGGTGCGAGACCACCCATTTGGTTGGGTCCGGCGTGTTGAGCAGGCTCAGGCGGCGGACCCCGAACGCATGGCTGACCCGTTGCCGCTCGGGCGTGTCCCACACCGAGAGGCCAACCGTGGCCCCCTCGTCCACGAGCCCCGGATATCCGACGACCTGGTGCCGGTCGCGGGAGAACTCGAGCCGGTCGACGATGGTGCCGAACTCCCAGCGGGTCAAACCGGTCCGGGTCAGGCCGGCCGCGGCCGTGTTGAGCGTGCGGCTGAGCTGCGGTGCCAGCTCAGCCTTGAGGGCGTCGAGGTCGCGGCCCACGGCGAGCTCGTCGCCGTCCTTCGTCACGACGAAGATCACCTGGAGATGGCCGGCCACCGCGTCGGTGCGCCAGTCCGCCGGGTCCAGCTGGACGCCCGTGAGCCGGAGCAGCGCCGTGCCCAGCGCGGTGGTGAACGACTCGGCCCGCAGCTCGGGATGCTCGCGGAGCCAGCCCAGAGCCCGACGAGCGAAGTCGGGCGCCGGCACGAACGCGGTCCGCTTCGACTTCGGCAGGCTCCGGATCAGCTCGGTGGCACGGTCCAAGCGCATCCCGGGTACCTGCCAGCTGAACGGAGCCGGCTGTACCTGGTTGAGGACCGATACCGGGATCTGCACGGAGACGCCGTCGCGGTCCGACCCCGGCTCGAACCGGTAGCTGACGTCGAACTCCTGGTCACCGACGATCCAGCTGTCGGGAAAGGCGTCGACGTCGATCGCCGCCGCGTCGATCTGGGTCAGGTCGTCCAGGGTCAGGGTGAGCAGGTCTGGCTGGTCCTGCCGGGTCTTGCGCCACCAGGAGTCGAAGTGGGCCGCGGAGGTGATGTCGCTCGGCACCCGGGCGTCGTAGAAGTCGTAGATCACCTGGTCGTCGACCAGCACGTCGCGTCGCCGGGTCCGCTCCTCCAGCTCCTCAGCCTCGGCGCGCACCTCGGCGTTCCGGGCGAAGAAGTGGTGTCTGGTACGCCAGAGCCCCTCGACCAGAGCGGAACGCAGGAAGATCTCCCGGGCCTCGACGGGGTTGATCTTGCCGTACGAGACACGCCGGTCGGCGATGATCGGGATGCCGTACAGGCTCACCTGTTCGTGGGCCAGCACCGAGCCGGATCGCGACGACCAGTGCGGTTCGGAGTAGTTGTGCTTGAGCAGGTGCTCGCCGACCTCCTCGATCTGGCCGGCGTCGATACCGGCCACCGTTCGGGCCCAGAGCCGGGTGGTCTCCACGATCTCGGCCGACATCACCAGCGGCGGCTGGATCTTGGCCACGCTGGAGCCCGGGTTGATCGCGAACTTGGTCCCCCGGGCGCCGAGGTACTCCCGCAGCCCCTGCCGCCCGCGTTTGCGAGGCGCACCCTTCGGGTCCTCCTTGATGTCGGCCAGGCCCACGTGGGACAGCAGCCCGCTGAGCACCGCGGTGTGGATGCTGGCGGGCGCGGCCGCCTCGGCGTTGCGGTTCAGCCCGAGCTCGCGGGTGATGTCGCGGAGCTGGGCGTGCAGGTCCTGCCACTCGCGGATGCGCAGGAAGTGCAGGTACTCCGACCGGCACATCCGACGGAAGGCGTTGCCCGACAGCTCGTGCTGGGACGTCTTCAGGTAGTCCCACAGCCGCAGCAGGGAGAGGAAGTCACTACCGTCGGGAGGCGGGCCATCGTCTTCGGCCGGGCGGCGATCGGCGAACCCGGTGCCCGAGCTGTGACCGCCGCCGGCTGAGCCCTGACCACCACCTGAGCCGGTCGAGGCAGCGGCCCAGAACCTCCGGTGCAACGCGTCGGCCTTGTCAGTGGCGTCCGGCGGACGTTCCCGGGGGTCCTGGATGGAGAGGCCGGAGACGATGACCAGCATCTCCTTCAGGCAGCCCTGCCGCTCCCCCGCCAACAGCATGCGACCCATCCGCGGGTCGAGCGGGATCGAGGCCAGCCGGCGTCCGACGCCGGTCAGCCGCGGGCGGTCCCGGGTACCGTGCTCGGAGAGGGCGCCCAGCTCGTCGAGCAGCCGGAGGCCGTCGGTGATCTGGGCGTTGTCCGGTGCCTCCACGAACGGGAACGACGAGATCTCCCCCAGATCGGCGGCGGTCATCTGCAGGATCACCGACGCGAGGTTGGTGCGCAGGATCTCCGGCTCGGTGTATTCGGCCCGGCTGAGGTAGTCCTCTTCCGCGTAGAGCCGGATGCACACCCCTGGCGCCACGCGACCGCAGCGACCGGCGCGCTGGTTGGCCGACGCCTGCGAGATCGGTTCGATCGGGAGCCGCTGGACCTTCGTCCGGGCTGAGTAGCGGGAGATGCGCGCCGTGCCGGTGTCGATCACGTACCGGATGCCCGGGACCGTCAAGGAGGTCTCGGCCACGTTGGTGGCCAGCACGATCCGCCGGCCGGGGTGCGGGGAGAAGACCCGGTGCTGGTCCGCCGAGGACAGCCGAGCGTAGAGGGGTAGCACCTCGGTGCTCCGCAGCTTCAGCCCCTCGATGGCCTCCGTCGCGTCGCGGATCTCCCGTTCGCCGGACAGGAACACGAGGATGTCGCCGTCACCGACCGCGCCGAGCTCCTTGACCGCTGTCGTGATGCCCTCCAGCTGGTCGGACTCGCCGCCCTCGAGGCTGGGTCGGTACCGCACCTCGACCGGATACGTCCTTCCGGACACCTCGATGATCGGAGCGCCCACACCGTCAGGTCGGGCGAAGTGGGCCGAGAACCGGTCGGTGTCGATGGTCGCCGAGGTGACGATCAGCTTCAGCTCGGGCCGACGAACCAGCAGCTGTCGCAGGTAGCCCAGCAGGAAGTCGATGTTGAGGCTGCGCTCGTGCGCCTCGTCGATGATGATCGTGTCGTAGCGGCGTAGGTCGCGGTCGTGGCCGATCTCGGCCAGCAGCACGCCGTCGGTCATCACCTTCAGCTGGGTGAGTCGTCCGGCTTTGCGGGTGAACCGCACCTGATAGCCGACCAGGTCTCCGAGCGTCGAGTGCAGCTCCTCGGCGATCCGCTCGGCCACGGTCCGGGCGGCGATCCGACGCGGCTGGGTGTGACCGATGGACTGCCGACCGAGCTGCAGGCAGATCTTCGGCAGCTGGGTGGTCTTCCCCGAGCCGGTCTCCCCCGCGACGATGACGACCTGGTTGTCCCGGATGGCGTCGGCGATCTCGTTCCGCCAGGCGCTGATCGGAAGATCGTCGTCGAACTCGATCTTCGGAAGCACGGGAACGCTGGACACTTCGTCCAGTCTAGGGGGGCGGTTCCAGTCGTTGACCGCTCCGCCCTCTGCCTCCACAGGTCAGTGCGGCGGGTGCAACGACGAGTGCGGCGCCCCGAGGTGGTGCAACAGCTGGTGCGCCGCCGCGTCGGACACCGTCCAGCGGGCCAACCGACCGTCCTGGGCCCGCTCCACCAGGCCGGCCGTGCGCAGCGAGACCAGCGACTGGGTGACGGTGTTGGGCGCCAAGCCGGTGGCCGCGGCCAGATCCTTGACCGGCGAGCCCGGTGCGGCGTGGATGGCGATCAGCAGCTTGAGCCGGGTCGGGTCGGACAGGGCGGCCAGCCGTTCGACGAGATCTCCCAGCTCGGCGTCGGCGCTGCCAACCGCCTCGCGCGCCACCTGTTGTCGCTCGTCCACGAAACCCTCCGGCCAAGTGTGTCCGCACGGACACATATCGCGGTACCGTGTGGACGGATCGACTGGTCTCAGCGTCGCGACCGTTCACAGTGCCTCTGAGAGCGAGAGTACTCATGTCCGAGCGCACCACCAGGTCAGCACTGCAGCCCGGCGTGGATGTGTTGTCGCTGCTCACCACCGAGGGTCGGGCCGCGCAGCCGTTCCGGCGTCGGGTCGGCGCCGCGTTCGCCACCATCGCCGCCCTGCACCTGGTCGGGCTGGGGCTGCTGCTGCTCGGCGTGCTCTCCGGCAGGGCTGGTGGGGTCACCATCGGCGTCGCCACCTTCGCCTACTTCCGGGGCCTGGTGCACTCCTTCGACTTCGATCACATCTCGATGATCGACAACTCCACCCGTAAGTTCGTGGCCGAAGGGCGCAAACCGGCTTCGGTCGGGCTCGCCTTCTCCGCCGGCCACTCCACCGTGGTCGTACTGACCGGCGTCCTGGTGATCACCGGGGCGAGCTTCGTCAAGGTGGCCTTGGACGAGAGCTCGGGAGTGGCTCGGGTGCTGGGCATCATCGGACTGTCGATCTCCGGGCTCTACCTCCTGCTCGTGGCGATCGCCAACTTCGCCTCGTTCGCGACCGCGTGGCGACTGCGCCGGGCCCTGCGCCTGGACCCCGACCTCGTGGTCCCGGCGAACGCCCTCACCCCGAGGGGACCGGCCTCGCGGATCATGACCGCCCCGCTGCGCCGCGTGCGGCATCCCCGCCACATCTACCTGATCGGCTTCCTGTTCTCGCTGGGTTTCGACACCAGCAGCCAGATCGGTCTGCTGATGGTCACCGGTGCCGCCGCCCTGGCCGGCGCGCCCCCGATGTCCCTGCTGGCGCTGCCTTTCCTGTTCACGGCCGCCATGACCCTCGGCGACACGTCCAACGGGCTGATGATGCTGAAGTTGTACGAGACGGCCGGCACGAACCCTGCGCGCAAGGTGACGTTCAACCTGGTCATCACCGGGGTCAGCATCCTGTCGGCCCTGCTCGTCGGAGTGATCGCCGTTTCCACGCTGCTGACCGAGGTGGCGGGCCTCCGCTTCGCACCGGCCGCGGCCATCGCCTCGCTGGACACCGCTGACGCCGGCTACCTGCTCGCCATCCTGTTCGCCCTCATCGGGCTGGCGGCCTGGCTGATCTGGCGGCGGACCCGCGACGCGGTCGGCCCGACGCCGCCTGGCCGTCCCACGATCGCTACCCCGCCTCGCCGGACTCGTTGAACGTGGTCCGGCCGTGCAGCTTGGTGGCCAGCTCGTCGTCGATGCCGTCGGCCACCTCAGACATGATCCGGACCGCCTGACGCAGATGCGCCGGGACGAAGGGCCGGGCCGGCACCGACAAGGTGACGAAGACGCGATCGCGGATCAGCTGGAACTTGACCCAGCGGGCGTCCACGTTGAGGTCGTTGAGCACCTCGGTCGCCCGGGACCGGCCCTCCACGTCGTGCACCACGGCGGCGAAGACGACGATCTCCCGACCGTCCGGCGCGGTGCGCAGGAACAGCATCGTCGAGCCCACCCGGATGGCGATGTCGCCCTCGCTGTCCCTGATCGGCCGGTGGCCGAACATGTCGCTCAGCTCCTCGTCGACCAGGTCGTTCAGGTGCTCCTGGCTGCCGGGCACGGTGGCCACGACCGCGTCGGAGACGTAGGACGACTCGCTGCCGTTGCCGTTGATCGGAGGCGGGGCCGGCTGCAGCACCTCGGCCAGCTGGTCGGGAGCGAGGAAGACCGGATGTTGCACGCCATACACGTCGCGGAGGGCGGCGACCGCGAGCTCGCTCAACCGGTCGGACTGCTCCTGGGAGTCCTCGGCCCAGAAGTTGGCGGTCGGCCGCGGCAGGTCGGTGGTCGGAGCGCACCAGCCGAGGCGCTCCATCCCGGCCAGCTCGCGCGCCGTGAGCTGGAAGTCCTCCCCCAGCACCGCGTTGCTCGCGGCCTCGGTCCGGACCAGATAGGGCTCGGGGCTGCTGAAGGTGACGAACGGCGCCGCGTCGTCGGTGACTGACTCGGTGCCGATCGTGAGGTCGCCCGAGTCGTCGATCATCGAGATGATCTCGCTCAGCCGTGACTGAAACGCAGCCCACGCCTGCGCGGTGCTGCGATCGATGTCGAAATCGGAATAGTCAGCCAACGCCGGTCACCTCCTCCTGCTCGAACCTAGCGCACGTCGTCCGCCGCGGTCGTCGCCGTGCTCGTCGCCCGGCCGGCCAGTGCGGCGACCACCCGGGACGGCGACGGTCGGCCGAGTCGCGCAGCCATCCAGCTGCTCGTCTCGACGAGCATCATGAGGTCGATGCCGGTCTCGATGCCCAGGCCGGTCAGCAGCCAGACCAGGTCTTCGGTGGCCAGGTTGCCCGTGGCCGACTTCGCGAACGGACAGCCACCGAGCCCGCCCGCCGCGGCGTCGAACTCCCGCACGCCGGCCTGGAGCCCGGCCAGCACGTTGGTCAGAGCCTGTCCGTACGTGTCGTGGAAGTGCAGCGCGACGAGGGCGAGGTCCACCCCGGCCCGGTCGACGGCGGCCAGCACGTCACCGACCTGGCCCGCGGTGGCCACGCCGATGGTGTCCCCCAGGCTGATGGTGCGGCAGCCGAGGTCGAGCAGCCGGGCGGCGACCCGGGCCGTCTGCTCCGGAGCGACGCCGCCCTCCCACGGGTCACCGAAACACATCGACGCGTAGCCGCGAACCGGGATCGACCGGGTCACGCACCGTTGCACCACGTCCGCGGCCATGGCCAACGCACCCTCCACGGTGGTGCCCAGGTTCTCCACGGCGAAGCGTTCGGTCACACTGACGAACACGGCGACCTCGTCGACGCCGGCCGCCAGGGCCCGGTCCAGGCCCCGCGCGTTGGGGACCAGCACGGGATAGCGGACGCCGGGCCGCCGATCCAGGGACCTGAACAGCTCGTCGGCGTCGGCCAGCTGCGGCACCCAGCGGGGCGAGACGAAGCTGGTGGTCTCGATGGTGGTCAGCCCGCAGGCGGCCAGCCGAGCGATCAGCTCGAGCTTGGTCTCGATCGGCACGATGGTGCCTTCGGCCTGCAGGCCGTCGCGGGGGCCGACCTCGTACACCGAAACCTCGGCCGGTAACCCAGCCGAAGGGTGGACGGTGGGCAGGCCGACCCACGGCTGCACGTCCGGCTCGGGCATGGGCCGACTCTACGCGGATCCGGCGGCGACGAGCGCGCTGAGGCCCACAGTCCGGCCACAGGATCCTGATCGTGTGGCCGTTCTCTATCCTTGGCCCAGTAGAGCACCCCACCACCCCTCAGGACGGACGCCCGCATGTCCCTACCCGCACCCGCCCCGGGCGGATTCGTACCCGCGCTGCCCATGCCGCCGCGCCGCCGCGTCTCCGCCCTGACCGTGGTCACCATGCTGGTTCTCGGCCTCGGCTCGCTGGTGATCGCCGTGCTGGTGCTGGCCTCCGGCGGACCCATGAACGCGTTCATCATCATCTGCCTCGCGGCAGTGTCCTTCCCGCTGCTCATCCTGCTCTGCTTCTGGCTGGACCGCTACGAGCCGGAGCCGGCGCGGTACCGGATCGCGGCCCTGGGCTGGGGTGCCGTGATGGCTGTCGGCATCGGCCTCGGTCTCGAGCTGGTGGCCACCCTGCTCGGGGCCTCCCCGGACTCGACGGCGGTGGTGTGGGCCCCGGTCGCCGAGGAGTTCGGCAAGGGTCTGTTCCCGCTGCTCATCCTGCTGCTGCGGCGCCATCAGCTGCACGGCATCCTCGACGGCATCGTCTACGCGGTGCTGACCGGCATCGGCTTCGCCTTCACCGAGGACCTGCTGTACTACCTGCAGAGTCTGGCCCAGGGCGGAGCCGGCGGTCTGGCCGGCACCTTCGTGCTGCGCGGCGTGCTCAGCCCGTTCGCTCACCCGCTCTTCACCTCGGCCACGGGCGTCGGAGTCGGCATCGCCGTGATGTCTCGCTCCCGGCTGGTGCGGGTCGGCGCGCCGGTGCTGGGTTATGCGGTAGCGGTGCTCCTGCACGGCCTGTGGAACGGGAGCGCGACGTTCGGCGGCACCCGAGGGTTCTTCCTGACCTACCTGATCGCCTTCCTGCCGCTGCTGATCGGACTGGTCATCATCGCGGTCTGGGCCCGTCGGCAGGAGGGCCGGATGCTCACCAACGCCCTGCAGGACTGCGCCCGGATGGGCTGGGTCTCCCCCGGCGAGATCCGCTGGGTGGCGAAGCTCTCCGACCGGGTCGCCGCCCGGAAGTACGCCAAGCGGGTGGGAGGCAAACCGGCCGCGGAGGTGCTCGCCCAGTACCAGCAGGCGTTGACCGAGATGGCGTTCCTGCACAACCGGGTGGTCAGCGGCGTGGCGCCCGCTGACTTCAACCAGCGGATGTTCGCCATCCAGCAGCGAGCGGCCATGCTGCGCCCGGCAGTGATCCTGCCGGCCCAGCAGCAGCCGATGTACCTCTGGTCCCCCATCCCGCAACCCCCCGCCAAGTAGGCACTGATCCTGCGGTTTGGTCGGCGTGTCGCCGTACCGCGGCCCGAACGCAAACCGACCCGATCCCCACCGGGGACCGGGTCGGTCAGTTGCGCTCAGTCAGCCATCAACCATCAGCTGCACCCGCTGGTGCTCCCGCAGCCTTCGCACACGTAGCAGCTACCGCTCGGCCGCATCTTGGTACCACAGGTGAAGCAGAGCGGTGCGTCGACGCTGGTGCCCATCGCCTCCATCAGCTCCGAGGTGGTGCGCGCGGTCACCGGTGCCGGCCGCACACTCGCTGCGGCGAGGTCGGGCGCGTCGGTGTCGACCACGTCACCCGCGTCGGACTGCAGCGACTTGGACTCGCTGACCTCGGCGGCTTCCTCGGCCAGGTACGAACCGGTCTCCACGTGCCGGGCCCGTTCGGTCGCGGTGTAGATGCCGAGCTCGGCCCGCTCCTCGAAGGTCAGGTAGTCCAGGGCCAACCGCCGGAAGATGTAGTCCATGATCGACTGCGACATCCGGATGTCCGGGTCGTCGGTCAGACCGGCCGGCTCGAACTTCATGTTGGTGAACTTCTGCACGTAGGTCTCGAGCGGCACGCCGTACTGCAGACTGATCGAGATGGCCATCGAGAAGGCGTCCATCACCCCGGCCAGGGTCGAACCCTGCTTGCCCAGCTTGAGGAACACCTCGCCCAGACCGTCGTCGGGGTAGGACCCGGCAGTCATGTACCCCTCCGCCCCGCCCACCGAGAAGGACGTGGTCAGGCTGGGGCGCGACTTGGGCAGCCGCTTGCGGATCGGTCGGGCCGGAGCCTTGGGAGCCTCGACGACCACCACCGGTGCCGCCTCCTTCTTCTTGCCGCCGTCGCTCAGCGGCTGGCCGACCTTGCAGTTGTCGCGGTAGACCGCGAGCGCCTTGAGGCCGAGCTTCCAGCCCTGCAGGTAGACGTCGGCGATCTCCTCGACGCTGGCCGTCTCGGGCAGGTTGACCGTCTTGGAGATGGCGCCGGACAGGAACGGCTGGGCCGCCGCCATCATCCGCACGTGACCCATCGGCTTGATCGCTCGCT
>JBBRYD010000109.1:0-13145 GCA_038238065.1 Propionibacteriales bacterium | reverse complement strand
GGCATACTGCCGCTGCGTGGCATCCAACGACGTCTCCAACAACAAACTCGTCAACCCGATCACACCATTCATCGGCGTCCGAATCTCATGACTCATCGTCGCCAAAAACTCCGACTTCAACCGCGACGACTCCAACGCCTGACCGCGAGCCGCTTCTAGCTCGGCTTGGGCCGCTCGACGAGTTGTGATGTCCTGTTGGATCGAGCCGATCCCGGCAACTGCCTCCCCGTCGAAGATCGGCGACATCGTCAACGCAACAGGCACCACCGAACCGTCCTGGCGCAACCGGTCGGACTCGGTTTCAACTTGCTCCCCGCTGAGGACTCGGCTCAGGAGGCTGGTCTCCTCCAGGCGTCGCTCCTCGGGCACCAGCAGGCCGACCTCGCGGCCCACGATCTCCCCTGCCAGCCAGCCGTACAGCCGCTCGGCGCCGGGGTTCCAGCTCGTCACGGTGCCTTGGCTGTCCATGCTGAATATGGCATCCGGGGAAGACTCCACGACGGCGGCCAACTCGGCCAACTGGGCGGTACGACGCGTGACCTGACGTTCCAAATTACGCGTGAGCGAGATGTTCTCGTAGACGATCATGACCTGACGTGCGGCTACCACGATTATCAGCGCGACACCGGCAACCAAGAGGAAGGGATCCTCAGGCAGTGTCACCGCAGAGGCAACCGCGATCGCGAAGAACACCGGCACGTAGGGGACGAGGTCGATCGCCAGTGCCGCCCCGCGACCCTCCTCAAGAACAGCTGGTGATCGAGCAACCCAAGGCGAGACAGCGATGAGGAGCCAGGCCGACATCCAGCCGGCCGCCAGGGGCGTCCCGGTGAGACCCGTATGACCGGCATACAACAGCGAGACATAGGTGCTGTCAGTGACCGCCAGCACGACCAGACCCGCGCCGAGTACGATCCAATGGAGGCGCTGACCGGCCGGCCTGCGCATGCCCAGCGTGAGCACTATGGCCACCAGGACCACATCCACGACGGGATAGGCGAGTCCCGTCAGCGCGGCAAGTGAGAAGCCGGCCCCCGCCTTCGCCACGGTCCCCAGCACGGTGCCCCAGCTGGTGAAGAGCACGGCCAATGCGATGACAAGGGCGTCGAGGGCGCTGCGCAGCAATGATGACGCGTGAGAGGTCACTCGGGGGAACCAGACCAGCCCGATGGCAATGGGAAGGGCATAAGCGACGTACCCCAGGTCCGCGAGCGACGGGAAGGGGTACTGGTGGTCCCGCGTCAGACCGTAGGTGCTCCACGCGACCTGTCCGAGCGCCCAGAAGGTTGCGCCCAGCGCCAGCATCGCCCACGGAGCACGTTCCTGCGAAGGCGTGTATGCAGCTCTCGACAGGCTGAGGGCAGCGAGGAAGACGGCGAACAGGATGGAAAGGTCGCCCAGCGTCTGTCCTGACGCACTGCCGGCTTGTCCGATCAGCACGGTCGCCAAGACGACGAGCGCCGCAGCACCCACGCATGCCGAGCGCAAAGCCGCCGAGCCCCGTTGCGCGTGCGCCGTCGGCTCCTCCACGACCGAACCCAGATCCGTCACTCGAAGCCCTTCATTGCAGACAGTGATTTCTCATTACCTAAAGTAGCGTATTGCCTGGTGACAACGCGTCTTGTCGGCACCGAAAGGTCACTCAGAGGTAACACGTTGATAACTCAGGGGGCTTAGTTGACTACTCTGGGTGCTGTGGGCTCGTCAACGATCACCTCTTCGACCCGATGGGGGCTGTCTCGTCAGGCGTTGACGCGCCTGTTTGTGACCCTGACGTTGACGTTGGGGGTCATCTACGTCGGATGGCGCTGGCTGTTCTCGGTGAACTGGTCGGTGTGGTGGGCCGCTGTACCCCTCGTGCTCGCGGAGACGTACAGCCTTACCGACTCCTTCTTATTCGGAGCCACGATGTGGCGCATGCGCGAGCGCGGGGACCCCCCACCACCGATCCCAGTCTCCTCCGTCGACGTCTTGATCACGACGTACAACGAACCCGTCGACCTGGTGATGACCACGGCCGCGGCAGCGCTCGCCATCACGCAGCCACACCGGACCTGGATCCTCGACGACGGCGCGCGCACGGACATGGCGGCCGCGGCTGCTGCGGCTGGGGTCGGCTACCTGGTGCGAAGTGACGACTGGCGCGGGCGGAACCGGCACGCCAAGGCGGGCAACCTTAACAACGCCTTGCTCGCCATCGACGGCGAGTTCGTTCTCATCCTCGACGCCGATCAGGTGCCGGCACCGGAGATCCTGGACCGAACCCTGGGGTACTTCCGCGACGAGCAGGTAGCGCTCGTACAGACCCCTCAATGGTTCTCGAACGTGACCGACTCGGACCCTCTCGGCAGCCAGGCACCTCTGTTCTACGGCCCCATCCAGCAGGGAAAGGACGGTTGGAACGCGGCGTTCTTCTGCGGGTCGAACGCCGTTCTGCGTCGGGAGGCGCTGATGCAGCTTGGCGTCCTCGGCTATATCGAGGACGTTCAGCGAACCGTGCGCGAGGGTCTGCGAACCGCTGACGCGACCCTGGCCAGAGCGGGTCGATCCGCCCGCGACCACGGCGAGGCACTGACGGTAGCGCTGGCCGACGTGCGTGCCGCTGCTCGCGCCGCCAACGACGGCGTGGCGGGCGGTGAGGGTCTGTCGGAGGTGACGTATCGGTTTCAACGGCGGGTCGACGAGGCCTCTCGGGGTCTCGTCGCGGCCGATCTCCGGACGATCGAGGCCGACCTCGTCGCGATCGCCGGTTTCGGCACCGAGGCCGATCAGACGGCTCAGGTTGCAGGCATCGGCGATGCCGCCTTGGACCAGCTGTCTCAACGCGCTTGGTCCCCGCTCGCAGCCTTGGAGTCGGTGCAGACGGTGGTCCGCGCTGTCGATGTCGACAGAGCGGACGAGGCGCAGGCCATCATGCCCATGGCAACCATCTCGGTGACGGAGGACATGGCCACCGCGATGCGTCTGCATGCGATGGGTTGGCGGTCGGTCTACCACGACGAGATCCTCGCCCGGGGCCTTGCCCCCGAGGACCTGGGCACCATGCTGCAGCAGCGCCTGCGCTGGGCGCAGGGAACACTTCAGGTTCTGCTTCGCGAAAACCCGCTTACGCAGCACGGACTGAGCTGGGGTCAGCGGCTGATGTACTTCTCGACGATGTGGACCTACCTCTCCGGGTTCACCGCTGTGGTCTACATCGCGGGGCCGATGCTGTTCCTCTGTTTCGGCGTCCGGCCAGTGCTCGCCTACGGGCCACAGTTCGTCATGTTCCTGCCTTATCTCGTCGCGAACCAGATCCTGTTCTTCATCGTGGGGTACGGGATTCGAACCTGGCGAGGTCACCAGTACAGCCTGGCGTTGTTCCCCCTGTGGATCCGGGCGTTCACGACAGCTGCCGGTAACGTCTTCTTCGGGCGTACGCTCGGTTTCGTCGTCACCTCGAAGACCAAGGGCGAACGAGTTTCGCAGTGGAAGTTCATCAGGCCGCAGCTCGTGGCCATCGGCCTTCTGGTCGTCGCCGCCCTCGTCGGCGTCGCGCGGCAGCTGCTCGGGTACGCTCCGAGCTTTTCGGGGACCCTCGTCAACCTTGGATGGGTGGGGTACGACCTGCTCGTGCTCAGCGTCATCATCGAAGCGGCCCTCTATAGAGGCTCCTACCGGCGTGAGGAGACGGCTCTTGATTGACTTCAACTCGACGGTGCTTGACGGCGGAGCTACGGTGATCACGGCCACCGGACGCTTGGACATGCGTGCCGCACCACAACTGAAGACGCTCGTCGCCGCAGCAGTGGAGGCTGGCCGGGTCCCGATCGGGATTGACCTCAGCGGTGTAGAGTTCATGGACTCATCCGGTCTCGGGGCATTGATCAGTGGACTCAGAGCCGCTCGACAGGTTGGCGGCGACCTTCGCATCGCGGGCGCGAGAGCGCAGGTTCTCGCGGTACTCGAGCTGACGAACATCGATCGGGTGCTTCGTCCCTACGACACTGTCGAGGACGCGTTGCGTGCCGGGTGACTCGTCCATAGAGCTCGTCTTCGCGGGCGCGGCGGAGCCAGAGTGTCTGGACAACATTCATGCGCTGATCGCTCGGTTGTGGGAAGAGCAACCCGGCGTGACAGGCAGGGACCGGATGTTGTTCGCGACGGCGTTGGTCGAAGTGGCCGGCAATATCGTCCAACACAGCCGGACCGGGCCCCACACGGAGCTTGTCGTGACCCTGAGGGTAGGCACCGACCGTATCGAGGCGGTTCTCGTCGACGACGGTCCAGCCGCAGAGGTCGATATCGCCCGCACATCCCTCCCCGGTGACTTCGCGGAGTCAGGTCGCGGTCTCGCCCTAGCCCGAGCGGCTGTCGACGAGTTGACGTACGAGCGGGCCGGATCGCGGAACCGGTGGCGTCTGGTCCGTCAACGCTCCCGTCGCTAGGCGTTCTCCCTCCGTCCCCCGCCTGCCCCCACTTCCCGGAATTGCGGGAGCTCTGCTACTTCTCCCGCCCAGATGGCGACCGTTTCCCGCAATTGCCGGGAGGCGGAGGAGCGCAGGGCGCGGGTGGAGGGCGCCGGCTTGCGACGTACCGTGTCCGGGTGACCGCCGCCGCACCCGACAGTCCCGATCCGGCCCGGTGGAGGGCGCTCAGCCTGTGCCTGGTCGCCGGGTTCATGACCCTCCTCGACGCGAGCATCGTCAACGTGGCGCTGCCCTCGATCCAATCCGGGTTGGGCACCGGCGCCAGCGAACTGCAGTGGATTGTCGCCGGCTACGCCCTGGCGTTCGGTATGGCCCTCGTACCAGCAGGGCGGCTTGGTGACGCACGCAGCAGACGCGGTATGTTCGCCGTCGGGCTGGCGGTCTTCACGCTGGCAAGTGCGGCCTGCGGGGCGGCTCCGACGGCAACGCTCCTGGTGGCCTTCCGTATTGTCCAGGGCATCGGCGCGGGAATGCTCTCTCCCCAGGTGTCAGGCTTCATCCAGACGATGTTCACCGGAGCCGAGCGGGGCAAGGCGTTCGGGCTGTTCGGGATGACGGTGGGCATCTCGACGGCGATCGGTCCCCTCCTCGGTGGACTGCTGGTGGATCTCGGCGGCGTCGAGGGCTGGCGCTGGGTGTTCTACGTCAACGTTCCCGTGGGGATCGCAGCGCTCATGCTGGTACGCCGGCTGTTGCCCGCATCCGCACCGGGCCGCAGGCAGTCTCTCGACCCGATCGGGGTGCTCCTCTTCGCGGCTGCGGTGCTTCTCGCGCTGTACCCCCTGGTCGAAGGTGGGCAGGATCCGCTGTCGTCGCGACCTTGGTGGCTGCTGGGGCCTTCGGCGTTGCTGTTTTTCTCCTTCGTGCTGTGGGAGCGACGATGGGACGCCCAGGGCAGAGCCACCCTCCTCGAGCTGCGCCTGGTCAAGGTCCGGTCCTACGTGTTCGGAGTGGGCCTGGGGACGTTGTTCTTCGCCGGGTTCACCTCGATCTTCCTCATTTTGACGCTGTACCTCCAGACGGGACTCGGCTACTCAGCGCTCGAGGCCGGGCTGACCCAGACGCCGTTCGCCCTCGGCTCGGCGATCGCGGCCCCCCTCGGCGGCCGGCTCGTGCAGCGCGCAGGCCGAGCGCTGGTGGTCGCGGGGTTGGTCCTGAGCGGCCTGGGACTGGTGGCGCTGGACATCATCGTGGGGCGCATCGACGACGTGCAAGGGTGGATGCTCATCCCAGCCCTGCTGCTCACCGGTCTGGGCACCGGCCTGACGATCTCCCCCAACATCACCATCTCGCTGACAGAGGTCGACACCCGCTACGCCGGTTCGGGTGGCGGTCTCCTCCAGACCTTCCAGCGGGTCGGCTCGGCGGTCGGCGTGGCGCTGGTGCTCGCCCAGTTCTTCTCGCGGCTGGCCTCGACGCAAGACGCGGCGGAGGCATTCAGCGTGAGCCTGCGTACGACGTTGGCGTTCGTGCTGGCGGCGCTTGTGCTCGGAGTCGCCGACCTGCTCTCCCGGCGGCGGGGGCCTAGGCCGCGGCACCGGACGGGCGGCAGAGACTCCTCGGAGACCGAGCCTGCCCCCGGCCCTCTGAGGGTCCCCTGCTAGCAGACCTCGAAGGACGTGGCACCCTCGGCTGGCTCATTGGACACGTCGACGTCCTGCACTCCGGCGTCGGGAGGTCCCTCGCCACACCAGCGGACCATCTCCTCCACCGTCGCCTCCTCACCCTCGAAGACGGCCTCCACCGTTCCATCGGAACGGTTGCGCACCCAACCCGTCAACCCGCGACGCTTGGCTTCGCGGCGGCAGGAGTCGCGGAAGAAGACGCCTTGGACCTGACCGTGGACTACCACTCGTCTTCTGACCATGCGTTTCACGCTATCCGCCCGACCGGACGACGCACCAGGGTCCCCTGCCGTAGAAACCCGACGCTGACCAACTTCATTCAGTAGAGTCTCAACCACAACAGCGGCGTACCAGTACCGCTGTGCCTCAGGCTGATTGAGACCGGGAGAACTGTCGTGCGAAGACTTGTCGGGGGAATAGTCGCCGTCATCACCGCCGGAGCGGCGTGCCTCGGGGCGACCTCCGCGAGCGGGTCACTGGCGCAGGACACCGTGGTGTCTGAGAACCCGGTGAACTACACCCCCAACGTGGAGAGCGACGGCACGGTGGGACACCCGGCCATCTATGCGCTGGCGCAGTCGGGCTCGACCATGTACGCCGGAGGCGCCCTGCACCTGGTCCAGGATGCGAGGAGGACCACATCGTACCTGCGCCACAACCTCTTCAGCTTCAGCGCGACCGACGGCAGCATGACCACCTTCGCGCCCTCCCTGGACGGCGAGGTGTGGGCCATCGAGGCGGTGGGCAGCTCCTTGTACGTAGGCGGCTACTTCCAAACGGTCGACGGCCTCGCCCGCCGCGGCATCGTCAAGATGGACGCGGCAACGGGGGCTGTCGACACCACCTTCAACGCCTCGTTCACGTCGGGCGGTGTGCAGGAGATCGAGCTGGTCAACGGCAGATTGGTCGTCGGAGGCACCTTCCCCCAGCGACTCCTGGCCCTGAACCCCAGCACCGGCGCCGACACCGGGTACGTCGACATCCCCATCACCGGCAAAGTGGCGTCCAACGCCGGCCGCACCAATGTCTATCGCTTCGCCGTCAGCCCGGACGGCAGCCGTCTGGTGGGCATCGGCAACTTCACCTCGGTCGGCGGACAGGCACGCAGCCGCGCCTTCATGCTGAGCCTCGGCGCCGCATCCGCCACCCTCAACGCCTGGTACTACCAGCCGCTGACCAAGATGTGCCGCGCCACCAAGCTCCCCGCCTATCTCCGTGGGGTCGACTTCTCTCCCGACGGCAAGTGGTTCGTCATCGACTCGACCGGTTACGTCCCGGCCACTGACGCCGGCATCGGGACAGACCTGTGTGACGCGGCAGCACGGTTCGAGACCGGCATCGCCACCCCGTCCAAACCCACCTGGATCAACTACACCGGCGGTGACACGTTGCACTCGGTGGCAGTGACAGGATCGGTCGTGTACGTGCAAGGACACCAGCGTTGGCTGGACAACCCGGACGGGAGAGACTTCGCCGGTCCGGGTGCGACCTCACGGCCCGGCATCGGCGCCCTCGACCCCGTCACTGGTCACACCATCGGCTGGAACCCAACCAAGACTCGTGGCGTCGGCGGGAAGGCCTTCCTGGTCACGCCCGCGGGTCTCTGGGTCGGCAGCGACGGGACGCGGTTCAACGGCGAGTACCGCAAGGGGATCGCCTTCGCCCCACTACCTACCCCGTAGGCCCTTACCACCAGGTGGTGCCGGGCTCACCCTTGAACGGGCCGACGACGCGTGAGGTGATCCAGCCGCCGTAGAAGTCGCCGGCCTGGGCGCGTACACGCTCACCGTCCACCGTGCACCCGTCGACGGCTGCTGGGTAGACGGCCACCAGCCCATGCAACAGCTCGAAGCCCTCGGCCGGTTGCGGGTAGTACCAGCCGGCCCGCCCGGCGACCCGTTGTCCACCCACCAGGTCGCAGTATGACGCCAGCCCCTTCCACTCGCAGTACGACGAGCCGCGCGCCTCTCTCAGCGCCCCCTCGAGGAAGTCGGAGCGAGGCACGTAGTAGGTGGGAGGGTGGCTCGTCTCCAGCACGCGAACGGGTCGCCGCGTGTCGACGATGACGACGCCACCCAACGCCACGGTGACGTGTTCGCCGGTCGCCTCGGCCCGCGGCGGTCGCGGATAATCCCAGACCGACTCCTGGCCCGCACCGGGAACCGCTCGACCGTCAGGGGGCCCGCTCACCTGATGTCCGGCTCAGCCGGAGCAACATCCCTGCGATAGACAGGTCTGCCTCGCACGTGGTTCCCGGTGGCCACGGCCGCGATCCATACGCCGGCCACGCCGAGGGCGGCCCCGCCGATCGCGTCAGCGAAGTAGTGCCAGCCCAGGTAGACCGTCGCCACCACCGTGACGAGCAAGAAGAACCACAGCGACCAGCGAACCAACCGGCTCAGCCCGAGCAGATGGGCGATCACGCACACGGTGACGGTGATGCCCACGTGCAGCGAGGCGAAGGCCGCGATCGTCTGCACCGCGGTGGTGGCGAACGGGTCGGCCAGCACCTCGACGCGCTCATCCATCATGGTCTGCTGGATGCTGGTCACGTCGGTGTGGGGCAGCGCGGCGAACATCTCCGGACGCCAATAGACCGGTCCGACCGTGGGCACAGCGAAGTAGGTCGCCACACCCAGCACCCAGTCCACCCCGACCGCGGTGACCAGCCACGAGCCACCCGAGACGCTGCGCGACCACACCAGTGCCGCCACCAGGCTGACCGGGACGAGCACGATCCACGAGATGTAGACGAACGACAGCACATGCGCCGCAATGCCCGTGCCGAGGAGGTCGTGTAACAAGACGGCGGGATCGTGGCCCAGGAAGATGGTGCGGTCGATACGTTCGAGGATGCCGTCCTCGAGGCCCTCGTTGACGAACGGGACAAAGCTCTTCAGGTTACGGAAGGCGACGTACGTCAGGTACCAGCTGCCCAGCCCGAGCAGCGCGAACCGAATATGTTCTGGTGGCCATCGTTCGCGGCTGACCGACACCAGCTGGCGGCCGGTGTCGGCGAGCCGGCCGCCACGGTAGGCGCGGTTCAACGCCCGCGGCAGCACGTCGGTGAGGAAGGCCAGCCCCAAGATGATGGGCAGCCGCACATAGGTCGGGCCGGCCAGGCCGTCGGGATCACGGAAGGGCAGGTCGTAGGCTGCGGCCACCGCCACCGCCGCGGCGGTCAGGGCGAGCGCCACGACCGTGGCGAAGCCGAACCGCTCGCGCCACAGCTCAGCGGCGTAGTCGGTCCAGCTCCGGGTGGACCGCTCCGGCGTACGGGTGACGACCGAACCGCCGTCGGGTCGGTCGTCGTACGCGCGGCCATGCTCCTGCGCCGTCATGCGTCGCTCACCGGTGCCTCGGAGTCCATGGGCCCATGATCTCACCTGCCGCCGCGCCCACGGCACGTTGCAGGTGCGGCCCGAAGCTGATCCGCGCCACTGACAGCGACGCGAGCCGGTCGCGCGAGTCGACCGTCGGGCGGGCGATGGCGTTCACGGGCAGCAGCAGCTCGCTCGTCAGACGTCGGAGGGTGGCGTCGTCGTGGATGCCGACGGGGTACAGCACGTCCGCGCCGGCTGCGGCCGCTTCTGCCAGGCGGTCGATGGCACGGTCGACTCGGTCCCCGGCCGGCCCGAGCTCCTTGAGCAGGACGTCGGTGCGGGCGTTGACCACGACATGGACACCGTGCGCGTCCGCTGCCGAGCGCAGGCCAGCAACGAAGTCGGCATGCTCGGCGGCCGAACGCAGCCGCCCCCCGTCGCTGTGGACGGTGTCCTCGATGTTCAGTCCCACCGCACCTGCGGCCAGCAGACCGTCGATGACATGCGCCGGTGACCGGCCGTAGCCGGACTCGAGGTCGGCGGAACAGGGGACGTCGACAGCAGCGACGATGAGCGCGACCTGCGCGAGCATCTCGTCCAGGGTCAGACCCTCGTTGTCGGGTTTGCCCACCGAGTCAGCAACCGGATGGCTGCCGATCGTCAGCGCCTCGAACCCAGCCTCGACTGCCAGTCGAGCCGACCACGCATCCCACACCGTGGGAACGACGACCGGGTCACCGGGTCGGTGCAGCCGCAGCAGCAGTTCCGCCTTGGCGTTCAGCGTCGAAGTCAACGGCACCTCGCCAAACTCGACAATGGGTCTGGTTGCAGATTACCTCGCCGCGAGGTTGGGCAGGTGGCGGCGAGACCGAGACGTCGCTCAGGGTCGCCGGTGCAACAGCAATGGCAGGACACACCGGGCGCCGGCCCCACGAAGCGTCGCCGCCGCGACCGTGATGGGCCACAGCGACGACGTGGCGTCGACCACGAGCAGGACGGCCCGCTCCCGCACTGCTGCCGCGACGTCGTCGACCACGAGCTGCTCTCGCCACCAGGCTGCCTCCTGCGCCGAGCTCATCTCGCGCACTCCCTGCGGTCCTGCCAGGCTCAGGTCGGCGCGCTCTAGCCGAGCCAGCCCCGCGAGATGGTCGCAGACGCCGGTGGTGAGACCGGTCAGCCCAGCCGCGGGCAGGCCGACGACTACCTCTGGCCGCGCGCTCCAGCTCTCCCGCCACTGGGTCATCAGAGTGACGCTGGCGGCCAGGATCTCCTGCGGGGCGCTGTCGTCGCTGGGTCTCAGCCGTGCCGTGACCTCCCGCCACTCCGGTGCGTCCGCGAATACGAGGGTGCGGCCGGTCTCGGCCATCAGGTCAGCGGGGATGCGCCCGCGGGTGCCGAACTCTCCACCGGGCCACATCTTACGGGGTTCGAGGACGTGCGTCTCGCCTCGAAGCCGACGCGACACCGACGCGACCACCTCCGCCGACGGATGCGCCGACAGGAGCGAGGGGAGTCCGCCCAGGCAGACCGAGCATCGGCCACACGGCTCGGCGGTCGGATCGTCGAGCGCTTCTTGGAGGAGCTGCATGAGGCAGGACTCGGCCCGCGTATACCGCCGCATGATGTCGGCCTCGCGTTGGCGGGTGGCGACGATGGACGCGTAGTGGTCGCCGTCGAAGACCCAGTCCTGCTGCGTACGCCGCCAGCCGGCCGGCGTACGGTCCACCGCGCCGTCGACGGCGAGCTGCTTGAGCATCAGGTCGACGCGCCCCCGCCGAAGGCCCGTCTCAGCCTCCAAGGACGTCACGTTTGCCGCCTCGTCCGACGGGAGGGCATCGAGCGCATCGAGCAGGCGGCGTACCTGACCGGGATCGGGAATCGTGGCGGTGGCGAAGTAGTCCCAGACTCCTGAGTCGGCCTCCGACGGCAACAGGCTCACCAGCGCGTGGTCGATGCCCCTGCCCGCGCGGCCGACCTGCTGGTAGTACGACACCGGTGACGGTGGCGAGCCGACGTGCACCACGAAGCCCAGGTCCGGCTTGTCGTAGCCCATGCCCAATGCGGAGGTCGCGACCAGGGCCTTCACCTCGTTGGCCCTCAGCTGGTCCTCGCGGCGCCGCCGTACGTCGGGGTCGAGCCCGCCGGTGTACGAGGCGACCGGCAGATCGGGTCCGTGGATCGCTTCGACGACGGCGGTCAGCCGTTCGGCGTCGGCCACGGTGAGGGTGTACACGATGCCGCTGCCGGGAAGCTGCGGCAGGTTCTCCGCCACCCAGGCGAAGCGTTCGAGGGGGCTCATCGCCTCGATGACGACCAGCTGGAGACTGCGTCGGGCCAATGCACCGCGAAGCACGAGCGTCGAGTCCCCCAGCTGGGCGGCGACGTCGTCGGTGACCCTGGCGTTCGCGGTGGCGGTGGTCGCCAGCACCGGCGTCTGCGGGTTGAGCCGGGTCAGCACCTCAGAGACCCGGCGATAGTCCGGCCGGAAGTCGTGGCCCCAGTCCGACACGGCATGCGCCTCGTCGATCACAAGCAGCCCGATCCGACCCGCCGCCGCGTCGAGCACCCGGCGACCGAAGCCCGGGTTGGCCAGCCGCTCGGGGGAGATGAGCAGCACGTCCAGCTGGTCAGAGAGGAGCTCCTCCTCGATCCCCGACCAGTCGTCGATATTGGACGAGTTGACGGTGGCGGCACGCAGACCGGCCTTCTCGGCTGCGGCGACCTGGTCGCGCATCAGCGACAGCAGGGGCGAAACGACCAGGGTCGGACCGGCGCCCTCGAGGCGGCGGATGGCCGTGGCGGCCCAGTAGACCGCCGACTTCCCCCAGCCGGTCGCCTGCACGACCAGCACCCTGGCGGCGGGCTCACACAGCGCCTCGACGGCTGTCTCCTGGTCGTCACCCAAGGCGGCACCGGGGCCGGCAACGGACTCGATCAGCTGCTTGGCGGTGTCAGCACGCTTGCCGGTCAAGGTCACGCCCCACAACCTAGTCGTGGGTGCCGACTCTGCCAGGATGAACTGATGACGCCAGTCGTGTCGTGCGAGGTGCAGGTACCGGTAAGTCCAGAGGTCGCCTTCGCCGTCTCGCAGACGACCGGGGCGACCCGGCTCCGCTGGGATCCCTTCATCCGGCGCCAGCACCTGATGGACGGAGCGTCCGCGCCGGGCAAGGGAGTGCGCACCCACACCATCTCGCGGCACGGCATCTCCATGGTCAGCCGGTACGTCTCCTATGTGCCGGGCCGCAACGTCGGGATGACGATGGAGTCCGGCCCGTGGTTCTTCGGCATGTTCGGCGGAGGCTGGCGCTTCGAGCCGTCGGCGGGCGGCACCCTCGCCGTCTGGAAGTACAACTTCACGGTCAAGCCCCGGTGGTTGCAGGCGATAGCGCATCCGCTCGGCAAGGTCATCCTCGGCCGCGACATCAGGCGCCGCATCGACGCCTTCGCCCGGGCCTGTGCCGACCCGGTGGTCCTGGCCGCGGTCGGCGAGGCGACCGACGATCCGCAAGGCGGTGACTCATGACGGCGTACGACGATCTCGGCGTCAGGGAGTCGATCGCGTGTGTCGACCGGACCTGGGTCGCCGAGGCGATCAGGCGGTCGAGGCAGACAGCAACCGTTCGGCCGACACCCACCTGCATGTCTTCCCGCTGCCCGCCGCCTGGGGCATCGACTTGAAGCCGGCCCCCCCCTGCTGACCCCGCCTCCCCCATCAGGCGCGGCCT
>JBBRYD010000108.1:0-13165 GCA_038238065.1 Propionibacteriales bacterium | reverse complement strand
GACAGGTGTACTCGACCTGGTCACCGGCCGGCACCGCCGCCGACTTCACCGCTGGGTGGGCGTCCTCGGATCGGTCGGTGTACGCCGTCGGGTCGGCGTCGAACTTCGCCCGGCAATGCTGCGAGCAGAAGTGGTACGTCTCGCCAAGGTACTCAGAACTGAGACTTGAGAGTCCGGGATCCACGTCCATACCGCAAACAGGGTCCCGGACGAGGGCGGCCGAGATACCCGAGTGCTGCTGATCAGGATGGCTAGTCATACCGCCATGCTACCCCCTGGGGGTATATGACGGAAGGGCCTACCGGGGGCCGCCGCCTCCGCCGCTTCCAACCCCCACCAACGCAAGCGCTGACTGCCGCTAGCCGTCGCCTCCGCCGCCATAGCGGCGCTCATGGCTCTGGTTGGCTGCGGCGAGGACATCCCGGGTACCAGCGGCACGTCCCCACAACCGGTGCCAACACCAACGCGGGCAGCGCCACTGTCACGGTCGCCGACGTGCACTTCGCTGGTCGGCGAGGTCGAGAGCCGCGCCGGCGTGGTCTCGGGCTGCTGGTAGAACCCGGTGTTCGCCTGGTCACCGACCTGGCTCACGCGCAAAGTGCTGCTGCGGCAGTCCAGGCCGCGCCGTCGTCGCTGGTGGGAGCGAAGTGCCGCCAGGCCGGAACGACAGCGAGAACGACGACGGGACCGCGCGCCCAACCATTGTGTCTACTCGTGCGACCTAGGCCGACAACACGCCGGAACGGAGCAGTGCTGCTTGCCGATCCCTGACTCACCGGTAAGCGAACATTGTCTGAGCGTGGCTGGCCGCCGAGTTTTCGATCAGGTCTTGGACGAAGGCCAGTTCAGCCTCACGATGAATGAGGACCCGGAAAGCACATCCTCACGTTCTTACGAGTATCGCATCACCAGTGTTCCAAGCCCTGCGTCGGGTTCGACAACCTCACCGACGCAAGTGGTTCGCCGCGGAGCGGCGCTGACCGGCCGGTGCGCTCAGCGAGCCCAAATCACCTCGGTGACCACTTTGTGGCCGTGTCCGAGGTCCCTGACGTATGAAGAGACGCCCTTCTGACGCGATCCGTACACCAGGGTGCCCCACAATTCGGGAGAGTCCTGAGCGGCGGCGGCAGCATGTCCGGGGGCAGCGGCGCCCACGGTGGTGGTGCTGTCAGTGTGGCTGTAGATGCTGACCAGCATGTCGTAGTCGTGCTGGTTGGGGTGCTGGTTGGGTACGGGGTTGTTGCTGTAGTCCATGCAGGTGCCGAGATCGGGGTTGTTGAAGTTTTCGTCCTGGTGGTCCAACCCGAGGGTATGCCCCACTTCCTGGCACATCACCACCTCGCGCTCGGCTGGGTTGTTGTACTGCGCCATCGCGAAGTACGTGTCGTTCAGCTTCACAGTTCCCTGAGTGATGTGGGAGCCGCTGATGTTGATCGAAGCGAGTCCCAGCCAGCCACGTTGACCGTAGGCAGCGTTGCAAACCTCAACCTTGCCCACGGTTGCCGCACACTTCTTAGGGGTCGTCGATCCCCGGACGATCGTGGTGTCGAGCACCGTGGACTTGCTCCAGTCGCTCGAGGTCGTGCTCAGGTGGGTTGTCCAGGCCGGTGTCAGGTTGTTGCCCAGTTTGAGGGTGAACGGATTGCTCGTCCGCCCCCAGTGGTAGCCGTTCCACGAGTGGGTCGCGCTGGCCTGCGGTGCGCCTAGGCCGAGGACTACGAGCGCCGACGTGACAAGACAGACGACAATCCTTCGATACATCGGTGCATCCTTCGTAGCCAGTCCGTTGACCTGTGGGCACATTGTTGCCTCATTCCTGGCAGACGGCAACCGTTTCTGCACAATCGTAGATCTAAGAAGGATCGGTCGCAGAAGCCGTCACGCCCGGCGTGGTGTCCTCCGTCGAAAAACTGCGAAGGCTGCTGCGGCGGCTGCTGCTAAAACGGCAGTCACGACGGCGACCCTGCGGTCAGCCTTCCCGGGCCCCACGGGACCTTGGGACAAGAGTCGTGTCGCAGTGCAGACGTTGTCCTCGAAAGGTGAGGCATCGTTGATGGGGTGGAACTCGTAGCGTCCGCCCACCTGGTAGGTGCGGTCAACCGACGTTGCCGCTGAGCCTGTGTCCGGGGTCCCGATGACCGTGACGATCGCTCCTGTGTCAGTCTGTACCGTCGCGACCCTGCCGTCTGACGCGGTTGAGGTGACGACCCCGACGAAGGCAGCCTGGGACTTTGCCGGCTTGTCGGTACCGCATGAGGCGAAGGCCGGCACTGCGTTCGCTGCCAACCAGAACAGTGCGCTGAGCGCTCCCACGACCACGAACGCAACCCGCCGCCGCCCCAGACGTCCCGTTGGAGAGCGAACGGCAACCGGCACGGTCGCGATGCTGGCGGCGTTCATCACCGGTCCTCGAGTTGAGCTGGTGAACGACACAATACGCGTCCCGCGCGCATCTGATGACGAGCTGGCCACGTCTCAGCTCGGCGTCGGTGAGCAGTTGCGGCTCATGAGGCTGCCGCCGATCGATCACTTGTTGTGGCAAGTCGACCGTTTGGGCTTGAGGTCTGCCCGGGGCTGCCGGGTTGTTGGCGGGGCAGTAGCACGGTGACCGTCATTTCGGGTCCGTGGTGGCACGGCGCTGGTGTTTTCGGCCCGCGTTGTTGGTGGTGGCCGGCGTAGCAGAGTCGCAGTTCCCCTCCAGCTGTGGTGATCAGGGCGGTGACGAGGGATAGGCCGAGTCCGAATCCGGGTCGTGCTCGTGATTCGGGTGCGCGGGTGAAGCGGTGGGTGGCGGTGGCCAGCAGCTGCGGTTCCATGCCTGGGCCGGCGTCCTGGACCTCGAGTTTCGCCCAGCCGGCGCTTTGGGTGACGGTGACGCGCACCGGCGGCTGCCCGTGTAGGACTGCGTTGTCGAGCAGATTGTCCAGTAGTTGGGTGAACTCCGCCGGGCCGAGCGCGGCCGCGACAGGTTCGGTTGCGTCCAGGAGAAAGGCATCTGTAGAGGGTGTGGAACCTGGTTCCTGTAGCTGGTTTCGACGTGCGATCTCTCGAGCCGCGATCTGGGTGAGGTCGGAGGTTACGGGATCGGCCCCGGTGGGGGGACTAGCTCTGAGCAGCTGTTCGGCTAGCCGGTTGAGTCGGTCCAGGTCTGTTTGAACCTCGCGCAGGATGTTTTCGTGTTCGGCGACGCTGCGTGGCCGACGCAGCGCTAGTTGAACGCGGGTTTTGAGCAGGGTAACGGGGGTGCGGAGCTCGTGGCTGGCGTCTTGGACGAAGTCGCGCTCACGTTCGAGGGAGGCGTCCAGGGCGTCGAGCATGGTGTTGAGGGTCCGGCCGAGCCGCGTGATCTCGTCGTGGCGGGTGTTGGGCACGTCGAGCCGTACGCCGGTATCGCCGTCGATGATGCGCGCGGCCTGGGCGCGGTACCGCTCGACCGGCTGGAGCGCCGAGCGGGCCAGCAAATATCCGACGCTGGAGGTGAGGATCAGCGCCGCGAGGCCGGCCACCCCGAGCTGAGCCAGCAGCTCGCGCAGGGCTTCGTCGCGATGGTCTCGGCGGACCGCGACCACCAGAACGGCTGCTGCCCTGCCGGTATTAGGCCGGGGGACGGCGTAGACGCGGAGGGGATGGTGAGTGATGGGCAGCAAAGCGCCGATGTCACGACGAAGCGGCACCGTCAGCGCCTGCTGGGCGTCGACGGCGTTCAGCAGTGGCTCTGGTCCGGCGGTCGGGCTGAAGCTAAGGACCTGTCCCTGGCCGTCCAGGATCTGGTAGGTCTCGTTGCGGTCGGCGGCGGACGCGGTGTTGCGCAGGGTTCCGCTGGCGGCGACGTACGGGGAGAGTCGGGTGGAGATCTCGGACAGGTCGGTGTTCACCTGCCGGTCGAGGGCGAACTGGACGCGCCAGTAAACGAACCCGCCAGCGGCCAGGAGAACGAGCAGCATGGTGGCGGAGAAGCCGGCGACCAGCCGGACCCGTAGCGGCAGGCTAGAGACTGCCCGGGACGTTCGGCTCACCGATGGTCCGGTTCGACCCGGTAACCGGCGCCGCGCAGGGTGGTGATGGTGGAGGTGCCGAAGGGCCGGTCGATCTTGGCGCGGAGGCTGGCGACGTGCACGTCGATGACGTTGCTCCGCAGGTCCGTCTCGCCGTCCCACACCTCGTCGAGGATGTCGAAGCGAGTGACGAGCTGGCCTACCCGCTCGAGCAGAAGTTGCAGGACGGCGAACTCGCGGGCCGACAACTCGATCTCCACACCGGCCCGGGTGACGCGGCGCGCGACCGGGTCGAGCACCAGGTCGCCGACTCGGAGCGGCTGGTCGGCGTCTTCCTGGTGGGCACGGCGGTGCAGGGCGCGGAGGCGGGCTAGCAGCTCGTCGAGCTCGAACGGCTTCCCGAGATAGTCGTCGGCGCCTGAGTCGAGCCCGCTGACCCGGTCATCGAGGCCGGTCCGGGCGGTCAGCATCAGCACCGGGGTTCGGACGCCGAACTCTCGAAGCCGGCGGCTGAGCATGGCCCCGTCGAGTCCAGGCAGCATCCGGTCCAGGAGCAGCACGTCGAAGCTACGGCCGCGCACGGCCGCGTCGAAGGCGCTGCAGCCGTCGTGGTGGACGTCGACGTGCCAGCCGGCCTCGACCAGGGACTGCTCGAGCAGGGCGGCCAGTCGGACGTCGTCCTCAGCGATCAGAATGTTCATGTCAGCGGCGCCCTTCCTCCTTTCGACGGTACCGGGCCGCCGCGGGTTCCGACCTTGTCAGGCGCCAGGTCGAACCGGACGCAGAAGGCGCTGACGGAATCGGGGACCTAGGAGCCTGGGTGCCGCTGATCGTGCAGGTCTTGTTGGCCCGTCCGGGCTCGGCAATCAGTGCCAATGGTCCAGTCACATCGCGAACGCTAGGCCGCCACCATGAAGGGACCATGAACTGCGGGGCGGATGACTGGTTCAGCGGCTCAGGTGGTGGCCCTTCATGTTGTCTTCATCGTCGAATGCCTACCATCAAGGGTCCGAAGATCGACGATCAGCCCGGACCGGCTGTCCGACACCGTCGAAGCAGCATCTCGGCTCGGGTTGACCAATGCGATGGCTTCATGGCACCGGTGACGCGGTGGACGACTCAACCGAAGGTGTGGACGTGTTCAAACCTCAGAACTGGCTGGACCGCGTTTTCGAGGTCGGCATCATCGGGAAGGGTCTAAACGGGGCTGCCGAGCTGATCGGTGGCGTGCTGTTGATGCTCCTCAAGCCGGACCGCATCCACCACGTGATCGTCGCGTTGACCCAGGGGGAACTTTCTGAGGACCCAGGAGACTTCGTCGCCACCCATCTGCTGCACACGGCCAGTGGCCTCACCGGCAACGCGGTCCTGTTCGGGGCGGTCTACCTTCTGGCGCACGGCGTCGTCAAAGTGGCGCTGGTCATCGCGTTGCTGCTCAACAAGATCTGGGCCTACCCGTGGATGATCGTCGTCCTGGTGATCTTCATCGGCTACCAGCTGTACCGGATCGGGCTCCACCCGACCGCCGGCCTGATTGCGCTCACCGTCTTCGACGTCATCATCGTGGCCCTCACGTGGCGTGAGTACGGGCAACAACGCCGGCGGCGCAACACCATGAAAGGTCCGGGTGCGAGCTCACCGAAACCGTCGGCGGCCGACTCCGACCGTGTCTGACGTCAGACCCGAAAACCCCCGGGCCCCCCGGACACCTGCTGATCCCGAGGCCATTCCGTCGGCCCGGGCCGGCTGGTCGCCGTGGCGCGCTGTGGTGGGCTTCGGGGTCGTGAGCCTGGCGGCGGACATGGTGTACGAGGGGGCCCGCTCGGTCACCGGCCCCTTGTTGGCCTCCTTGGGTGCATCCGCCGTTCTCGTCGGTGTGGTGACGGGTGCCGGTGAGGCGATGGCATTGGTGCTGCGGCTGGTGTTCGGGTCGTTGGCGGACCGCAGCGGCCGCTACTGGACCTTGACCCTAGCCGGCTACCTCATGACCGCGATCTGTGTCCCCGCCCTAGCGGTCGCGCCGTTCGTCGGTGGCGCCGGGCTAGTGCTCGCGTGCGTTCTCATCCTCGCCGAACGCACCGGGAAAGCGGTCCGCAGCCCAGCCAAGACCGCGCTGCTCGCTCACGCCGCCGGCCCCGTAGGTCTGGGTCGCGGGTTCGCGGTGCACAAGGCGCTCGACCAGGTCGGGGCGGTTGCAGGCCCTCTGGTGGTGGCGGGTATCGCCGCTGTGACCGGCGCTCTCTGGCCAGCGTTGGCCGTACTAATCATCCCGGGGGCTGTAGCGGTCGGCCTGCTGGTGTGGATCCGCAGTCGAACAGGCGACCCGTCACATCCTGCAAACCAGCCGGCAGCCATCCCAGCAGGCCTTCCGGTTCCGGTCAGAGTTGCGCCTACGCCACCTGGACGGCTGCCCACACAGTTCTGGCTGTTCGCCGCTTCAGCGGGCGCTGCCACAGCTGGGCTGGTGACGTTCGGCGTGATCTCGTTCCATCTCGCCCGGGATCAGGTCGTGCCGATCGCGGTCGTGCCTGTCGTCTACGCCGCCGCCATGGCCGCCGCTGCCCTCGCCGCGCTCGTGACCGGTTGGGCGTACGAGCGTCTCCAAGGCCGGGTACTGCTCACCCTTCCGCTGCTGATCGCTGCCGTCCCGCCGCTGGCGTTCTCCAACGCACCGGTGACCGCCGTAATTGGCGTGCTGCTGTGGGGGGCGGCCGTAGGAGTCCAGGACTCGACCGTCAAAGCACTCGTCGCCGACCTCGTCCCCGCCGGCCGGCGCGCCACCGCCTACGGGCTCTTCGCCGCCGTCCAAGGCGCGGCCGCGATCGCCGGCGGGGCCATGGCCGGCGCCCTGTACAGCCGATCCGTGCCGGCCCTTATCGCCGCGGTCGGCGCCACCCAGCTGGCAGCACTCGCCCTGCTGATCGCCACATTCCGTCATGGAGCCCGTGCGCAGCCGCACGCCCAGAGCTAACGGCGATGGCTCGTAGCCACGCCTCTGATATCAGCTACATCCCGACGAGCTGACCAGCGGTCTGCTGCTGTGCTGTGCCTCAAGCCCCGATCTGAAATCTCGTCACCGCCACACCGACCTATGCCAGCGCGACGATTCGCCGAGGGTGGCCGTTATGGTACAAAGGCACCAAACCTCAGGGCGGTGCGCGGGTGGATGCGGTTTCGGCGGTCTAGCTTACAGCGACAAAGGTCAGCCGAGGCGTACTCGGCTGCCAACTAACCAAGCCGTTGGCGTATAGGAACGTCCTCTGGAACGGCCATCAGTGGATCTCTCGTTGTCGGTGTCGACTTCATCTGGATTTCATGTTGCGTTCATACGGTGGTCACCGTGACAACAGCGACAGCGTCCCGTCTGGGACCCACCTTATGAATCCTGGCGATCTGGCCGCAGTCCTCGCTCATGCCGCGGTGGATGTGTGCGCGCTGCTGGCGTTGATGGTTCTGTATGCGCGGCGGCACGAGGGCCGGGAGCTGATGATGGTCTACGTCTGCTTCAATGTGGGTTTGTTTGCTGCGCTGGTCGCCATCACCGCCGGGCATTTCCCGGCCGGGGTCGGGTTCGGGTTGTTCGGGGTCTTGTCGATTATCCGGCTGCGGAGCCAGCCCTTCACCACCGCTCAGATCGGCTACTTCTTCCTGGTCTTGGTGCTCGCGTTGGTCAACGGGCTGAGCGGTCGGGACCTGGTTCTGTCGGCCGCCCTCTCCGCGGTCTTGTTGGCGACGGTCTACCTGGCTGACCATCCCGCGATGCACCCGACCGTGCACACCACCCGACTTGTCCTTGACCGGGCGTACGGGGACTCACCGGAGCTGCGCGCCGCGGTGGCCCGTCGCGTGGAGGGTACGTTGGTCGACGTCCGCGTCACCGAGGTCGATGAGGTCCGTGACGTCACTCGCGTTGTCGTCCGGTATCGGCGCCTGGACGGTGCGCCGGTGGGAGACTTCGCCGCCGACCTCACCAACGGCAGTGACAGCCCCGAGATGGAACGCGTGCTGTGACCGCCTCGGAACTGTTGGCGGAGGCGTGGACGCGCTTCCTTCCCGTCGATTTGGCCGAGCTGGATGCTGCGGCCGCCCTGGCCCACAGGGTGGACACCAAGTACCTGCTGCCGGCCACCGTCCTGGCCGAGGTTTTGACGCAGCTACAGCCCGCGCACGCTTGCCTGACCATCGACGGCCGGCGGTCTTTCCAGTACACGACCAGCTACGTCGACAGTCCGAAGCTGACCTGCTACCACGACCACCGCCGTGACGTCCGGAAGCGGTGGAAGGCCCGCACCCGCCTGTATGAGGATTCGGGTCAGGCGCGCTGGGAGGTCAAGCTGAAAGACGGTCGTGGGATGACGGTGAAACACGCACTGCCGCTGCCCGCCGGCGTCGACGGTCACCTCACACTGCAGATGCGAAGCTTTCTCGACGAGGTCCTACGACGCGACTACCAGCTTCGCGCCCCTGACGAGCTCGCCACCACCCTGCGGGTGGGGTACCGCCGGACGACCCTCACCGAGCTAGGACAACAGAATCGCATGACCGTAGACAGCGAGCTGCGGATGACGTCCAGCCGCGGGCAGGCACAGCTTCACCCCGACCTCGTGTTGGTCGAAACGAAGTCACTGTCCGGCCGATCAGCCGCGGACCACGCCTTGCGGGCGGCGGGAGCTCGACCGTCCTCGGTCAGCAAGTACTGCGCTGGGATCGCCCTCCTAGACGCCCACCTGCCCAACCATCCATGGCGGCAACTGCTCCGGCGCCACTTCGCAACAACCACGGCCCTGCCGTCGCGCTCGACAAAGGAGCTGGCTGCATGAGAACGGCCCGCACCGTCAAAGGTCTGATCGGCGCAGCCGCGTCAGCGCTCATCGCCGCCGCCGTAGCGGTACCAATGCTCGGTCTCGGCTCCAGCAACCCGATCGACAGCAACCCGCAACCAGTCCTGTTCCCCCCAACAGTGGTGCAGCCCCTCGCAGCGCAGCTGGCAGCACAGAAACCAGCCGCCGACCGCGCTTACGCCGCCTGGGCCAAAACCCACCCGCAGGCCGACGATGCTGCCTTCGTCGCCTTCGCCGTCGCGCAGACCCGATCGCCACCCAACCCAGCCCAACGGGCCCGGGAACTGTCCGAAGTCCAGGCGCTGGCCACCGTACGCACCAGCAAATATGTCGCCGCCTCGACCTGGCTGGAGCTGTACGGCAAAACCGAAATTTGGAAGACCTACCGACACCAGTACGGCGACGTCCAACCCAAAAACGCCGGGCAGGCGGCGAAGGCCCAGCTGGCGCACACCCGAAGCCTGACCAAACAAGTCACCGCAGCAGCCCAAGCCCGGTTCAACCTGGACGCGCCCTTCATCGCCGACCCCACCCTGCGGACAGACAAAACCATCAAACCCGGAGCGCACAAACTTAGCTACCCCTCCAAACACGCCGTCGAAGCGTTCTCCGCCCTGACCCTGATGAATTACCTGGAACCACTCCGGGCAACCGAGTTCACCGACATGGCCGACCAGGTCGCCTACTCCCGCCTCTACATGGCCGGCCACTACCGCAGCGACCTCACCTCCGGCGCCTACCTCGGCTACCTCATCGGCGACTACGAAATCGCCACACAAGCCTGACAACCTGTCGGTGCAATCTCTCCTTCAGTGGACGAGGCGCTCGTCAACGTTGCCGAGCGCGCATACCCTGCTCGCCATCCGTCCGGGAGTCTTTAGCCTTGACCCCTTCCATGTGAAGTAGTCGGTTACCGGCCGATCGCAGATGAGCGTCGTTGGCTGAGGAACCACTTGCTAGCCGTTCTCGGCCAACCGGCTCCAGCGACTTGTAGTCTCACGCCTAGTCTCATTCGCGATCGTTCGTCGGCGTTCAATCCAGTTCTTAGCGACCTGCGTCGCCGCCTCGCACGATGTGCTGAACGGGATTGTCCACCCAAAAGCAGACCTGCTAAGCGGGTTGAGGGCTTATACCCTCTCGCGGGTTCAAATCCCGCCGCCTCCGCTGACAAGGCCAGATGTCGCGTGGGTCCTCGACCTGCGTGTCATCTGGCCTTTTTGGTCGACGGGGCCGCGCGGGAGGCGGCCGAGACGAGCAGCGCCCCGACAACGGTGGTGCCGGCGGCGGTCAGCGTCACGGTGAAGCCTGCGGGGGCGCCGTCCCGGTCGATCAGCACCCCGGTGATGGCGGCGGCGACCGCAATTCCCGCGGCGCTGGCCGAGTTCGTCCAGCTGAACGCCTGGGTGATCGCGGATGCGGGCACGGTGCGTTCCGTCACCGATGCCGACGTCACCATGATCGGAGCGACGACCAGTCCGGTGGTGGTCACCGATACGGCCAGCCAGGTCAGGCCGGCGGGGACCAGCAGGAGGCTGGTGAGCGCCAGGAAACACAGGGTCAGCACGAGCAGCAGCCGAGCCGGAGGTGACGTCCACCGGCGCGCACCGTACCCGAGCCCTCCCAGCAGGCTGGCCACACTCAGCAGGCTGTAGATCGCTCCGCCCCATGCTGGCTGGTGGGCGGCCGTGGCCGACGCGACGACGGCGAGCTGCATCGACCCGAAGAACAGACCCAGACCGGTGTTCACCACGATGACGGCCAGGAACGGCGAGGCGAAGAGGCGGCGCCGCGGCTCCGGCGTCCCAGCATGTTCCTCGACGGGGTCGGTGTGGTGCTGGGCGGCCATCACCGCCCCTCCGGTGACGACCAGCGCGGTGGCGGTGCACGTCGCCACCACCGGCGACCAACCCGCGGCTATGGCCACCACCAGGGTGGGCCCGCCGAGAAAAGCCAGGTCGTTGACGGTGGTCTCGAGCGCGAACGCCGACTCCAGCAGGGACGGGTCACGGACCAACCGCGCCCAGCGTGCCGCCGAGTAGGCGCCCAGCTGGGGCAACGAAGCCCCCGCGGCGACAGCTGCTGCACACACGACGACCGTCGGCGCGGAGCTGAGGGTCGCGATGACCACGGCAGCCATCGAGAGCGTGTGGCTCGCGAGAATGGGTGGCAGCGCCCGCCCCTGGCCGAACCGGTCGACCAGTCGTGCCGACTGCGGTCCGACCAGCGCCTCGGCGACGGCGAACGACCCCGTCACCGCGCCCGCGACCGCGAACGATGCGGTCGACGACTGCACCAACCACAGCAGACCCAGACCTGTCATGGCTACGCCGAGCCGGCCGAAGCTCGCGGGGAGGAAGAAGCGCCAGGCGTAGGGCCGGGACAGGACCAGCACATACCGATGCCGCCGGCGGATGACCTGAGACCGTCGTTCGGAGTCCACGACAGGAACCTTCCGGTGCGGCCGGCGTGTCCTGCGAACCGCCAGAAACGATGGGTCTGGTGATCGATCCGCGCACCGTCGAGCACGCCGCACTGAGTTGTCGGAAACGAACCCGACCAGGTGCACTCTAGCCGCTGCCCAGGCCCCGATACAGTCAGCTGCTATGCAGCTCGCCGCACTCGAGGCCTTCGTGGAGGCACTCGGGGAGACCGTCCTGGACTGGCGGTACAAGGGCTTCGGGACGCTGACGTCGCCGCTGACGGTAACCGAGGTCCGGCGCCGCGGGATCGATCTGCACGCGCTCGGGACGCCGATGATGACCATCGACCAGTCAGCGGTGGCGGACAACCTGATGTCGATGGCGACGTGGTGTACGGCACGGGGGCTGCTGTTGGAGCCGCACGGGAAGACGACGATGGCTCCGGTGCTCTGGCTCGGACAGCTCCTCAGCGGGAGTGTCGGAATCACCGTGGCCACCGCGAGCCAGTTGCGGGCGGCCCGTGCGTTCGGGGTGCCCAGGGTGCAGCTGGCCAACGAGCTGGTGAACGCCGACGACATCGCCTGGGTGTCGACCGAGCAGACCCGCGACCCCACCTTCGAGTTTCGCTGCTGGGTCGACTCGGTGGATGCCGTCAGGCGGATCGACACCGCTTTGTCGAATCATCCGCAAGCCGCTCCGATCCCGGTCCTCGTCGAGGTCGGAGCCGTTGACGGGCGCACCGGTGTCCGCGGACTCACTGAGGTTCAGGCGGTGGCTCGCGCGGCGGTGAGCTCGAACCGGGTCGTGCTGGCCGGAATCTGTGCCTACGAAGGCGCGGTGCCCGACGCGTCCACCGACCCCGCAGGCCTTGCGGCGGTGGATGCGTTTCTCGGCTCAGCCGTGGCCGCGCACGAAGCCCTGGTCGACTGGTACGAGACCCCCCGGGTGACGGTGACCGCCGGTGGCAGCGCCTTCTTCGACCGGGTGGCGAGCGTGCTCGGCCCGCTGGCTCAGCAGGCCAGTGGGCGGCCCGTCGACGTGGTGCTGCGCTCCGGCGCTTACGTGGTGCACGACGACATCCACTACCGTCACATCACGCCCAGCACCCGAGGCGGCGGCCCCGATCTGCGGGCCGCCATCCACGTCTGGGCGCAGGTGCTGTCGCGGCCCCAGCCTGACCTGATCATCCTCGACGCCGGCCGGCGGGACCTGCCGTTCGACCTCGACCTGCCCGTGGTGTTGGGCGCGAGTCGCGCCGGCTCGCCGCGGACCAGGGTCCGGGTAGGCACCGCCCAGCTGGTGCGCCTCAACGACCAGCACGCCTTCGTCAGGGTGGAGCCCGGCTCCGAGCTGGCGATGGGAGACGTGGTGCAGTTGGGCCTGTCCCATCCCTGCACCGCGTTCGACAAGTGGCGGGCGATCCCGATGATCGACTCGGCGGCGGCGCTCGAACCCCGGGTGAGCGACGTGGCCCTCACCTTCTTCTGAGGCCACCTCGACTCGCCGAGCCGTGGTCCCTGGCTACTTCGCGCGGTTCAGCAACCATCCATACTGTCCGGGGAGGACATTCGCCGCGTCCGGGCCCCAGCTGTCGTCGTCGTAGGTCTGCACCGACGGGCGTTCCTCGCCCAGCAGCGGCGCGAAAGCCGCGAAGGCGCTCTTCAGACCGGGTGCACTCGTGAAGAGGGACCGGTCGCCGGCGAAGACGTCATGGATCAGCGATGTGTACGGCTGCATCGACCCCTCGCTGACCGTGTTGAGGTGCAGCACGTTGCTGGCGTCGGCCGGGACGAAGTCGGGCCCCGGCTTCTTGACGGTCATCTCCATCTCGATCGCGCCCACGCAAGCTGGTTCATGGTGAACGCGGGCAACAGTCCCCTGCTGCCGCTCCTGCTCTTCGCCTGCCTCG
>JBBRYD010000107.1:0-13231 GCA_038238065.1 Propionibacteriales bacterium | reverse complement strand
TGACCCTGGCCGCCGTCCTACAGCTGGCTCAGCTGGGGCGCCAGACCAACTGGCTGGGCGGGAACGGCTCGACCATGTCGCTGATGGGCGGGCTCGGGCTCGGGTTGCTCGCCGTCGTCCTGACCAAACGTTCGACCCCCTCGAAGTGAAAGGACACACCGTGCCTACAGAACTGACCGGACGACTCGGCCCCGTACTCGAAACCGCGGCTCGCCACGCCCACGACGTGGACGCCGATGCTCGGTTCCCGGAGGAGTCGGTGGCGGCGCTGCGGGGGTCGGGGCTGCTCGGCCTGACCCTGCCGCCCGAGGTCGGTGGTCTGGGTGCGGGACCGCACGAGCTGGTGCAGGTCATCGGTTCGCTCGCCGGGGTCTGCGGTTCCACCGCGATGATCTACCTGATGCACGTCAGCGCGGCCATGCCCCTCGCTGCTGCACCTCCGCCGGGCCTTCCCGACCTGTTGAGCGAGCTGGCCGACGGCCGGGCGCTCGGCTCGCTGGCGTTCTCGGAAGCGGGATCCCGGTCACATTTCTGGGCCCCGGTGTCGCAGGCCACCGTCAGTGCTGCCGGCGTCCGGCTCGACGCCCGGAAGAGCTGGGTCACCTCGGCCGGACACGCCGACGTGTACGTGGCCTCGACGTCGACCCCGGGGGCGGCCACCGTCGACCTCTACGCTGTCCCGAGCTCCACGCCTGGGGTCGAGGTGGCCGGATCGTGGGCGGGCATGGGCTATCGGGGCAACGCCTCCAACCCGATGTCGTTCACGGCGGAGGTGCCCGAGAGCTATCGGCTCGGTCCGGCCGGTGGAGGGCTCGACCTGATGTTGCAGTCGGTCCTGCCCTGGTTCAACCTGGGCAATGCGTCGGTGTCGCTGGGATTGTCGCGGGCGGCCGTGGACGCGGCGGTCCGGCACTGCACCGCCGCCCGTCTCGAGCACCTGGACCAGAGCCTGTCGGCGCTGCCGACGATCCGCGCCCAGCTGGCCAAGATGTCCATCGAGCTAGCTGCCCACTCGGCCTACCTCGCCCAGGCCGCTGGCCGGCTCGCCCAGCCCCAGGACGACACGATGCTGCATGTCCTGGGCGTGAAGGCGGCGGCCAACGACGCCGCTCTCCGCATCACCGACTCCGCGATGCGGGTCTGCGGCGGTGCGGCGTTCTCGCGGCATCTGCAGATCGAGCGATACTTCCGCGACGCCCGCGCGGGGCATGTGATGGCTCCCACCGCTGACGCTCTGTACGACTTCTACGGGAAGGCGATCACCGGGCAGTCCGTGTTCGGCGAGCCCGTCCCGGCCGCGGATGGAGCGGCGGCGTGACTGCACCGCTGATCGTCGGGTCGGTGGCCTACACGCCCAACGTGGTGACCATCTGGGAGGGGATCCGGGACTACTTCGCCGGCACGCCGGCCGAGATGGACTTCGTGCTGTTCTCCAACTACGGCCGCCAGGTGGACGCGCTCATCGAGGGAAAGATCGATCTCGCCTGGAACACCAACCTGGCGTGGGTGCGGACGGTGGCGCAGACCGGTGGCGCGTGCCGGGCGCTGGCGATGCGTGACACCGACACGGTGTTCCAGACCATGTTCGTCGCCCGCACCGGCAGCGCCTTCAGCGGCTTAGCGGCGCTGAAGGGACGGCGGTTGGCGCTCGGTTCCCAGGACTCGGCCCAGGCCGCGATCCTGCCGGTGCACTTCCTGGGCCGGGCTGGTCTCGGCACCGACGACGTCGAACTGCTGCGGATCAACAGTGACGTCGGCAAGCACGGCGACACCGGTCGGAGCGAGCTCGACGCGCTGCGCGCCGTGCTCGACGACCGTGCTGATGCCGCCGCGATCGGGATCAACACCTGGGAGGCCATCGGACGTGACGAGCTGATGCCCGGCGCCTTCGAGGTCTTCTGGGAGTCGCCGACGTACAGCCACTGCAACTTCACCGCCCTGCCCAGCGTGCCCGACGAACGGACGACCCCCTGGGTCGACCATCTTCTGGCGATGGACTGGGACAACCCGGACCACCGGCCGATTTTGGAGATGGAGGGGCTCCGACAATGGGTGCGGCCCCAGCTCGACGGCTACGCATCCCTGTTCGAGGCCGTTCGCGAGCAGGGAATCAGCTCCCGTTGGTGAACTACGGTGTGCTGTTGGACCTGGTGGAACGGGTCGGTGGCGTGGCCACGGGCGCCACCGTGTCCGTGCCACTCGGCGGGAGCGACGAGCAGGGTGCGCTGACGGAGGCGGTGTCGGCGTGGTGTGCCCGCACTGGCAACCAGCTGCTCGCGGTCCACGACAACGTGGCCAGTGTTCGTCGCGGCCGCGGCCGGGACCCACTCGCCGGGCTGGCGCCCGAACAGCTGCCCGGTACCCGGCTGTGGATGTACACCAACTTCGACTGCAACCTGTCCTGCGACTACTGCTGCGTCCGATCCTCCCCCCGGACGGCCCGTCGAGCCCTGGGTCTGGACCGGGTCCGCCAGCTCGTGGGTGAGGCAGTCGAGGCCGGGGTCAGCGAACTGATCCTGACCGGCGGCGAGCCGTTCCTGCTGCCCGACCTCGACGAGCTGGTGGCGGCTTGTACTGCTGTCCTGCCGACCACCTTGCTGACCAACGGCATGCTGCTGCACGGCAGACGGCTGGAACGACTCCGGCGGATGGACCGGACCCGGCTGGCCCTCCAGATCAGCCTCGACTCCGCAACGGCGGACCAGCACGACAGTCACCGCGGGGCCGGCTCCTGGGAGCGGGCCGTAGCCGGCATCCGGACGGCCCAGGCCGAAGGGTTCCGGGTTCGGGTCGCGGCGACGCTGCCCGCCGATCAAGCCGCCGAGCTCCAGCCCTTCCACAGGTTCCTCGACTCGATGGGCATCGCACCCGAGGACCAGGTGATCCGCGCCCTCGCCCACCGCGGGGTGGCCGAGTCCGGTCTGGAGCTCACCGTCGAGTCGTTGATCCCCGAGGTCACGATCACCGCCGAAGGCGTCTATTGGCACCCGGTCGCTGCCGACCACGACGACCAGCTCGTCACCCGCCAGATGTTCCCCCTGGCCCCGGTCATCGCCGAGATCCGCCGCCGCTTCTACGAACAGCGGGCCAGCGCCGACGCCGCCGCTCAATGGTTTCCCTGCGCCTGACTGCCGGAATTTCACGGCGGTAGCTGCGGAAAGAGTCTTTCCCGTGACCCAATTCGGCCAGTACCTCTCGGAGAACCGACCTCGATGCCGCATCGCACTCCCCTTGACGGAGCTGTATAACGATCTGGACAAGATTGCGTAAACCGAAGTAGGGTCGGCGCACACCGGATGACGTCGCGTAGTCAAACCGCGACCGAACCACACCGGGTCTGCCGAACAAGGAGTTTCATGCTCGCCTCTCGCCTACTGGCTGTCCCAGTGACGGCAATCCTGGGCCTCACCCTGGTCCCCGCCGCCGCTCAGGCCGCCCCGGCCCCGAACGTGGCCGCCGCCGCGAGCGCGTCGTCATCGTCGACCGCCCTGCGGGTCGCGACGTTCAACGTCCGGACCGCGCGTGCGACGCAGGACAAGCGCCCGTGGCTGAAGCGAGCGCCCGATGTCGCCCGCGAGATCCTGTCCCGCAAGCCTGGGGTCGTAGCCCTGCAGGAGCTCGGGCCCGGCCGTGCCGACGGCAAGAAGGGCACCCTCAAAGGCCACATGAGGCAGACCACCAGCCTGACCCGGACCCTGAAACGCCAGGGTGGTGGGCGCTACCGGCTGGTGAGAGAGACCCCCTACTTCAAGCCGGGCACCACACACGGCACCCAGGGCGCCCGGATCTTGTTCGACTCCTCCCGCTACACCCTGAAGACCCGGTGCCCCGAGAAGACCGGCACCAGGAACTACAACACGTCGTGCGCTTTCGACCTGCCGCTGGCCAAGGGAGACAGCAAGCGTCTGCTTCGCTCGGCCGCCTACGCCGAGTTCGCCGACAAGAGGACCGGTAAGCGGTTCTTCGTGGTGTCAGCCCACCTCGACAGCCGGCACAGCCACAGCAACACGTACGAAGCGAAGTACAACCGGCTGCGCGCGAGTCAGGCTCGCGCCGTGGTCAAGAAGCTGGCCCGGGTCAACCCCGCCCATCGCCCGGTGATCTTCGGCGGTGACATCAACTCATGGCAGACCGACCGCGGCCGCTACGCCCCGCACCGGGTCCTCGTGTCCGCCGGCTACCGCGACACCGCTACCGCCGCTGTCCGGGTGAACAACGCCTACACCACGGTCAACCACTACGACGTCAGGCTCAAGAGGTCGAAGCGGGGCAACGGTGTGCGCCTGGACGTCCTGATGGTCAAAGGTGGCCGCAGCGTCACGCGCTACGAGAACAAGATGTCGGTCGTCGACCGGGCGCGTCCGTCGGACCACAACATGGGCGTCGCCGACATCCGGCTGTGACCCCTGGACCGACGACGGGCCGAGCGGTGGCCGTCGTGAACGGGACACCTACTGTGCCGTGACCAGGAGGGTCACGACCCAGCGGTGCGGGGAGATCGGCCGGCTCCGGGTGAACCCGTGGCTCTCGAACGCTGCCATGGGGCCGGTGTGCAGGAAGGAACCCGACACCGTGCGGTCGTCGGTCTCCTCGGGGTAGCCCTCGACCGTCCCGCCGCCGTGCTGGGCGATCTGTCCGAGCGCCCCACCGAGCGCCGCATGGGCCACCCCGCGCCGGCGGTGACCTCGGCCGGTGAAGAAGCAGGTGATGCGCCAATCGGGCAGGGTGGTCAGGCCCGCAACATAACGCCGTCGGCTCTTGACCTCCGGCAGCTCGGCGGGTGAACCGAACTGACACCACCCCAGACACTCGTCGCCATCGAAGACGAGCGCGTTGTGGGTGCTACCCTCGCGGACGCGCTGCTCCTTCTCGTCCCGGTTCTGGGTTGCGGTACGGCCTTGGCCCAGTTTGGTGTGGAAGCCCATGCACCAGCACCCGCCCCACACACCGTTGTTGGCTTCGACGAGCTGAGCGAACGAGGGCCACGTGTCGACGTCCAGCGGGCGTACGGTCAGGCCACCATCCCCCGACGAACCGCTAATGCTGCTGCCACCCTGGGTTCACCTGAGCAGGTGACATCTTCTGGGCCGCTTCGGCGAGCAGCCGGGCGAGCTCGGTCGGCGCGCTGAACATCGGCCAGTGGCCCGAGTCGATGTCGACGAGCTCGAGCTTCCTCGCCTGGGCCAGCTCCGGCAGCTCGCCGGCGTCGATCCACTCCTGGGCCTGCGCTGGGCTGAACTCCGGGCACACGAGCACCACCGGGACGTCGAAGCGTCGCTCGTCCGCCAGCTGGACGACTGCCTTCGTCACCCCTACGGGGACGGGGATCGCCGCCGCCGCCATGGCGCGCTGGGTCTCCTCGTCCAGGTCAGCCGAGTCCGCACCCTCGAAGGGGCCCCAACCGGGGAAGGGCATGGCGCCGTCCACCGTCGGGAAGAAGTCGGCGTACGGCTCCCCCGACGCGGACGGGAAGCCACCGATCAGGACCACCCCCGCCACAGTGCCGAATCGGGCGTCGGCTGCGAGCCAGGCCAGGGTGGAAGCAGCAGAGTGCCCCACCACCGCCGGTGGGCCGGCGGCCGCGTCGACGGCGGCGAGCACCGCTGCCACCTGGTCGTCGAGCGTGGCGACGGCAGCGCCGTCCCCCTGACCCGGCAGGGTCAACGGCACGGGGCGGTGGCCGAGCGCCTCGAGGGCAGGCACCACCTCGTCCCAGGCGGAGCCATCGAGCCACAGGCCGGCGATGAGCAGGATGTCCACGATCAGTCCTCTTTCTGCAGTGCTGTCAGGTCACGTTCGGCGTAGAGGCGGTGCTCCCACTCTTCGTTCAGGATGATGTCGAGACACTCCTTGAGGGGGGAGCTCTCCGCCACCGGCCAGCCGGGATCGGTCCGCGTCACCGTGGAGCCGAGCTGCTCCTCGGTGAGGGCGGAGATCACCTCACCGACCATCGCCTGGCGTTCCGCCCGGACCACGAGCACCTCGTCCAGCGATGGTCGCGCCTCTCGGTCCCACGGGATCCCGTCCCATCCGGGCGCCTCGTCCCAGGGCAGATCCAACGGGTGCCACGGGGACGCGTGGCCGAGAATCATCCGACCGGCCCAAGCCGCGCTGGCGAAGTTGAGGTGCCGCAGGGTCTGGATGAAGGACCACTCGTCGTCGACGGTGCGGTGCAGGATCTCTTCGGGAAAGCTCCGCGCCCGAGCGACGGTGCCCTGCCACAGCAGCTCCAGAGTGGCCCACGCCTCGGTGTAGCCTTCGACGTCGTCGGGACGCATCTTGGCCCGCCCGGGCATCCGCCGGTCCAGCTCGGCGGCCACCAGGGGTGCGATGTCGACGCAGTTCACCACGACGTTCTGCAGCTCGCCGTTGATCTGGACGTCCACCAGCTCGACCCCACGCATGCGGGTGTTGTGGAAGGAGGCGCCACGGACCTGCGTCCCCGTGAGGTCGACCTGCCGCAGCTGGGCGTCGTTGAGGAACACCTGGGTGAAGGTGGCACCACGGAGGCTGACCCGCGCGAACTGTGCCCCCGCCAGGTCCTGGTCGAGGAATTCGGTCATGGGACTCACGCTAGGTCCAGTTCCGGACGGTCTACGTCCGGTATCTTCTCCGGTCCCCTAGGGTGTTCGTGTGTCGCGCGATCTGAGCCCAACCGCTCGAGCTCTGCGCACCCTCGAGCTCCTGCAGAACCGACCCGGGGCCACCGCTGACGAGCTCGCCGTAGGGCTCGGTGTCAGCGAGCGCGCTGCCCGACGCTATGTCGGGATCCTCCGAGAGGCCGGCATCCCGGTCCAGTCGACCCGAGGACCGTACGGCGGCTATCGGCTGGGGCGCGGGACCAGGCTGCCTCCCGTCGTCTTCACCGAGTCCGAGGCTCTGGGTCTGGTGATGGCGGTCCTCGACGGCCAACCGGCCGCCGCCGACACCGACGACGCTCACGACCTGGTGGGGATGGCCTTGGGGAAGGTCATCCGGGCGCTACCAGAAGGTGTCGGCCGGCAAGCAGCAGCACTGCGCGAGCACGCCTCAGCCGCTCCCGACCGACGCTCGGCTCGTCCCGACCCCGCCACCACCAGCGCGCTCGTCGCGGCCGGCGCAGCCCGTCGCCGGGTGCGGCTGAGGTATCGCAGCGAGTCCGGCCACGAGTGGGAGACCGAGGTGGAGCCGTGGGCCGTCGTCGTCCGTTACGGGCGCTGGTATCTCCTGTGCCACTCGCTGCGCGCGGAGGCGATCCGCACCTACCGGGTGGACCGGATCGCCGCGGTGCAGCAGACCACCGAGCAGTTCGAGCCGCCGCCCGACCTCGATCCCGTCGCCGCGTTGGAGGAGAACCTGGGCGTGGGGTGGGAGTACCCGACCCGTGTCCGGTTCGATGCCCCACCGGCTGACGTGGCGCCGTGGATCCGGCCGCTGATGGGGCGACTGGAGCCGTCGGGCGACGGGTGCGTGCTGGTCGGCAGCACGAGCAACCCTGAGATGTACGCGTCCGAGTGGCTGGCGTCCGTCCCGTTCCCCTTTCACGTCGAGGGCGGACCCGAGCTGCACGACGCCGTCACCGCGGTCGCCGCGCGACTCAGCGCCGCCGTGGCCGACCCGCACCACGCGCGGCCCTGACGCTGAGATCGCGGCGCCGTCACCGGGCCGATGGACGACGGGTCAGCTGGTGCTGCCGGCGCCCTTCAGCGTCTGCACCTCCGCCCGCGCGCCGGAGCGTCCCTGCAGGTGCAGGACGAGCGCCCTGGTCGACGTCACCGACGTCGGCAGGCTGTAGGGAATGGCGAGCCGGGCCCGGTCCGCGAAGAGGGGGCCAGCCACCTTGACCTTGGGAGCAGCAGCGTCGAAGGCGATCGACGGGGTCTGGTCCTGGACGTTCCCCGACAGCGCCGACGCAGAAGCGCTGAAGACGCCCACGCTGTAGCTGATCGGGAAGGTCTTGTCGGTGTCCTTCAGGCCGATCGCCGCCGGCACGACCGGGATGATGATCGCGTCGGTGTCGAACACGTTGGTGTCGACGTCACCGTCGGCGAAGTTGACCGGCTCGATGTCGACGAGCAGGCCCGAGTTCAGGTCGACCAGATACGACGTCAACAGGTCGGTCGACGGCTCGTTCTGGACGTAGGCCTCGAAGTCCGGTTCGCCGTCACCGGTGGTGTCGAAGTCGACGAACGGGATCGAGGAGTTGCCGACCGTGGCCCAGTTGCCGAAGGTCGAGACTCCGAAGTAGAGCCAACCATTCGCCTTGCTGCCGGACGAGGACGGTGTGGCCCCGGCTCCGACGTACTGCAGGTCTGCCGACCGCGTGCTGGCGCTGGACGCACAGCCCACCCCGGAGACGCCCGCACACGCCGGCTGCTTTGGACTGCTGAACCCCAGGTCCATCACCGACAGCTTGGACTGGTAGGCGTTGCTCCCGGAGCCCTGGGAGACGCCGTTGCCCCTGACAACGATGGCCGGTCCGCCCTTGAGCTTGCCGTCCACCACGTGCGTCCGGGAGACCGGCTTCGCGGCGCCGAAGACCGGGACCCGCAGAGCGGTCTTGCCAGATGGTGTGACCAGCAGCCGACCGGAGGCGTCGGAGACGTACTGGCGGGCCCGTTCGACGCCGAGCAGGGCGTCGGTCTGGGTCGTGTCCATCGTCGGGTCGATGGTGCGCCGCAGCTTCTTGGCCGTGACGGTCATCGTGACCCTGACCTTCTTCGAACTCCTGGCCTTGATCGTCACCTTGGTCGGGCTCACCGTGTAGGCGACGCCCGGCTGCTTGACCACGCCCTGGTAGGACACCTTCACCGACACCGACTTGCTGGCGGTGTTACGGATCCGGACGTACTGGGACTTGGTGACCGTGGCGTGGTCGATCGGCACCTCGACCACACCGAACGAGGTGCTGACGACTCCGGCCTTCTTGGTGGAGTAGGCCAGGACCTGGGTGGTGACCGCGGCCAAGGCGTCGACCCGTCCAGCCCCGACGCGGGCCGGGCCGTATCGGCGACCCTGGTGGTCGGGCTTGGTGTAGAGGTCGTGGGTCGCGGTGTTCATCAGGGCGGCCTTGAGCTGCTCGGTCGTCCAGGACGGGTGCGTCTTCTTGACCAGGGCCGCGATACCGGCGGTGGCCGGGGTGGCCATCGACGTACCGGACTCGACCTCGACCCCGTTCCCCGTGCCCACGCCGGCCGAGGCCACGGTGTCACCGACATTGGTCAGGTCCGGCTTGACCACACCGGGCGAGCCATGGGTGCCGCGCGAGCTGAAGTTCGACAGCGTGTCGGCGATCGCCGGGGTGATGCTCTTGATGGTGCCCTTGAGCGCCCCCGAGAAGGTGACCTTCAGGGTGCCTGCGGTGACCGCCGGGCGCAGCCGGTCGGTCTCGGCCTTGGGCAGCTGCACCACCGGGATCAGCTTGCTGCCGGTGATGCCGGCGCCGAACACGTCCAGACCGGAGGTGAAGATGGCGCCGATGGCTCCGGCCGCCGCGACGTTGTTCGCGCGGGCGGCCGAGCCGCACGCGCGGGTGGCGTCGTTGTCATCCCACTCGAGCCATGCCACCTTGCCCTTGATCGACGTGTCCTCGGCGGCAAGAGCGGTGCACCCATCGGCGTTGGCGCCCGGCAGCCGAACCACGACACCGGTGACGTCGGGCTTGCCGGCCCAGTCGTACGCCGTGGACATCTGCCCGGCCGCGATGCCGGCGACCGTGGCCGGTGCGAGCACCTTCAGACCGTCCCGGAGCTGGGAGGCATCGACCGAGCTGGCCACCCCCACCGAACGGACCGCATCACCCGGGGACCCACCGGCGTCGGTCAGGTCGCCGGCGTTCCCGGCGGCGGTGACCGGAAGCACACCGTGCTTGGCGATGTTGTCGATGACGGCGTTCTCGGGGTCGTCGGCAACCCCGTAGTCGACGCCCAGCGACAGGTTGACGATGTCCAGGTGGTCGGAGAAGTCGCCGTCGCCGTTGGGGTCCAGTGACCAGTCCAGAGCGGGCAGCACCGCGTTGGTCGAGCCGGTGCAACCGAACACCTTGAGGCCGTACAGCGAGGCCTGCGGAGCCATCCCGGGCCCGATCTTCATGGCGTTGAGCGTCTTTGCGGTCAGGGTGGCGTAGCTGCCCTTGTACGTGGAGCCGTTGGCGGTGACGCCGTAGCCCGCGGCCGTACCGGAGACGTGCGTGCCGTGCCCCTCGCAGTCGAGCGGGTTCCGGTCGGGCTTCGGGACTGGCTGGTAGCCAACGATCGTCGGGTTGGCCTGGTAGTCGTCACCGACGAAGTCGTAACCGCCGACCACCTTGGCCGTGGGCGTGAAGGTGCCTGCCGACGTGGCGTGCGCGGCCGCGTACGCCTTGGTCGTGCCCGCCCCACCGAAGTCGGCGTGGGTGTAGTCGATCCCGGTGTCGATGATGCCCACCTTGACGCCCTTGCCGGTGACCCCGGGACTCTGCCAGCTGTTCACCGCCTTGGTCAGCTGGTCGACACCTGCGTTGTTGATCTTCTTGGGGACCAACGGCGAGATCTTGACCACGTCGGAGCGGGCGGCCAGGGCCTCGAGCGCCCCAGTGGTGGCGCTGATGGCCACCCCGGGAACGGCGTTGGAGACCGAGAACAGCACCTCGGTGTTCGCGTCCTCGATCTTGGCCTTGGCCACCACCGCCCTGGTGGTCTTCTGCACGCTGCTACGCCGAGACTGCGAGACCACCCGAGCGGCGAACCTGCTCTTGCCCTGTCCCATGCTGGTGGCGGCGGCATCGGCGGCTCCTTGGCCGCTCAACTGGACGAACACGGATTGGGTGCCGATGCGTTTGGTAGCCAGCCCGCCGGTCAGCTTCGTGCTGACCAGCTTCCGCCGGGTCGGCGACGTGGTCAGCGGCTTCGCCGCCTTGGCCGACGTGGGGCTCGGTTCTGCTGCGGCCGGCGTGACGCCGAGCACCAGTGGGGAGAGCAGCAACGAGGAGGCAACGGCGGCGACCGCGAGCGATCCTCGCCGCGTCTTTCTCTGTGAGGGCATTCACGAACTTTCCGTAGTCACCGATGGGAAGCAACTGCAAGGCAGCAGCCCAACGCACCCTAGGCGACGCCCGGTCCGACCCGAGGGTCGGGCGGTCCGAAGCCCGGTCCGGCCGATGACTCTCCGGTCGAACCCGTTTCTTGCCGGGGGTCAGAAACCCCTCAGTGGACTGCCGTTCGGTCCGCCGAGATGGTCTAGGGTGTTGCTGCGGAAAACAGGTGCGGAGCGGCCGGACGGCTCAAACAGCGACTACGTGGAGGGATGTCGACGATGTCATCTACAGCAGTGGAAGAGAAGCCCATCAAGAGTCTGATCCCGGTGCGGATGGACCAGATGCCCTGGTCGAAGTTCCACTGGATGGTGATTCTCGGGCTCGGCACGGCGTGGATCCTGGACGGGCTCGAGGTCCAGCTGGTGGCCTCCGCCGGGTACGCCAAGAGCCTGGGCATGAACGCCACCCAGGTCGGTCTGACCTCGACGATCTACCTGCTCGGTCAGGTGGTGGGGGCGCTGGTGTTCGGGCGGCTCACCGACAAGCTGGGTCGCAGGAGACTCTTCATCATCACCCTGCTCGTCTACCTGATCGGGTCGGGCATCGCCGGCCTGTCACCCGCGGTGTGGTTCCTCTACGTGTTCCGGTTCGTCGCCGGCCTGGGCATCGGCGGCGAGTACTCGGCCATCAACTCCGCCATCGACGAGCTGATCCCGGGCAAGTTCCGCGGTCGTGTGGATCTCGCCATCAACGGCACCTACTGGGCCGGGGCCATGCTGGGCGCGTTGGGCAGCTTCTGGCTGCTGGACACCAGCCGCTTCGCCGAGAACGTCGGTTGGCGGATCGCCTTCTTCATCGGGCCGGTGTTGGGGGTGATCATCATCTTCCTGCGTCGCCACATCCCGGAGAGCCCCCGTTGGCTGGTCACGCACGGGAAGTCCGCGGAAGCTGAGGTCATCGTGCAGGGCATCGAGAACGATGTTCAGGCCCAGGGCAAGCGGCTGCCCGAGCTGGACGACTCCAAGGCCTGGTGGATCAAGGCGCACGAAGGTGTGTCGCCCAAGCAGCTGGCCTACGTGTTCTTCAAGCTCTATCCGACCCGCACCGTGCTCGGCCTGACCCTGATGATCACTCAGTCGTTCCTCTACAACGCCATTTTCTTCACCTCGTCGTTGGTGCTCCAGAACTTCTACGGCAAGACCTCCTCGAGCGCCGCGCTCTACTTCTTCCCCTTCGCCATCGGCAACCTGTTGGGCCCGCTGGTGCTGGGCCACCTCTTCGACACGGTCGGTCGGCGCAAGATGATCGGCGGCTCGTACGGGCTCGCCGCCATCGTGCTCGCCGTCTCGGCGTTCCTGTTCAACGCCGACCTGCTCAGCGCCGGCACACATACAGCCTTGTGGTGCCTCTCCTTCTTCTTCGCCTCAGCCGGGGCCTCGGCCGGGTACCTGACCGTTTCGGAGATCTTCCCGCTCGAGGTGCGCGGGCAGGCGATCTCGTACTTCTTCGCCATCGCCCAGATCTTCGGAAGTATCGGTCCGTTGCTGTTCGGCGCGCTGATCGGCGACGGCACCCAACGTGGTCCGTTGTTCGGCGGCTACCTGCTGGCGTCCGGCATCATGATCATCGGCAGCCTGGTCGCCTTCAAGTTCGGGGTTGATGCCGAGGGGAAGGCGCTGGAGGACATCGCACCACCGCTCAGCAGCTATGACGAGCAGGGCAACGCGATCTCGCGGCTGCCGGTGTGAGAGGAGCGGAGATGAACGACCGTCCGTACACGGTGGTGGTCGGGGTCAGCGCGACGTCGAAGTCACCCACCGCGCTGACCTGGGCCGCGGCTCAGGCGAGCCAGAACCGTGGCCGCGTCATCGCCGTTCGGGCCTGGCGGATGTCCAACCCTCAGGCCACTCCGTCGGGGCCGTCTGCGTCTCGGATCTCGGTGTCCGCGGACGTCGAACGAGAAGCCCTGGAGTCGCTCCAGCAGGATGTGGCAGCGACCCTGGGCGAGGGCCACGAGGTGGAGATCCGGCTGGTCCGCGGGGGTCGGTTCTCGGTGCTGATCGACGCTGCCGAGGGCGCGGACCTGCTGGTGGTCGACGCGCCCCGCCAGCTGTTGATCGGGCCGATGTTCGCCCATCGGCTGATCTATGCCGCCCCGTGCCCGGTGATCGTGATGCCGCCTCGCATCTCCGGCGAGCCGGCCTCGATGGTGACCCGGGTGGCAGGAGCTCTGGGACG
>JBBRYD010000106.1:0-13251 GCA_038238065.1 Propionibacteriales bacterium | reverse complement strand
CGGTGGTGGTCTCCGGGCTGCCGAACATGACGCCGATCTTCATACGGATCTGGTTGATGAAGATGACCATGGTGGACGACTTGGCGATGGTGCCAGTGAGCTTGCGCAGGGCCTGGCTCATCAGCCGGGCCTGCAGACCCACGTGGCTGTCACCCATCTCTCCCTCGATCTCGGCCCGTGGGGTCAGGGCCGCCACCGAGTCGATGACGATCAGCTGCAGAGCTCCCGAACGGACCAGCATGTCCGCGATCTCCAGCGCCTGCTCACCGTTGTCGGGTTGGCTGACCAGCAGCGCATCGGTGTCGACGCCCAGCTTTTCGGCGTAGTCAGGGTCGAGCGCGTGCTCGGCGTCGATGAAGGCGCAGATCCCGCCCGCTGCCTGAGCGTTCGCGATCGCGTGCAGGGCCACCGTGGTCTTACCGCTGGACTCCGGCCCGTAGATCTCGACGACCCGGCCACGCGGAAGACCTCCGATACCCAGCGCCAGGTCCAGAGCGATCGACCCCGTGGGGATGACCTCGATCGGGACACGGACCTCATCACCGAGCCGCATCACCGAGCCCTTGCCGTATTGCTTGTCGATCTGCGCCAGCGCGGCTTCCAGCGCCTTGTTGCGTTCCTTGTCAGGGTCTGCAGCCATGGTGGATCCTTCCCTTCACCCGGGCGGGTGGTTCTTGTGTGATTCCTGTGACCGTGACTCTAGGCACGCCCACTGACAGAAGTTCGCTCGTCGACGAGACTGTGGATACGTCAGCCGGGTCGACCGCCGCAGTGGATAACTTACCGAACACGTGTTCGAAGAGCATCAGACACGCCGAAGATCACTCGACAGTTCTCAGTTGGGCTGCGTACGCGGCCGGTGGGCTACCGATCATGCGGGAGAAGACACGGGTCAGGTGCGCCTGGTCGGTGAACCCGAGCTCGCTGGCCAGATCCGCCCAGTTCGGTGGCGTGCTGCCGGCCGCTCGTGCCGCAGCATCCTGAAGTCGACAGCGGATGATGGCCCACTTGGGTCCCGCTCCGACGTAGTCACCGAACAGACGCTCGAGCTGCCGGATGGTCATCTCAGCGAGGACGGCCACCTGCGCCACCCGAGTGATCTCGGGCCGAGCGGCTATCTCCTCCACCAGCCCGGCGATCGACTCCGCCACGGGGTCGCGCTCCGGTGGCTCAGCCAGCAGGAAATCGGTCAACAACGACACCCTGGCGGCAAGGTCGTCAGTGCCGGCGACCGCCAGCTCCAGCTCGTCGGAGCTGCGCCCCAGCACCTCGGCGATGGGCCGATGGGTATCGGTGAGACTCGACACGGAGGAACCCAGGAAGGGTCGAAAGCAACCCGGTCGAAACCGCGCCCCGACCACGTATCCACGACCAACGAGCCGACGCTCGTAGCGGTTCCGCACCAGACCGGTCACGTCGGCCTCCTCGTTGGTGACCGAGAGGTTCACCGACGGGTACGGCAGCACCGTGGCGGTGTAGGGCTCCTGTCCCCGCAGATCCCAGGTGATGGTCCAGAAGTTCTCGACGTAGGCGATCAGCCGCGGATCCGGGACGTGTCGCCGGTAGTCGAAGCGACTGTGCGCACGGATGGGGTTCAAGATGCCGGGTTCGCTCGGCTGGACGGCGGGCGGGTCTGACCCCGACGCCCTGCTCACCGGCTCAGGGGCCGACCACGCCGACTCTGACACCGCCATGACGTCGAGCGTAGCCACCGCCGCGAGCTGTTGTCGCAATTGTTCAAGACGCCGGCCGGGTCCGGCGGCCAGACTGAGGGCATGACTATTCGAGAGTTCTTCCCCGAAGCCGCCCGCGAGGTCGTGGGTGTCGTCAGGGGTGCCCGGACCGACGACCTTTCGGCAGCGACACCTTGTGCCGACTTCGACCTCAAAGCCCTGGTCAACCACTTCATCGGGACGACCGGCGCCCTGACCCAGGTGGGTCTGAGGAAACCCCTGGACGCTGATGACCCCTACGGATCCCGCCGGGAACCCAGCCAGGGCGACTGGTCGACGGAGCTGGCCAGCCACGCCGAGGCCCTGGCTGAGGCCTGGTCCGACCCCACATCGTGGGACGGGTCGGTTGACATGGGCGATACAGAGATGCCGGCCACCGTGATCGGTGAGATGGCGTTCGCAGAGCTCCTGCTGCACGGCTGGGATCTGGCTCGCGCGACGGGACAGCAGCTGACCATCCCCGACGAGGTCGCCCTCGACCTCCGGCACAGTATCGAGGAGACCGCCGAGCTCGGTCGGAAGATGGGTGCCTACGGCGACGAGGTCAGCGTGCCCGATCAGTCCACTCAGTTCGAACGGGCGCTCGGCGCCTCGGGACGCGACCCGAACTGGACGACGAGCTGACCGGCCCCGCCGACCACCCGATTCAGCGGTCCCGGGCCGGCAGCTCGAGGGCACCCCAGACGGCACGCCAGATCGACTTGCACGGTTCACCCGCGGCCAGGGCTTCGACGACGGTGCGGCCCTTGAGTTCGGCCAGACTGTATTCGGCGGCCCACACGCGCGCGTAGACGTCCCCGAGATGAGCGCGCATCCGAGCCCAGAGCTCAGTCTCCTTCACGGTTGGAGCACCTTCGACACCCGTCGGCTGGCGAGATAGAGGCCGAGCGACCCCAGGGCCAGCAGATAGATCACGTGGATCACCATAGACGCACTGGGCGTGCCGGTCGTCAGTCCGCGGGTCAGTTGGACTCCCTGCGCCAACGGGGTCCAGATGATGACGGAGCCCAGCCAGTTCGGATACGCCGACAGGGGGTAGAAGGTCCCGGAGAACAGGAACAACGGCAAGATGAGGACCTGGAGCAGGTCGAAGTCCTGCCAGCCTCGCATCAACGTGCCCGCCCAGAGCCCGACGCCGGCGAAGCAGTAGCCGATCAGCCACGTGGCCGGAAGCGCCAGCACAGTCCACCAGGACCGGCCCAGCCCTAGCGCCACCATCACCACGATGAAGCCGGCGGAGTAGATCCCACCCCGCAGCAACGCCCAGGTGACTTCGCCGCGCGCCACGTCCCACGGCCGCATGGGTGTCGCCAGGATCGAGTCGTAGAGCTTGGAGTAGCGCATCCGGAACACGCAGTTGAAGGTCACCTCCATCAGCGCACCGTTCATCGCCGCGGCGGCCAGCATGGCCGGGGCCACGAACTCCTGGTACGAGACCAGCCGCCCACCGGGCAGAGCGATCTGCCCGACGAGGACGGCCACGCCCACGCCGATGGACAGCAGGTAGAAGACGGGTTCGAAGAAGCCGGTGGAGAAGACGAGCCAGCCGCGACGGTTGCAGACCACGTGCCGATAGACGAGCCGCCAGTGGGCGAACCGGAGATCAGGAACCGCAAGGTCGTCGAGGGTCTCCCGGCTCAGGGTGGTGTCGGCAGCCATCAGCGCACCAGCTTCCGGCCGAACGTCCGGACCGCCACCACACTGCCCACCACGGTCCATAACAGTAGGTACCCCACGTGCAGGAGCCCAGCGCCCGCCGTCAAGGTGCCGAGGGTCAAGCCACGAACCAGCTCGACCCCGTGCCACAGGGGTACGAACCAGGCGACGACCTGCAGCGCCTCCGGCAGCTGGCTGAGGGGGAAGAACGCGCCGGAGAACAGGCCCATCGGAATGATGAGCAGCCTGAAGTACATCGCGAGCCAGGACTCGTCCTTGGCCCAGGCAGCCACGGCCATGGTCGGAGCGGCGTGGGCGGCACCGACCAGAACAGCGGCCAGCACAGCCAACACCCACAGCCACGACGTCACCGCACCAAAGGCATACAGCACCAGGGAGAAGACCACGCTGACGATCAGCAGACGCACCACGATGAAACCCAGGGCGCCGAGGACGATGTCCACCACCCGTAACGGAGTGGCCGCCATGGCGTGGTAGATCTTGGTCCACTTGATCCCGGCGACGATAGGGTACGAGGACTCGAAGGCGGCGATCTGCATGGCGTGCATGGCCAGCAGACCCGGGGCGATGAAGAGCAGGTAGCTCGGAGCGCCGCCGACGCCCGAGCTGGCGTTGCGGTCGATGATGCCACCCAACCCGAGGCCCATACCCAGCAGGAACAGAACGGGTGAGATGAAGCCGCTGAACATGGTGCCACGCAGCACCCGCCGGAAGATGACGACATAGGCGGGCACCTGCCTGGCCAGGTTGCTCAGCAGGCTCGGCCGCACCGCCGACAACGGCGGTCGGGTCAGCGGGGTCTCGGTGACGGTCATGTCACTCCGCCAGACTTCGGCCGGTCAACCGCAGGAACACGTCCTCCAGGGAAGAGCGTCGCACCAACGCACCCACGGGCCGGATGCCCCTCGACTGCACAGCCTGCAGCGTGTCCTCCCCGTTGTGCACGTAGAGCAGTAGGCGGTCGGGCAGGACCTCGATCCGTTCGGCCAGGTCCGTGATCCGGTCGGCCAGGTCGTGGTGGTCACCGGGTGGGAACCGCAGCTCGGCCACCTCCCGAGTGGCGTGCTCGGCGATCAGCTCCGCCGGCGAGCCCTCCGCCACGAAGACGCCGTTGTCCATCACCACCAGCCGGTCACAGAGCTGCTCCGCCTCGTCCATGTAGTGCGTGGTCAGGACCAGCGTGACGCCGGACTGCCGGAGCCGGTAGAGCCGGTCCCACAGGACGTGGCGGGCCTGGGGGTCCAGGCCGGTGGTCGGCTCGTCCAGCAGCAGGATGTCGGGGTCGTTGATCAACGACCGGGCTATGGTCAGCCGCCGCTTCATCCCGCCCGACAGCGCCTCCACCTTGGCCTTGCGCTTCTCGGTCAGGTGCACGAACTCCAGCAGCTCGGCCGACCGCGTACGCGCCTGCTTGCGCCCCATGCCGAAATACCGGGCGTAGACGGTGAGGTTTTCCTCGACGGTGATCTCGGTGTCCAGGCTGTCCTCCTGCGGACACACGCCCAGTCGGGCCCGGATCGCCGACCCGAACTCGACCGGATCGTGACCCAGGATCCGCAGGGTCCCGCTGCTCGGCGGTGAGGTACACGCGATCATCTTCATGGTCGAGGACTTGCCGGCTCCGTTGGGACCCAGGAAGCCGAACGACTCCCCACGCAGCACGTCGACACTGATGCCCCTCACCGCTTGCACGTCTCCGTGGGACTTGGTCAGGTCGCGGGCGTGGATCAGCACCTCTCGGCCCGGCATCTCGGGCGGTCGTGCGCTGGTCTCGAACACGTCGGTCACTGTAGTACCGGGGTCTGACAGAACCTGGACCCGAAAAGAGCGCAAGGACGCAATCCCTCGGCCGTGAGCGGAACTGGTGAAACTGTCAGTGCCGCCGGGCACTATAGGAACGTGACTGCGGACCCCCTCGATGCGTTCACTCCCGCAACCGCTACCTGGTTCCGGGAGGTCTTCGCCGTGCCGACCGCGGCCCAGCAGGGAGCCTGGCAGGCCATCTCGGCCGGTCAGAATGCGCTGGTCATCGCTCCGACTGGTTCGGGCAAGACCCTGGCCGCGTTCCTGTGGGCGCTCGACGGGCTGACCCGCGCCAGGCCGCCTGCCGCCAAGGAGCGCTGCCGAGTGCTCTATGTCTCCCCGCTCAAGGCGCTGGCGGTCGACGTGGAGCGCAACCTCAGAGCGCCGCTGGCCGGCATCACCCAGACGGCGTTGCGCCTCGGTGACGCCCCGCCCAATGTGACGGTCGGTGTCCGCTCCGGCGACACGCCGGTCGCAGACCGACGCAAGCTCTCGACGCGCCCGCCGGACATCTTGATCACGACCCCCGAGTCCCTCTTCCTGATGCTGACCTCCAACGCCCGCGACGTGCTGCGCCATGTGGAGACCGTCATCGTGGACGAGGTGCACGCCATCGCCGGCACCAAGCGGGGCGCCCACCTGGCCCTGTCGCTGGAGCGGTTGGACGCTCTGATCAGTGAGTCCGGCGGTAACCGCCCGACCCAACGGATCGGCCTGTCGGCCACGGTCCGCCCGCCCGAGCGGGTGGCCCGATTCCTCGGCGGTCCGCATCCCGTCAGCATCGTGGCGCCGCCGGCGGAGAAGACCTGGGACCTGAAGATCGTCGTGCCGGTCGAGGACATGAGCGATCTCGGCGCCTCCGCGGCGCCCGTGCCGGTCAGTCTGGAAGACGACGCACCGCCACCGCAACGGCCCTCCATCTGGCCGCACGTGGAAAACAAGATCCTCGACCTGATCAACGAGCATCGCTCCACCATCGTGTTCGTCAACTCTCGGCGGCTGGGCGAACGGCTGACCGCGCACCTCAACGAGCTGCAGGCCGAGCGACTGGGCGAGCTGCAGCCCGACCCCACGCTCCGAACCGATTCCGGGCCGCCCGCCGAGATCATGGCTCAATCGGGTGCCTCCGCCGGTCTCGACGGTTCCCGCTCCCCGGTGATCGCTCGCGCGCACCACGGCTCGGTCAGCAAGGAACAGCGGTCGCAGATCGAGGAGGACCTGAAGTCGGGCCTGCTGCCCTGCGTGGTCGCGACCTCGTCGCTCGAGCTCGGCATCGACATGGGAGCCGTGGACGTGGTGGTCCAGGTGGAGTCGCCGCCGTCGGTGGCCAGTGGGTTGCAGCGCGTCGGACGAGCCGGTCACCAGGTCGGCGCCACCTCGCGCGGCGTCTTCTTCCCCAACCACCGTGGTGACCTGATCGAATCCGCGGTGGTGGTGGAGCGGATGCGGGTGGGGGCCATCGAGGAGGTGGCCGAGCTCCGCAACCCCCTCGACGTGCTCGCCCAGCAGATCGTGGCCATGGTGGCGGGTGAGGACCAGAAGGTCGACGACGTCTACGCTCTGGTCCGGCGGGCCAGCAGCTACGCGGAGCTGCCCTACAGCGCCTACGAGGCCGTGCTGGACATGCTGAGTGGTCGCTATCCGTCGGAGGACTTCGCCGAGCTGCGGCCCCGGCTGGTCTGGCAACGCGACACGGGCCTGCTGACCGGCCGCCCCGGGGCCCAGCGACTGGCCGTGACCTCGGGCGGCACCATCCCCGACCGTGGCCTCTTCGGGGTCTTCCTGGTCGGCGAGGGCAACGCCTCCGGCAAGCATGCTCCCGGCCGGCGGGTGGGCGAGCTCGACGAGGAGATGGTCTACGAGACGCGGGTCGGTGACGTGTTCACCCTCGGCACGACGAGCTGGCGGGTCGAGCAGATCACCCACGACCAGGTGTTGGTCTCCCCCGCCCCCGGCGTGCCGGGACGGCTCCCGTTCTGGAAGGGCGACGCTCCCGGCCGCCCGCTGGAGCTGGGCCGGGCGTTCGGCACCTTCGTCCGCGAGGTCGGTGCGCTGGCTCCCGCCGCCGCGCTGGGCCGGCTGGCCGAGGCGGGGTTGGACGAGTTCGCCGCTCGCAACCTGGTCGCCTACCTGAGCGAGCAGCAGGCGGCCACCGGCAACCTCCCCAACGACAAGACCATCGTGTTCGAACGCTTCCGCGACGAGCTGGGCGACTGGCGGGTCTGTGTGCACTCGGCGCTGGGCTCGGGGGTGCTGACCCCCTGGGCGCTGGCCGTGGAGCGCAGCGCTCGGGAGCGGTACGGGATGGAGGTGCAGGCCACGGCCACCAACGACGGCATGGTGCTGCGCATCCCCGACACCGAGTCCGAGCCGCCGAGTGCCGACCTGATCATCTGCGACCCGGAGACGCTGGAAGCGATCGTCACCGAGGAGGTGGGCTCGTCGGCGCTGTTCGCCGCCCGTTTCCGGGAATGCGCGGCGCGGGCCCTGCTGCTGCCGCGTCGCGACCCGAAGGCCCGGTCTCCGCTGTGGCAGCAGCGGATGCGCTCGGCCCAGCTGCTGACGGTTGCCTCCCAGTACCAGGAGTTCCCTATCGTGCTGGAGACGATGCGGGAATGCCTGACCGACGTGTTCGACCTGGACGGCCTGATGGAGGTGCAGAGCCAGATCGCGTCTCGGTCCATCCGACTGGTCGAGGTGGAGACCAAGGAGCCGTCGCCCTTCGCCAAGTCGCTGCTGTTCGGCTACGTGGGCGCCTTTGTCTACGAAGGTGACGTGCCGCTGGCCGAGAAGAAGGCCGCAGCCCTGTCGCTGGATGCGACCCTGCTGGCCGAACTGTTGGGCAAGGACGGGTTGAAGCAGCTGCTCGACGCCGGTGTCATCGCCAGCACCGAGGCCGACCTGCAGAGTCTGAGCGAGGAGCGGCGCAGTAGTACCGTCGAGCAGATCTTCGACCTGGTCCGCACCGCGGGTCCTTTCACCCGGTCCGAGGTGGCCACCCGCAGCGTCTCCGAACTCGACTCGACCCTGGCGCTCGACACTCTGGTCCGGGACCGCCGGGTGGTGGAGGTGCGGATCGCCGGGCTGGCCATGGTCGCCGTCACCGAGGACGTCCCGAGGCTGCGCGACGGACTCGGCATCCCCGTGCCGCCGGGCGTGGCCGCCTCGTTCAGCGAGACCGTCGAGCATCCGATCGAAGACCTGGTGCTGCGCTGGGCGCGATCGCACGGTCCCTTCGTCGCCTCGACCGTGGCTCGAAGGTATGGCTTGGGCCAGTCGGTGGTCGTGGCCGCCTGCGAGGCGCTGACCGCCGCCGCCACCCTGGTATCGGGGTCGTTCGTCGAGCTGGAGGCCGAGGAACACGACCGGCGGCAGTACTGCCACGCCCAAGTGCTCGCGCTGATCAAGCGTCGCACCCTGGGCCTGCTGCGCAAGGGGGTCGAGCCGGTCGAGCAGGTGGCCTATGCCCGCTTCCTGACCGCCTGGCAGGGTGTCGGCTCCGGATCCCGTGGCACGGACGCCCTGCTCGGGGTGATCGAGCAGCTGGCGGGCTACCCCATGCCGGCCAGCGCTCTGGAATCGGTCATCTTCCCGGCCCGGATCCCCAACTACACGCCAGCCATGCTGGACGAGCTGACCTCATCGGGTGAGGTCTACTGGATCGGCGACGGCTCGATCGGTGAGTACGACGGCTGGGTCCGGTGGTACCTCGCCGACATGGACCCGGCGCCGGCCGGCTCGGAGCCGGAAGGGTTTCGGGGCAGCGAGCTGTTGGCGTCGTTCGCCGACGGCGGGGGGTACTTCTTCGACAACCTGCTACCGACCGGGACCGCCCTCGGCGACCGGTCCGACTACGTCAGGGCCCTCTGGGACCTGGTCTGGTCCGGCCTGATCACCGGTGACACGTTCGCGGCGGTCCGTAACCTCACCTCCGGCGGGGCTCACAAGAAAGCCGTCCGCCCGACCAGTCGACTGCATCGGGCCCGAGCTCAGCGACCGCCCCGGCCCCGGGGTACGAGTCGGGTGGCGACCCCGACCACGGCTGGACGTTGGTCTCTGGTGCAGCGTGGCACCGTCACTCCCGCCGACCAGCTGGCCACCGAGATCTTCGCCCAGCTGGACCGCTACGGCGTGGTCACTCGCGGCAGCGTGATGACCGAGAACACCCACGGCGGCTTCGGCACCGCATACCGGGCACTCAGCTCGCTGGAGGAGACCGGTCAGTGCCGACGGGGCTACTTCATCGAAGGTCTGGGGGCCGCGCAGTTCGCGTTGGCCGGAGCCGTTGACCGGCTGCGGAGCGAGCTGCGGGAACCCGAGCATGCGAACGCCCTGGTGCTGGCCGCCTGCGACCCGGCCAGCCCGTACGGTGCCGCGCTCCCCTGGCCCGATCGGGAAGGTCACCGGCCGGGCCGCAAGGCGGGTGCGCTGGTGGTGCTGGTCAACGGCCGGCTGATCTTCTACGTCGAACGGGGCGGCAAGACCTTGCTGACCTTCACCGACGACCCCGAGCTCCTGGGTCCGGCCGCCGGTGCGCTGGCGCGGTCGGTCAATCTGGGACAGCTCGGGAAACTGACGGTGGAACGCGCCGACGGCGAGCACGTGTTCGGCTCCGGCCAGGTGAGCGACGCGCTCCAGGACGCGGGCTTTCGGATGACGCCACAGGGTCTGCGCCTCCGCCCGGCCGTGGTGGCCTAGAAACAGTGCGGGCCGTGGCCTGCGGGACCGAGCGCGGTGGCCATGCTGGATCGCCAGACGTACGGAGGACGGTCAGGCCGCGGCCTGGGCCACCGGTCGCATCGTCGGCAGCGCCGTGACCTTCTCGTAGGAGGCCATCTTCTCGCTGACCACGTTGAGGACGATCGACAGGGGCAGATCCAGGGCACGGCAGATCGCGGCGAGCAGTTCCGAAGAGGCTTCCTTCTGGCCGCGCTCGACCTCACTCAGATAACCCAGGCTGACGCGAGCCGACTTGGAGATTTCGCGCAGGGTCTTGCCCTGGGCCATCCGCTCTTCGCGCAGGGACTCACCGATCAGGTCACGTACGAGCACTGTCCTCAACGGGTCCTCCTGTCTCATGCCCAAAGCGTACCCACCCGCTCCGACAGTTCCGCGAGTGACCGAGCTGTGTCTGGACAGATCACTCAACGCCCGACCGTGCGACATTCATTCCCAGCGTCTTCAGCAGCAGCTCCAGTGCCGCTGCCGCTGCCGCGCCGCGGATCTCCTCGCGGCTTCCCGACAGGGTCAGCTCCAGCACCCGGACCAGGTCAGCCGCAGGTCGCGCGAGGCCGATGAACACCTGCCCGACCGGGTGTCCATCCTGGGGTTCGGGTCCGGCGACCCCGGTGGCTGACAGTCCCCAGTCGGCGCCACAGCGCTGCGCGATCCCGACCGCCATCTGCTCCGCGGTGAGTGCGGCCACGGGACCGAAACGCGCCAGGGTGTCACCCTCGACCCCGGCCAGGGTGGCCTTGAGCCGAGTCGCGTAGGTGATGGCTCCTCCGAGGTAGACCGCTGACGCGCCCGCTACGTCGGTCAGCAGCGCCCCGATCAGGCCGCCGGTCAGAGACTCGGCAGTAGCCAGCGTCTCGCCTCGGCGCTGCAGGAGCTGCAGTACCCCGGCGGCGTCGAGTCCCGTCACGGCCGAAACGCGTGGGACGTCCGGCGCAGCTTGATCGCGTCGCGGATGTAGTCCAGTCCGGTCACGATGGTGAGGACGAAGGCGATGACCATCACGACGACGGCGATTCCGTGGGCCCACGCGGGCAGGGGCAGCAGGTAGAGGATCACGGCCACCGCTTGCGCCACGGTCTTGGTCTTACCTCCGCGACCGGCGGCCATGACCCCGTACCGGAGCACCAAGAACCGCATGATGGTGATCCCCCACTCGCGGACCAGGATGGCGATGGTCACCCACCACCACAGCTCGCCGTTGACCGACAACCCGATGAACGCCATCCCGGTGAGCGCCTTGTCGGCGATGGGGTCGGCGAGCTTGCCGAACCGGGTGACGATGTTGAGCCGACGCGCGATCATACCGTCGGCGGTGTCGGTCAGGATGGCCACCAGGAACACCACCGCGGTCCAGAAGCGCCACCACGGCTCGTCAGGATGGGACAGCTGCATCCAGGCGAAGATCGGGACCAGGATGATGCGGAAGGTGGTCAGCGCGTTGGGCACGTTCCAGGGTGTCGTCTCGGTCGGTGCGGCCGGCGGCAGGCCTTCCGGTCCACCCGGGTAGATGTGGTCAGACACGACCGGAGCCTGCCGGCACCCGCGCCCGCTCGCGTCGGTCACGGTCTCGACCGAGGCCGCTGCACGCCTCGGCCAGCAGGTCCACTCCCTCGGTGCCGACCACCGTCGCCTGCACCAGATCACCGATCTGCGTCGGCGCCGGGGCACTCGAGCGGTCGAAGCCCGGGCCGGCCGGCAGCAACCGGGTCGAACCGTCCACCTCGGGACCCTGATGGGCTGCTCGTCCGACGATCTCGCCCTCGATCTCCTCCACCAGCACCTGAACGGTCTCCCCGATCCGGTCCTCGGCTCGCTGACCGACCAGCTCGTCGGCCAGGTCGGCCACGTGGTTGCGACGCTCCTCGACCTCGTCGACGTCCAGGTGCCCGTCGAGGGTGGCGGCCTCGGTGCCGTCCTCGTCGGAGTACCCGAAGACACCGATGGCGTCCAGTCCTGCCTCGGTCAGAAAGTCAGTCAGAGTCTCCACGTCGGCCTCGGTCTCACCCGGGAAACCCACGATGACGTTGCTGCGAATCCCGGCGGTGGGGGCCAGCTCGCGGATGGAAGAGATCAGCCCGAGGAACGACTCGGCGTCCCCGAACCGGCGCATCCGGCGCAGCAGTGGACCCGAGGCGTGCTGGAAGGACAGGTCGAAGTACGGAACGACGTGTGCAGTCTGCGCGATCGCCTCCACCAGGCTGGGCCGCATCTCGGCCGGCTGCAGGTAGGAGACCCGGATCCAGTCCAGTCCGTCCACGCTGGACAGCTGGGACAAAACCTTTTCCAGCAACCGGATGTCGCCGAGGTCCTTGCCGTAGGACGACGAGTTCTCGCTGACCAGAAAGGCCTCGCGGACGCCCGAGTCGACGAGCCAGCGCGCCTCAGCGACGACATCCTCGGGCGTCCGGGACACGTAGGCACCGCGGAAGGCCGGGATAGCGCAGAACGAGCACCTCCGGTCACAGCCCGACGCCAGCTTGAGCGGGGCAGACGGACCGGCACCCAGTCGACGGCGGACCGCACGCGGACCACTCGCCGGGGCCAGGCCCAGCGGCAGATCGGGCGCTTGATGTCCGGGGGTGGCTACGGCGCCGGCTGCGGCGCTGCGGGCGATCGGCGACACCGGGAGCAGCTTGCGCCGGTCCCGCGGCACGTGGGGGACGTGCTTCTCCCCGGCCAGGATCGACTGCAGCCGAGCCGCGACGTCGGTGTAGTCGTCGAAGCTCAGCACCGCGTCGGCTTCGGGCAGCGACTCGGCGAGCTCGCCGCCGTAACGCTCGGCCATGCAGCCGACGGCCACCACGGCCTTGGTCTTCCCGTCGAGCTTCAGATCGGCGGCGGCCAGCAGGGTGTCGACCGAGTCCTTCTTGGCCGCCTCCACAAAACCGCAGGTGTTGACCATCACCGCATCGGCCAGCTCGGGCTCGTCGACCAGCAGGAAGCCCCCGTTCTCCAGCCGCGCCGCGAGCTCCTCGGAGTCCACCTCGTTGCGCGCGCAGCCGAGCGTGACCAGATGGACGCTCAGCAGCGGCGCGGGGACCAGGGGGGCAGGGGTGTCAACAGTCATAGCGACCCCAGGCTAGCCGAGTTCTCTCCTCGCCCCGCTCGCCTGCAGTGAGCCTCCCCGCCGTTGCCCTACCCCAGGCGCAGGTTCTCCATCACGTCGTCGAGCTCGTCGGCCTTCACCAGCACGGTCCGCGGCTTGGAGCCCTCGGACGGTCCCACGACGCCTCGGGTCTCCAGGATGTCCATCAACCGTCCCGCCTTGGCGAAGCCGACCCGCAGCTTGCGCTGCAGCATG
>JBBRYD010000105.1:0-13673 GCA_038238065.1 Propionibacteriales bacterium | reverse complement strand
GGGCCGTACCTCGCGGCCGCTGGAGCTGGTGCTGGACACCGCCCTCATCGCGGGCGCCGCCAACCTGGTGAACCTGCTCGACCTCCGCCCGGGACGAGCGGCCAAGGCGGCCACCCTGCTCGGCGCCGGTCTGTTCGCGACGGGCGCTGCCCCGGTGCTCGGTGCCGCGCTGGGCTCGCTCCCGTCGGACCTCGCGGCCCGGTCCATGCTCGGCGACTGCGGCGCCAACGCCCTCGGCGCCGGGGTGGGGACGGCCGCCGCAGCGGCGCTGCCGCGTCAGTACCGCATGGCCGCGCTGGCCGGAGTGGTGGCGCTCAACCTGGCCAGCGAACGGTTCAGCTTCTCCGCCGTGATCGACCGTCACCCGACGCTGCACTGGCTCGACCAGCTGGGCCGGTCGACGTCCGCAGCAGCCCCTGGCCGGGGGACGGATCCGACGGCCGACCCGGAGTGAGGCGGTCCGGCTTCGCCTCGGTCGCGCTCGGCGTCGCGGCCCTCACCCTGACCGCCCGGGTGGTCGGGTTCGGCCGGTCGGTGGTCTTCTCCAAGACGGTGGGTGACACCTGCCTCGGCGATGCCTACAACGCCGCCAATCTGCTGCCCAACGTGCTGTTCGAGATCGTCGCCGGGGGAGTTCTCGCCGGGGTGGTCATCCCGGTGGTGGCCCGACACGTCGGCGGCCAGCGTGGTCAGGCGGCCTCGGAGACCACGTCGGCGCTGATCACCTGGACGCTACTGGTACTCACCCCCGCCGCCCTGCTGGCGTTGCTGGGGGCGCAGCAGTACGCGGCGGTCTTCAGCGCCAGCTCCTGCCCGAGCGGAGCGGCGACGCTGGCCGCGCTGCTGGTCATGTTCGTACCGCAGATCTGGCTCTACGGCCTGGCCGTGGTCAGTGCCGGGATCCTGCAGGCACATCGCCGGTTCGTCGCCGCGGCCGCCGGGCCGCTGCTGTCCAGCGCCGTGGTGATCACCGCCTACCTGCTCTACGCCCGGCTCGCACCGCCCCGGGCCTCGAGCGACCTCCATGCGTTGTCGAAGCAGGCGCTTCAGGCACTCGGCTGGGGCACCACGCTCGGGGTGGCCGCCCTCGCGCTCAGCACGGCGATCCCGCTCTTCCGCCTGGGGTTGCGCCTCCGCCCCCGGTTGCGGTTCGCGGCGGGCGACACCGACGTGATCGTCCGGATCGCCGCAGCCGGCCTGGCCGGGCTGGTGATGCAGCAGCTGAGTCTGCTGCTGATCAACTGGGCCGCCAAGCAGACCGGTGACCCGGGCGCGTTGACCCGGTTCAGCTGGGCCAACGCCATCTACCTGCTGCCCTTCGCCGTGTTGGTGGCGCCGCTGCTGCAGCTGGTCTTCCCGCGGCTGAGCTCGGCCGCCGAGCAGGGTGGCGACGCGGTGACCCGGGTGCTGACCGGTATCGCTCCGCCCGTCGTGCTGCTGTCCAGCCTCGGAGCCGCCCTGCTCGCCGCGACGGCGGTCCCGGTCGCGCGGATCTTCGTGCTGGGTCCGGGGTCCGGCCGGACGGAGGCCCTGGCCTGGCCGATCGCCGCGTTCGGACCGGCGGTGATCGGTTTTGCGCTGCTCGGCCTCGCCTCGCGGGCGCTGCTGGCCCAACACCTGGCTCGGGCCGCCGGTACCGCCACCGTGGTGGCCTGGGGCGTGGTCATCGTCGGTGTCCTGGTGCTCCGCCTGGTCGTCCCCGCCGACTGGGTGGTGCCGTCGTTGAGCGCCGCGGTGTCGATCGGCATGGTGGCCGGGGCGGTTGTCGGCTGGGTGCTGGTCCGACGATCCGGGACCGACCGGGCCTCGTCGGAGGTGTCTCGATCGCTGGCCGTGGCGCTGGCCGTGGCCGTGCCGGCGGCCCTGGTCGCAGGGGGAGGCGTGGGCTGGCTGTCCCGGGGCCTCGTTGACGCCACCCTGGCCGGCGCGGTCGTCGGGGCGTTCGGGTGTGCGGCCGGCTGCACGGTCACGTTCGGTCTGATCGTGCTGCTGGTCGACCGTCGACTGCTCGCCCAGGTGTACGCGCTGCGGGCCCGGTCCGACACCCGTCCGGAAACCGCGGCATGACGGCGCCGGCCGGGCGCCCGTGGGGAGCCGGTGCATGAAGATCGCGCAGGTGCTCACCGCCAGTACGGGTGGGATCGGTCGACACGTGGCCAGCCTGCTGCCTCGGCTGCGAGACCGGGGCCACGAGGTGAGCGTGTTCTGCCCGGACGTCACCACGGCCGCGCAGGGTTTCGCCGAGCTCGGGTTCGAGGTGCTGCCGCTGCGGGCCTTGCCCCGAGCCCGAGCCGCCGAGGTGGTGCATGCCCACGGGTACAAGGCCGGAGCGTTGGCCGCGGCCGCAACGTGGGGAGCGCGACCTCCGCTGGTCGTGACCTGGCACAACGCCATCCTCGGAACGGGCCGGTCGGCGCTGGCCGGACGGCTGCTGCAGCGTGGCGTGGCCCGTGCCGCGGACCTGACCCTGGGCGCCAGCTCCGATCTCGTCGCGGAGGCGCTCAGGTTGGGGGCGCAGCGGGCCCGGCTCGGTCCGGTGGCCGCGCCGGTGCTCGAGCCAACGACTGCCGACCTGGGTCGGCTCAGGCTGGCTCTCGGCTCGGGCCCGGACGACGTGCTGGTGCTGACCGTCAGCCGGCTGGCGCCGCAGAAGAACCTGGCGATGGTGCTGGACGTGGCAGCTCGGGTCCGTGACGTCGCCCCGCGGTTGACCTTCGCGGTGGTCGGCGACGGGCCGGAGCGGCCCGGCCTGCAGCAGCGGATCGACGCCGATGGGCTGCCGGTCGTCCTGGCCGGTCGCCGCGACGACATCGCCGACCTGCTCGCGGCGGCCGACCTGGCTCTGATCACCTCCACCTGGGAGGCTCGGGCGCTGGTGGCCCAGGAGGCCCTGTTGGCGGGACTGCCCCTGGTCAGCACCAGGGTCGGGGGCCTCGAGGAGCTGGTCGGCGACGCGGCCGTGTTGGTCGAGCCGGGCGACGTGGACGCCGCAGTGGGGGCCGTCCGGCGGTTGGCCGACGACCCGTCGGAGCGCCGGCGGCTGAGCCGGGCGGGACGGGTCCGGGCCGCGGGCTGGCCCGACGAGGACGACGTCGCCGACGACGTCCTGGCCGCGTACCGTGAAACCCTGGCGAGGCAGTCGGAGCGTCAATGGTGAGATAGTGCCGGTCTCCTATTAGGCTGGAGGCCCGTGGGACCACGTGCGAAAGAAACCAAACATCTGTTCGTCACGGGTGGAGTCGCCTCCTCCCTCGGCAAGGGGCTGACCGCCTCGAGTTTGGGGTCGCTGCTCGTCGCACGTGGCTTACACGTGACGATGCAGAAGCTGGACCCGTACCTCAACGTGGACCCCGGCACCATGAACCCGTTCCAGCACGGTGAGGTCTTCGTCACCGAGGACGGCGCCGAGACCGACCTGGACGTCGGGCACTACGAACGCTTCCTCGACGTCAACCTGACCGGGGCGGCCAACGTGACCACCGGCAAGGTCTACTCCTCGGTCATCGCCAAGGAGCGTCGCGGCGACTATCTCGGTGAGACCGTGCAGGTCATCCCGCACATCACGAACGAGATCAAGGAGTCGATGCTGGCCATGGGTGGCCAGGACATCGACGTGGTCATCCACGAGATCGGCGGCACTGTCGGCGACATCGAGTCGCTCCCGTTCCTGGAGGCGGCCCGGCAAGTCCGTCACGACGTCGGCCGGGAGAACGTCTTCTTCCTGCACGTCTCCCTGGTGCCCTACATCGGGCCCAGTGGCGAGCTGAAGACCAAACCCACCCAGCACTCCGTCGCTGCGTTGCGTCAGGTCGGTATCCAGCCCGATGCCGTGGTCTGCCGCGCCGACCGCGACATCCCCGACTCGGTCAAGCGCAAGATCTCGCTGATGTGCGACGTGGACGAGTCAGCGGTCGTCGCAGCGATCGACGCCCCGAGCATCTACGACATCCCCAAGGTGCTGCACGCCGAAGGACTGGACGCGTACGTGGTGCGTCGGCTGGACCTGAAGTTCAAGGACGTCGACTGGACCAGCTGGAACGACCTGCTGGACCGGGTCCACAACCCGGTCGAGGAGGTGACCATCGCCTTGGTCGGCAAGTACATCGACCTGCCCGACGCCTACCTGTCGGTGGGCGAGGCACTGCGGGCCGGCGGCTTCGCCCACAAGGCCAAGGTGCACGTCCGCTGGGTCGCCTCGGACATGTGCGAGACCCCCGAGGGCGCGGCGCGGCTGCTGCACGACGTCGACGGGATCTGCATCCCCGGCGGCTTCGGCATCCGCGGGGTGGAGGGGAAGGTCGGTGCTGTCCGGTACGCCCGGGAGAACCAGGTGCCGATCCTCGGGCTCTGCCTGGGACTGCAGTGCATGGTGATCGAGGTGGCCCGGCACCTGGCCGGCCTGACCGGCGCCGACTCCTCCGAGTTCAGCCCGGCGACGCCGTACCCGGTGATCGCCACCATGGCCGAGCAGATCGCCATCCTGGCCGGCGAGGGTGACCTCGGTGGCTCGATGCGGCTCGGCGCCTACCCGGCGGAGCTGTTGGCGGGCTCGGTGGTGGCCAAGCGCTACGGTGAGACGCACGTGTCGGAGCGGCACCGGCACCGCTACGAGGTCAACAACGCCTACCGGGAGGATCTCGAAGCCGCCGGGCTGGTGATCAGCGGCACCTCGCCGGACTCCACCCTGGTCGAGTTCGTCGAGCTGCCCGACGACGTCCACCCGTACTTCGTGGCGACCCAGGCCCACCCGGAGCTGAAGTCGCGACCGACGTCACCGCATCCGCTTTTCTCGGGCCTGGTCGAGGCGGCGCTGGACCGCAAGTTCGCCACCCGGCTGCCCGTGGACCGCGAAGCGTGAGCGACACGTCCCGGGTCTTCCTGTCCCGCGCCGAGCTGGTCGACGTATCCACATCCTGGCCGGTGGTCTCCTCGACCGAGCTGGCCGCCGGAGCGATCACCCAGTACTTCCAGGACGTGGTCCGCACCCCGGACGGCCAGGAGGTGACTCGGGAGTACCTGAAGCACCCCGGCGCCGTGGCCGTCATCGCCCTGGACAGCGAGGAGCGGGTGGCGTTGGTCCGGCAGTACCGGCACCCCGTCCGGCATCGGCTGGTCGAGCCGCCGGCCGGCCTGCTGGACGTCCAGGGCGAGGACTTTCTGGCCGGCATCCAGCGCGAGCTGGCCGAGGAGGTCGGTCTCGCCGCCTCCGACTGGCGCGTGTTGGTCGACTTCTTCAGCTCACCGGGGATGGCGTCGGAGTCGCTCAGGATCTACCTGGCCCGCGACCTCAGTCACGCCGACACGCCGGAGGGTTTTCTGCGTGAGGGCGAGGAGGCCGAGATGGACGCGGTCTGGGCCTCGCTGGATGACCTCGTCGACGCCGTGCTGAGCGGCGACCTGCACAACCCGAACGTGGTCGCGGGGGTGCTCGCCGCCTGGGTGGCCCGGCACCGGGGCGGCTTCGACGCGCTCCGGCCCGCCGACGCCCGGTGGCCGGCCCGAGGCGCCCTCAAGGGCTCGGCCCTGCCCGCCGGCTAGGCCCCGTCGTGGTAGATGCAGGGTGAGCGACGCAACACGCCGTCAAAACCGCAGGACTAGTGCCCAGTCGGCGGGGTGGCGCCCGGTCTATGCTCGCGCTATCCCCATCCGCCCCCAACCAAGGAGTCATCCCGATGAGAGTTGGCGTTCCGACCGAGGTCAAGAACCACGAGTACCGGGTGGCCATCACGCCTGCGGGGGTGCACGAGCTGGTCCGGCAGGGACATCCGGTGCTCGTCCAGTCCGGCGCCGGGATCGGCTCCTCGATCACCGACGCCGAGTACGTGGCCGCCGGGGCGACCCTGGTCGCCGGCCACGAGCGGATCTGGGCCGAGTCGGAGCTGATCCTGAAGGTCAAGGAGCCGATCGAGATCGAGTACGAGAGGATGCAGCCGGGCCAGGTGCTCTTCACCTACCTGCACCTCGCCGCGAGCCGGGCCTGCACCGATGCGCTGCTCGACCGCAAGATCACCGCGATCGCCTACGAGACGGTGCAGCTCCCCAGCGGTGCGCTTCCGCTGCTCGCGCCGATGAGTGAGGTCGCCGGGCGGCTCGCTCCCCAGGCCGGCGCTTACCACCTGATGGCCCAGGGCGGCGGCCGTGGGGTACTGATGGGCGGCGTGTCCGGTGTGCACGCCGCCAAGGTGGTGGTGATCGGCGCCGGCGTCTCCGGCATGAACGCCGCCACCATCGCGCTCGGCATGCAGGCGACGGTGCAGCTGCTCGACCGCAACATCGACAAGCTGCGCGACGCCGACAAGATCTACCACGGCCATCTGCAGACGGTGGCCTCGAACTCCTTCGAGGTGGAGCGGGCGGTGCTCGAGGCGGACCTGGTCATCGGGGCCGTGCTGGTGCCCGGGGCCAAGGCTCCGACCTTGATCAGCAACGAGCTGGTGTCCCGGATGAAGCCCGGGAGCGTGCTGGTCGATATCGCGATCGACCAGGGCGGCTGCTTCGAGGACTCGCGGCCGACCACCCACGACAACCCGACGTACCGGGTGCACGACTCGGTGTTCTACTGCGTCGCCAACATGCCGGGCGCGGTGCCCAACACGTCGACGTACGCGTTGACCAACGTCACCCTGCCGTACGCGGTCAGCCTGGCCAACAAGGGGTGGCGCGACGCGCTCCGGGCCGACCCGGCGCTGGCCCTGGGGCTCAACACCCACGACGGGGAGGTGACCTACGCCCCGGTGGCGCAGGCGCACGACCTGAAGCACCGCGAGCTGATCGAGGTGCTCGGCTAGGCCATGGTCGCGCTGGACGTGGTGGTGCGGAGCTATCTCGACCACCTCAGCGTGGAACGTGGGGTGTCGCCGCACACCTCTGCGGCCTATCGCCGGGACCTGCGCCGCTACCTCGGCTATCTCGGCGACCACGGGGTGAGTGACCTGGGTGAGGTCACGGCCGCACTGGTGACGGAGTTTGCCGGCAGCCTGCGGGCGGGGGAGGTCGACGATGACGGCAGCTGGCGACGCCCCCCACTCGCCAGTGCCAGCGTGGCCCGTGCGGTGGTCGCGGTCCGCAGCCTGCACCGGTTCGCCCTCGAAGACGGTGTGACCGCCGACGACCCGTCCTCGACGGTGCACCCCCCGCGCGCCCCACGCCGGCTGCCGAAGGCCCTGTCGCTGGACCAGGTCCAGGCCATCCTCGACGTACCGTCCCGCGCCACCGAGCTCGGGCTGCGCGACCTGGCTCTGCTCGAGCTGCTCTACGGCACCGGCGCCCGGATCACCGAGGCCGTCAGCCTCGACGTGGACGAGGTGTCCCAGGCCGTCACGCACCCGAGGGAAGGGTCAGGGTCGGACGCGACGGAGCACCCGGCGGGGCTGCGCGTCCTCGGCAAGGGCAGCAAGGAACGGATCGTGCCGCTGGGCTCGTACGCCCGGGCTGCGCTGCAGACGTACCTCACCCGCGCTCGACCCTCCTTGGCCGCCCGCGGTCACGGCACCGCGGCGCTGTTCCTGAACGCCCGGGGGAGCCGGTTGTCACGACAGAGTGCCTGGACGATCCTGCAGACGTCGGCCGCCAAGGCCGGCGTCGAGGTCGACGTGTCACCCCACACGATGCGGCACTCGTTCGCGACCCACCTGCTGGACGGGGGCGCCGACGTTCGGGTGGTGCAGGAGCTGCTCGGGCACGCCTCGGTGACCACCACCCAGATCTACACCCTGGTCACGGTGGACCACTTGCGCGAGGTCTATCTCGGTTCTCATCCCCGCGCGTACTAGGCTCTGGCGAAACAATCACCGAGACGGTGGTGCCACGACGCCGAAGCGGCAGGTGCGGGAGGAGGACCCATGGTGGACGAATCCCACAGCGGCGACGCGTCGCTCCGAGAACAGCACCAAGCCCAGCAGCGCGGTCTCGACGGTTCGGACCTGCTCACCGTCGAGCAGGCCGACAGCCTCTTCGCGCTGGCCGAGGACGGACACCCGGCGGGGGCTCTCCCCGACCTGGACGCGCTCGAGAGCGGACCGACGGCAGCCGAGTCGGTGATGGGCCCCACCGGCCGGCCGTGGCCGTCGCTGCCGGAACCCCCAGCGTTGGACACGCACGGTCCGGCGTTGATCATCGCGGTCTGCAACCAGAAGGGTGGGGTGGGCAAGACCACCACCACCATCAACCTGGGGGCCGCACTGGCCGAGCTCGGTCGCCACGTGCTGCTGGTCGACTTCGACCCCCAGGGATCGCTGTCGGTCGGCCTCGGGGTCAACCCGCACACCCTCGATCTGAGCATCTACAACCTGCTGCTGGGCCGGGACACGACGGTGGACGAGGTGATCGCGGCTACCGACGTGCCCGGGCTGGACATCTTGCCGAGCAACATCGACCTGTCAGCCGCCGAGGTGCAGCTGGTCTCGGAGGTGGCCCGGGAGCAGACCCTGCTCCGGGTGCTGGAGAAGGTCCGGGACCGCTACGACGTGATCCTGATCGACTGTGCGCCGTCGCTCGGCCTGCTCACCATCAACGCCCTCACCGCCGCCGACCAGGTAATCATGCCGTTGGAGTGCGAGTTCTTCGCCCTCCGCGGCATCGTGCTGTTGACCGACACCATCGCCAAGGTTCAGGACCGGCTCAACCCGAAGCTGAAGATCATGGGCATCGTGGGCACCATGTACGACGCCCGGACCCTGCACAGCCGGGAGGTGCTGGAGCGGGTGGTGCAGGCCTTCGGCGAGACGGTCTTCCATACGGTGGTCCGGCGGACCGTCAAGTTCCCCGAGACCACCGTCGCCGGCGAGCCGATCACCACGTACGCGTCGTCGTCGGCGGGCGCGGAGGCCTACCGGTCGCTGGCCCGCGAGGTCCTGGCCCGGTCCCGCGTCGGGTGAGAGCCGTACCACAGGTCGCCCGCGCGGCCGAGGGGGACGTGGCGGCGCCGACGTCCGGGGCGTTCAGCGTGCACCTGGACAACTTCGAGGGTCCCTTCGACCTGCTGCTCCAGCTGATCTCGCGGCACAAGATGGACATCACCGAAGTGTCGTTGTCCCAGGTGACCGACGAGTTCATCGGCCACATCAAGGCGGCCGGCACGGAGTGGGACCTGGAGCAGACCAGCCAGTTCATCGTGGTCGCGGCGACGCTGCTGGACCTCAAGGCCGCTCGGCTGATCCCCTCCGGCGAGGTCGACGATCCCGAGGACCTGGCTCTGCTGGAGACCCGCGACCTGCTCTTCGTCCGGCTGTTGCAGTACCGCGCGTTCAAGCAGGTGGCGGCCTTCCTGGCCGACACCCTGGACCTGCAGGACCGTCGGCACCCGCGTCAGGTGGGGATGGAGCCCCATTTCGCCCGGCTGCTGCCGGAGGTGGAGCTGACCATCACCCCCGAGCGGCTCGCAGCGCTGGCGGCGAAGGCGCTCGCCCCCAAACAGGCCGACGTGCTCTCGTTGGCGCACCTGCACGCGCCCCAGGTCAGCGTCCGCGAACAGGGGAGACTGTTGGTGGAGCGGTTGCGTCGCGCCCGCTCCCTCACCTTCCGCGCCCTGACGGGTGACTCGCCCGACCTGGTCACCACCGTGGCCCGCTTCCTGGCGTTGCTGGAGCTGTTCCGCGAGGGGGCGGTGTCGTTCGAGCAGATCACCCCGCTGGGTGAGCTGACGGTCCGCTGGACCGGGACCGACGACGGCGACCTGACCATCTCCGACGAGTTCGATGGTGCTCCGACATCCCCCGAGGAAGACTTGTGACCGAGCCCCTGACCGGCACCGGCGCCGACCTCTCGGGTCCGCTGGAGGCGCTGCTGCTGATCGCGGAGGAACCGGTCAGCGAGGCCAGCCTGGCCTCCGCGCTCGACGTCAGCGTCGCCGACGTGGCTCAGTGCCTGGCCGAGCTCGCGGCGTTCTACGACGAGACAGGCCGTGGGTTCGAGCTGCGGCAGCTGGCCGGCGGCTGGCGCTACTACACCCGAGCCGAGCACGCGGACCTGATCGCGGCCTACGTGCTGGAGGGCCAGACGGCCAAGCTGTCGCAGGCCGCGCTGGAGACGCTGGCCGTGGTCGCGTACCAGCAGCCGATCTCCCGGTCGAGGGTGTCAGCCATCCGCGGGGTCAGCGTGGACGGCGTCATCCGCACCCTGCTGGCCCGCGGCCTCATCGTGGAGGCCGGTCACGACCCCGAGTCGGCGGCCGTGGTCTTCGCCACCACCAACCACTTCCTGGAGCGGATGGGCCTGTGTTCGCTGGACGAGCTGCCCCCGCTGGCCCCGCACCTGCCGGAGGTCGACGAGCTGGAGGCCGAGCTCGGCCAGCTCGCGGCGGTCCGTGAGGAGGCCGCTCCGGCGTACGATGGAAGGCCATCGACAGCTGAACCACGGCAAGATCAGCAAGGAAACCCGAGTGACTGAACCAACCGAAACCGAGACCGGCATCCGGCTCCAGAAGGTGCTGGCCGCGGCCGGTATCGCCTCGCGCCGTGCCAGCGAGAACCTGATCCACGAAGGCCGGGTCGAGGTGAACGGGCACGTGGTGATCGAGCAGGGCACCCGGGTCGACCCCGAGCACGACGTCGTCCGGGTCGACGGCTCCCGCATCCCTCCGCCTCGCCGCCACCTCTACATGGCGATCAACAAGCCGCGGGGCGTGGTCTCGACCATGGACGACCCGGAGGGCCGCAAGACCCTGTCCGACCTGCTGGAGGGCGCGCGTCCCGGCAAGCCCGCCCGGCTGTTCCACGTCGGCCGGCTGGACACCGACACCGACGGACTGCTGATCCTGACCAACGACGGCGACTTCGCGCACAAGCTGGCGCACCCCTCGTACGAGGTGCCGAAGACCTATCTGGCTGAGGTCGAGGGGATCGTCACCCAGACCACGCTGAAGAAGCTCCGGGCCGGCGTCACCCTGGAGGATGGTCCGCTGGTGCCGTCGTCGGTCAAGCTGGTGTCCACGGCCAAGGAGAGAAGCCTGGTCAAGATCACGTTGCACGAGGGCAGAAACCGGATCGTGCGCCGTACGATGGAGTCAGTTGGCCACCCGGTGCGGCACCTCTCGCGGATCGGCATCGGACCGGTTCGGCTCGGGCCGTTGCTCAGCGGAGAGCTGCGGGACCTGACCCGGGAAGAGCTCGGCGGCCTGCTGGACTTGATCAGCCGTCCTGAGTAGGGACACGGCCCGGGTCAAGGCCGAAGCGTAAGGACGACTGTCTGAGAGCAGAGCTCGCCGACCAAGGAGTGCCCGAGTGGATCGTCGCATCTATGGACTCGAGACCGAGTACGGCGTGGCCTGCACTTCCGGGGGCGCGCGTCGGCTCACCCCGGACGAGGTCGCGCGCTACCTGTTCCGCCGGGTCGTCACCTGGGGACGCAGCAGCAACGTATTTCTGCGCAACGGCTCCCGGATCTATCTCGATGTCGGTTCGCACCCGGAGTACGCGACGGCCGAATGCGACGACCTCGTCCAGCTGATCAGCCACGACCGCGCCGGGGAGCGCATCCTCGAAGACCTGATCGTCGACGCCGAGCAGCGGCTGCTCAGCGAGGGCATCGTCGGAGACATCTATCTGTTCAAGAACAACACCGACAGCCACGGCAACTCCTACGGCTGCCACGAGAACTATCTGATCTCGCGGATCGGCGACTTCTCCAAGATCACCGACGTGTTGGTGCCGTTCCTGGTGTCTCGGCAGCTGATCTGCGGTGCGGGCAAGGTGCTCAACACCGTGCGCGGGGCCGAGTTCTGTGTCAGCCAGCGGGCCGAGCACATCTGGGAGAGCGTCTCGTCGGCGACCACCCGGAGCCGGCCGATCATCAACACCCGGGACGAGCCGCACGCCGACCCCGAGCGCTACCGCCGGTTGCACGTCATCGTCGGCGACTCCAACATGAGCGAGACCACCACGCTGCTCAAGGTCGGGACCACCGAGCTGGTGCTGCGACTGATCGAGGCCGGTGTTCCGATGCGGGACTTCACGTTGGAGAACCCGATCCGGGCCATCCGCGACATGTCCCGGGACCGGACCGGTCGGGCCACGGTGTCGCTCTCCAACGGTCGGCGGATCTCGGCGCTGGAGCTGCAGACCGAGTACTTCGACAAGGTCTCGGAGTTCGTCCGCCGGGAGAACCTCGCGACGCCGACCATCGACCGGGTGCTCGACCTCTGGGAGCGCACGCTACGGGCCGTGTCCGACGACAAGCTGGCCCTGATCGACACCGAGATCGACTGGGCCATCAAGTACAAGCTGCTCGACCAGTACTCGGCCAAGCACAACCTCAGCATGGCCGACGCCCGGATCGCCCAGCTCGACCTCGCCTACCACGACATCCGCCGCAACCGCGGGCTGTTCTCACTGCTGGAGACCCGTGGGCTCGCCGCTCGGGTGAGCGACGACCTGGCCATCTACCGGGCCAAGTCGGTGCCACCGCAGACCACCCGGGCCAAGCTCCGCGGCGACTTCATCCGTGCCGCTCAGGAGGGTCGCAACGACTACACGGTCGACTGGGTGCACCTCAAGCTGAACGACCAGGCCCAGCGGACGGTGCTCTGCAAGGACCCCTTCGTGTCGGTCGACGAGCGGGTCGATCGTCTGATCGCGTCGATGCACCGGACCGGCTGATCGCGTCGATGCACCGGACCGGCTGACCCACCGGGCCTGCGGTGGCTGAGTGATCGCCGCGGTAGGTGCCGCGCACCGTTCATGGGTAGGTCATAGCCTGAGGCCGGGTAATCTTCTCCGGTGCATTCCTATCCAGCGAAGTCCATGATCGCCCTCGGTCTCGGCTCGGCGTTGCTCCTGCTCGGCGCCTGCGGAGGCAGTGACAACGCTGCAACGCCGTCAACCGGTCCGTCGGCTGCCGGCTCGGCCACCCCGTCGCCGAGCACCCCCAAGGTCAAGGTGACGCCGTCGACCAACCTGGACAAGATCGCCGTCTCCGGGGACTACGGCAAGTCCCCCAAGGTCACCGTGAAGGCGCCCTGGGGGATCAACAAGACCCAGACCAAGGTGCTGAAGGCCTCGGACGGCGCGGTGGTCAAGGCCGGCCAGACCGTCGAGGTGAACTACTACGGCGTCAACGGACGCACGGGCAAGAAGTTCGACGACTCCTACAGCCGCGGCCAGTCCGTCGCCTTCAGCCTCGAGCAGGTGGTGGCGGGCTTCAAGAAGGGTCTGGTCGGCCAGAAGCAGGGCAGTCGGGTGCTGGTCGCGATGCCCGGGGTGGACGGTTACGACGCGTCCGGCGGCAGCGCCCAGGCCGGGATCGAGGTGGGCGACTCGCTCATCTTCGTCATCGACGTGGTCGCGGTCCAGCTCTCCGGACCCGAAGGAGCCTCGGTCACCCCCAAGGCGGGCCTGCCGACGGTCACCGACAAGGCCGGCAAGCCGACCATCACCGTGCCCAAGACCACCCCGCCCACGACACTGCAGATCCAGCCGCTGATCAGAGGTACCGGCAAGAAGGTCGCCGCCACCGACACGGTCACCTTCAACTACCGCTGGGTGGCCTGGAAGGACGGCCGCCTGCTGGAGGACAGCTACAGCGGTACGGCAGGCAGTGCCGCACTCTCCAGTCTGCTGCCGGGGCTGCAGAAGGGTCTGGCCGGCCAGCCCGTCGGCAGCCGGGTGCTGCTGGTGGTCCCACCCGCCGACGGCTACCCCGATGGCAACACCAAACCGATGATCGCCAAGGACGAGACG
>JBBRYD010000104.1:0-13791 GCA_038238065.1 Propionibacteriales bacterium | reverse complement strand
GTGATCAGGTTCGACGCTTCTTTGCGCAGCGCCACCACCTGCGGCCAGTCCACCGGTACCTGAACGATCCTCCCGGCCCTACGGACCTCCGTGGCCGTGAACACGCCAAAGGTCTCGGCACCTTTGCGGCCTCGGACCGGCGAAGTCTCGAGGCGGGCAGAAGCCTGCGGCTCGATCGCCGAGCCGTCCTCGAAGGTGGCGAAGAGAGGGACGTGTTCGAGCGCCGGTACGGGCTCTGATGGGTTGTCGTCCATCTCAGTTCCGAATCTTCTCGGCCGTGCGCTGGAGGTGGGTGAACAAGCTGCTGGCCGACGTGTGCAACGTCTTGCTGAGCGGGGAGGAGTCGAAGTGGCGATGCCGTGGCCGGCCGTCGCTCAGATGGGCCGCTGAGGACGGATCGTGGGCTATAGCCGCCACCACAGGGATGCCGAGCGCCTTGCTGATCTCCTCCTTGCCGTAGGGAGTGCCCGCTCCGACCACGACCAGCCCCCTCGCAGGCCGGGCCCCGCTGAGCAGTGCCGAATCCTGGAAACTCCCCGCGTGCACGCGGGCGGACATGACGGACCGGAGGTTGGATCGGAGCACCAGACAGGTCAGGGCCGCGTACTCCAGGAGCGGGCCGGGCACGCCATAAGGGCCGATACGACCTGCGTCGATGATCACGTCAACGCCGACCTCGTCCAACCGGCCGAACGTCTCGGCCAGATCCAACCAGACCCCGGCGAACAGACTCGCGCTCCCCGGCCTGGCGAAGCCGGGCAGGAACATTCGGCTGTGGCGGTCCTCGGACGTCAGCGGAACGGTCTGATCCAGGATGACGTCGCGCAGGGGGCGGCCATCACGGTGTGCTTCAGCTACCCGCAGCAGGCCCTTGCCGTTGGCCGTCTGGCCGCTGAGATATCCCGCCAGCACAGCTTGGTGAGCCCCGGGATCGCAGTCCGCGAGAAGCACCGATCTCGGCCAGGAAAGTGACAGGCCGACCGCCGTCGACGTCACTCCTGGGGACGAACAGGTCGAAGCCAGGATCAGGACTGCCATGGTGAGATCACCGATCCGCGTCGCGCACGGCAGCAAGCCGCTCTTGGGCGGCCAGCAGGGCCACCACCGGGGCTTGGTTCGCCGGGACGTCGACGTTGATGATGATGGACGTGCCGTCGGCGCCGTCGGTCTGGTTGATCTCGCGCACGATGATCGTTCGGCCCGTGTACTGATCGGTGAAGGCCGGGTCGGCGCCGGCCGGAGGGAGCGCAACCAGACGCAGCGGCGACCCCGGCGGCAGCAGTCCTGCTGGAGCACGACCAGAAGCCAAACGAATGCCGACGACCGCACGACCAGTCTGCGGCACCACCACATCGGCCACCGCGCCGACGGGAAGCAATGACCCGCCCACGAGGTCGTACACGGCCATCTGTCCGACGAGTTCACGGAGCCGAGTGCCCGGGACCATCTGGACACCGGTGGTGGAGCTGAGGTTCACGGTGCTGAGATCAGCGGCCCTGACGGTGTCCCCGCGGTGCACGGTATTGACCACGACCACGACGGCAGCCTCGTGCGCAACTCGGGCGTAGATGACGTAGGACAGCAACGCCCCGAGGCAGAGCGCCACGACGCCCAGGGCGATCCACTTGGGGTTACGTCGACCTGGCACGGACGGTGGGGCGGGCGTGGTCACGGTGTCGACTGGGCTCGGAGCGCCCTTGGGAGGTCGCCATCGCGACCGCGGCCGTGCGGCCCGTGCTTTCGTCTCGATCGTCATCTTCGCCTCACGTCTGGTGCACGCCGCTCGCCCGGTCGGTTCATCGCACTTGCCCGGTCGGGACGATGCTGGCCTGAGCGAACCCGTCACCGCTCACCTGAGTGATCCCGATGACCGACAGAAAGACGGTCGGCTCGGTGGTCTCCGTGCGGACCGTCACCACACCCCCGGAGACAGAAACCGATCCGGACATGTCGGACTCACCAGCCATGAATGCCTTTGCAGCGGTGACAGCGGCCCCGGCACTGTTGTTGCCCGCGAGCTCCTGAGTTGCGGCTGCGTTGCCGGCTGCACGGGCGGCTCCAGCCGCAGAGGACTCGGCCCTGCTCGATGCCGAGATCTTCTGCCCTCCGTCGACAACCAGTCCCGCGGTCAGAATCATGGCCGCCGTGATGAGCACCACGAAGACGCTGACTGACTGGCCTCGTTCGCCACGTCGCTGCACCTGACGTACCAGCCAGCTCGTCATCGTCGGCTCCGGTAGGTGTCCAAGGCCGATGAACCCGACGCGGAAAGCTTGATGAAGCCCGGCATCCCCGGCAGGAATACGTCGCTGAACTGAACCGAACAGGTCACGGCCGATGTGATCGTTCCTGGTGTCCCCACCGAAGTTGCGAAAGCACCGGCGTCGATGGAGACGCTCTGGTTCACGCAGTCAAGGCCACCTGTTCCCAGGGATGCTTGACCTGCCCCTTTGCCTTCATTCACGGCCTCCTCAGCCGACCTCGCCAGGGACGCAGCCCGGGCGGCGCTCTGTGCTGCCTCGTTCACGGTGGTCCGGGCAAACCACAGGCGCCCCCCGCCAACCAGAAGGCCGAGCATGATCGCCAGTGCGGGCACAAGCAGGACGAGCTCGATGGTGGCCGACCCTCGCTCCCCTGATCGTCGCCGCCAAAAGGCCTGCGGGTTCACGGCGCGGTCGCCTTTTCCATCGGTAGCGTCGCGGTCACCCTGATTCGCCTGAGGCCCACGTCGAAGATGGCTGGCGCGCTCGCGCTCACCGTGATATCCACCCGCGCCGCCCCTCTGGCCACATCGACCTGCACGTCGTCGAGGCCGCCGTCCGACGCCAACCTCGCGGCGAGGTCGTGCGCCCCGTCACGGGTTCCATAGCTCCCTCGCGCCACGTCAGCAGCCGCGTTAGCGGCGCGAACAGCGACGTCTTGCCCGTGCACCCACACACCCGCCTGGATGATGCCGAGAGTCGCCAGCATGAGGGTGGGCCAGATGACCGCATATTGAACCGACTGACTCAAACCGCGCTCGTCACGGACTAAAGGAGACATCGATCTACTTCGGCATCTTTGCCTTGACAAAAACAGTGATGGCGGTGATCACGATAGTGGCAACAGCGACAGCTCCCGCCAGCAGAATCGCATTCTCCGCGGACTGACTGAGCCCACGGTCGTCGCGACTCTCCGGGTGTTGCACGAAGACGAAAAGCCCAAGGAGGTAATGGGCCATATGTTTAACACTCACGGCATTCCTTTCCTTGACGTCCAATCCAGACGCCAGCAGTTGGGGACGAATGAACCTGATTCGTACGCGGGTGACCAAGTCGATGTGTTCGGTCTCACCTGACCAGCACCTGAAGCTCACCAACCGGCACCGTGGTGATAGCCGACTGAACGAAAGGGATGACACCCCTCACGCCGGTCACGTTCCAGTCCACTGACCAGTACGTCGTCGCCGTCACGGTGTATGAGCCTTTCGGAAGTGACGGTTTGCTATACGTGTGACCGCAACTTGGAGACTTCTGCCCCGCCGGCACGCTCCTGGTCCATTTCCGGCCCACGCCTTGACAGGTGACACGGGTCCCGTCACCCATGTTGAAGACGATCTTGGACACGTGCGCGTCAAGGGAGACGAACAGACCACCGATGGAGTCCGAGACCGGGGCTGGGTGTGAGTTCCCCTCCCCCCACAGCCAGAGCGGGTAGCCCACAGCCGCCATGTCCCACTTGTTACTGCTAGGCGCTGGCCCGATGCTGGGTTTCGGAGCGACGAGTCTGAGGCGGGCGAACGCCATGTATGCGACTTGTTGCGGTGTGAGTAGTACTCGAGGGGCGGCGTTCTGTTTCGTCGGTCCTGGGACCCTATAGCCGGATGACAGTTGAGCACCAAAAACTGGAGTCTTCGGCGCTTTGCATTGCAAGCTCCCGGAGCGGATACACGATTGTTGCGTGGCCAACTGTTGTTGATAATGTGCGATCAAGGCTTCGGTTACAGCCTGTTCCTTTGCAGCCTTTTCATTATTAAGAGCAAATTTTTCACGTATAGTCGGGCGCCTCATTTGAACTCCCTGAGCGCGGCGCTTATTAGCACTGGCCAGATGCGCATTTTTCGATTTGCCGTGACTAGCCTTCTTTGAGCCATTGGACCTATCGATACCGATGACGGTACCGGTGCGAGAGTTGGTCGATATGTCCGCATGAGAAACGATGGAGGGAAACAGGAGTAGCAGGAGTAGCGCCGCAAAAATCGAGCAACGAATCAACCGCACGACTGCACCTTCTTGTCGTCCCCATTCCAGATTTTCCAGCGACCATCAACTCGGCGAACATAGAGTTGCAGTTGAACTGCAACGCCTCTGATGACACTTCCGTCCTTCGCGACGGTTTCGACTTTCGTTCCGTCCTCACACACATCTAAATTCAATTGCTCAGGTGAGTACGCACCTCTGTGCACGTAAGCCACGCGTACTGAACCACGCTGACTTTGACCAGAATTCTTGTTCTGCGTCAAGAAACGCGTCATCGTTTTCAAGTAGGGGCCAGCCGCGTTGTAGCTCATCGCGGGTGTGGGTCGATCTGTACCGCCGGCCGCTGCTACCCGGTCGTACTCCTGTTGAAAGGCTCGATAGGCCTTCTCCGCGGCCTGGAAGTCCAGCCGGGTCTGGCGCTCGAGCTGCGTCTCTGACGGGGTGGTGTCCACCGGCGAGAGCGTCGGGGACGGCGTCGGCGTCACCGGTCCCGGCTGGGTGCAGGCGGCCGCCAGTGCACATACGACTGCTGCGGCCCCGAGGTTTCTGAAGGCCCGTGTCCTGAGGTGCACCTGTGATCTCCTAGGCAGCGGGACCCCAAAATATGGCACAGTCACGGAGGGCGTGTCGACTTTTCGCCCACTGGCTGGACCGGAGGGTAAAATCCAACATGTCGAACTCGCAACCATCTCACGGCGCGTCGTCGTCGCAGGGCGGGGAATCGGCACTAACGTGCCACCGCATCCGTGGCCCTTGGATCTCACCCGGTTCACGGAAGATTCCTGCTCCTTGGCGCGAGCTCGGGGATCAGGCCGCCTCGGCCAGCGAGGCAGAATGTTGCGCGAGGCGTCGAACCCCTCTGCTGCACCGAAACCGCACCATGGCCGCAGTCGTCTGATGGCGATCCGCTGCGTCGCGCCCCGAGAGCCCCTCGGCGTATACCGACAGCAATACTGCCCGGGTCGGCCCGTCGATCAGTCCGAGCTCACCCGCCGTGGTGATCACGCTGTCGGCAGTGGACCCAGCGATCCTGCCGTTGTGATCAGTTCGAGCGCGCACCAGAGCATCGGCGTGCAACTGGTCGAGCAGCACTCCCGGGGGGATTGGCGCGACCACTGCCCCGCGGCGGCTCCATCGCGTCTCTGCTCCAACTGCTTTCAACACGTCGAGAGCCAGGTTGGCTGCGATCTTCACCGGCCGGTCCACCAACGGGTAGGTGCGGATGCGACACCACATGGCGGCGACGTAGTCGTCGACACAAGCGCGGGGATCGCTTCCAGCCATGCGTACGACCTTGCCTAGCATCGCCTGCAGCACCACGCGGCCGGCGAGCGCGTCCCCGCGTGCGTCCTCCTCCAGCAACGCCGCAAGTGTCGGGTCGGGGTCGAGCCGCACGGCGCTCAGGACATCGTCCAGGTTTCGACACGAGGTCATCACCGCGTGATCTCGGCTCCACCGCTGCACCGTCTCGGCGTCGGCGCCTTGCAGCAGCCGCCAGTCCGCGTTCAGGGCGTCGATGATCCGATACTTGCTGTCGTCGACTCGACGACGTGCCGCCACGGCCATGGTTTCTCCTCGACTCAGGTACTGAGTCGAAAATGACGAACCGGTGTTGTCCCAGATGTTGTCCGAACGGCTTGTCCTGTTGTCGCTAGCCCCGATGTGTTGTCACTCCACGTGAGGCTCTCAGTCGGTCAGCAGGAAATCCTCCGGATGCCGAGCCCGTACGACGCGATCCCGCAGTCCGTGAGTGACCGACATCCCCGCCTCAGCGAGTGCGTCCAATAGCGATCCCGCCAACGGCGAACCGACACTGGACGTCACCACGGCACCCGGCACAGTCCCATATAGTTCCTCCACCAACGCTTCTCGGAACGCGCCGTGTTCTGAGGACAGCACCGACCCGCCCAGCACCATCGTCACCGGACCCGCAGGCCCGAACCCAGCCTTCGCGGCCGCCACCCGAGCGTGACCCGCCAGCTGACGGACCTGCCACCGCACGATCCCCTTCGACACCTCGTCGCCCTGTTCACTGGCCACCAGCACCGACCGAGCGGCCCGCCACTTGTCACTCGACGGGCGCGCATCCTCTCGATTGGTGAACGCGTACAACAGGGCCTCGACGTCAGGGAGGGCGTACAGGCGCAGCAGCATCTGCGTCAGGGCGGTTGGGGGTGCGAGTCCCAGCTCGGCGTTCATCACCGCCGTGAAGGCCGAGAACCCGAGCCCGCGGCCTCCGAGGGTGTCCTGGATCCACCATGACGCGCAGTACTCGACCCCCTGGGGCCCCCGCGCCGCCACCGCCGGCCCGGTCCCCGCCGTGATCGCCAGCCCGACCCCGGACAGGTCCCCGCACCTCAGCAGCGCGTACCCGTCGTTCTTCACACTCCACGAACTCAGCTCGGGCAGACCCGTCCGAACGGCGGAGTGCCAGAAGGACTCGTCCTCGTCCCAGTCCACCCCGGCCAGCCGAAACGCCGCATGCCGCACGTCCTCCAGCCGCGCACCGGCCGACCGCACGGCCGACCGCACGGCAGCCATGACCGATGAGACAGCCCCCGATGCCCCGATCGACCCGTAGATGTCCCCCACCCCGGCCCGGCCGCGCCCCACCACAGCCCCCGAGCCGTCAGCCAACAGCGCGACCGTCTTCGAGTTGCCCGCATCGACCCCGAGATACAGCTCACTCACCGCAGCAGGCGCTCCGGCAGGAAGTCGCGGTTGGCGTGGGCCAGGTCGTCGTAGAGCTCCTCGGCCACGGCCAGCGTGGGCACGAACGGGTGCGACACCATGGCTCGGACCGCGTCGGACCTGTCGCCCTGCCACGCGGCGTACGCCGCCAGCCGCTGGTATTCCGCCAGGGTCTGGGTGATGCCGCGCACGGCGTGGGGCAGCTCGAGCTGCGGGATCGGGTGGGCCCCGGAGCCGTCCACGTCGCACCACACCTCCACCACCGTGTCCTCGTCGAAACCCGGCAGCACTCCGCCGGCGTTACCCAGGTTCACCGGCAGCCGGGCGGAGGTGTCGTTGTAGTAGGCGCTCATCACGTCGATGGCCAGCTCGAGCTCGTGGATGCCGCCACGCGACGTGTCCGGGTTGAGCACCGGGTTGTCAGCCGCCGCCTGCTCGACGTAGTGCTCCCAGTAGCCGGGGATGGCGTCCAGGATCACGCCGGCCCGGGTGAGCCGGCGGCCCTGCTGCTCGCGGAAGAACTCCTCACCGAAGTAGTAGTACTTGAAGTAGTCGGCCGGGATGGAGCGCATGGTCACCGCCAGGTGCAGCATCCGCTTCTTCCAGATGTCGACGGTGACGTCGTCGCGGATCCGCTCCCACCCCGCGTCGAGCAACGGCATGATGTCGGCGCCGTCGTAGGTGTGGGTGGTCGACCAGCAGTTGTGGTTGACGCCGGCCATGATGATCTCGGCTCGGTCGGGGTCGAGCCCGGCGGTCCGCAGGATCGGCGGCCAGAAGGTGATCGGGCCCTCGCACATGCTCAGGATCGGCACGTCGGTGTAGTCCTCGACCGCCTGGGAGACGATGTTGACCGGGTTGGTGTAGTTGAACACGCTCGCGTCCGGAGCGACGTCGTTGAGGTCGGCCAGGATCGACTTGAAGATCTCGATCGAGCGCAGCGACATCATGAAGCCGCCCGGGCCCTGGGTCTCCTGCCCGATCACGCCGTGCCGGGCCGGGATCAGCTCGTCGGCCAGCCGCATCTCGAAGTCGCCCGGCCGGAAGCTGGTCAGCACGGCGTCCACGTCGGTCAGACCGGCCCGCTGGTCGGTGGTGGCGCTCACCGTCAGATCCATCCCGGTGTTGCGGGCCCGCTTCTCCGCGATGGTCCGGACGATCTCCAGGTGCGCGGGATCCTTGTCGATCAGCACCACCTCGGAGCCGTCGAACTCCTTGCCGTGGCTGATGAAGGAGTCCATGGTGCCGGCGGCTCGGGACGAGCCGCCGCCGACGTAGGCCATCTTGATGCGGGCCATGAGGAGATCGGTCCTTTCGGTTGCTGCGGTTGCTACAGGGATGTCAGGGGACGGGAACGCCCGCTGCCTCGAGGGCGGCGGCGTCCACGAAGAGCTGCGGGTCGCGGCAGGCCGTGAACACCGTCGCCGGCCACGAGTCGTCGTAGCCGTTGGCGGCCAGCAGCCGTGCGGTGGCCTCGCCCTTGCCGGCGCCGTGCACCAGCATGATGACCGCGCGGGACAGCTCGGTGATGGTGGCGATCCCGACCGTGACGCCGTGGGTCGGCACGTTGGCCAGGTCACCGCCGAACGAGGGGAAGGTGCCCAGGTTGTCGGTCCGGGTGGCCAGCGGCAGCTCGACCACCCGGGTCCGCGACTCCGGCGTCGAGCCGGGCGGGTTGAACGCGACGTGCCCGTCGCTCGCTCCGGTCGCCAGCAGGAACACGTCGATCCCGCCCGCGGCCCGGATCAGCCCGTCGTAGGCCGCCGGGTCGGCCGGATCGGGGAACCAGAGCCGGTCGGCGGTGATGCCGCGACCGGGTCCCGCCGCCACGGACAGCACGGCCACGATCTCCTCCCGGCCGAACCGGATGCACGAGTGCGCCGCGCGCTCGTCCTCGTGCACGAGGTCGCCGGCGACCGAGCGGACCAGGTAGTCGTCCATCATGACCACCACGAGGTGGCTCAGGTCCAGCTGCCGGTCGACGACGATCCGGGCCAGCGCGTCGTACGTGGTGCCGGGGCTGCGGCCGCTGGGGCAGCCGAGCAGAAAGCGCCGGCCGTCGGCGGACGCCGTCTGGATACCGCTGGCGATGATCTCGGCCGCGGCGAGGCCGAGGCCCTCGGCGGTGTCGAAGACCCGGGGTGCTACTGCCATGTGCCTGATGGGGTTGAGATGACTGAGCTCCTAGCGTTGGGGATCGGGGTCGTCGGACTGCTCCAGCACCTCGAGCTGGTCGCCGACCCGCAGCGTCCCGCCCGGGTTGTCGGGGATCAGGTTGATGGCGAACCAAGTCTTGCCGTCCCAGCGCCGATGCTGGGCCAGGCTGAAGAGCGGCTCCTTGGTCTTGGCGGCGGTTTCGGGGTCAACCAGGGTGAACGCGCAACGGTCGCATGCCTTCACCGAGCGGAACGTGGTGTTACCGATCCGCACCCGGCGCCAGCGGTCCTCGCTCCAGGCCGGCGAGCCGGACACCACCAGGTTGGTGCGGAAGCGGGTCATCGGCAGCGGCCCGTCGCCCGCTCGGGGCCCCTCGGCGATCGAGCCGTTCAGGGCCGCGAGTGACTCCTCGGTGGCCAGCAGCAGCGGATAGCCGTCGGCGAACGACACCACGTCCCCCTCGTGGCTGACGTCGGGGTTGGTGGGCCGCTGGGTGGGGTCGTCGAGGTAGACCAGCCGGACGTTGCGGCCGGTCACCTTGCGAAACCAGGCGGTGCCCTCCTCACAGGCCAGCCGGGCGCCGAACGGGTCACCCCAGACGTTCACGCCGACCACCGGACCGCCCGTGGGCACCGGCACGTGCACCGGCTCGAGGTCGGGAGTGCTGAGCAGCAACCCGTCCTCGGTGAAGGTGGGGACCACCAGCACCAGCTGCGGGCTCTGCCGGCCGGTCAGCGTGAGGCCGGTGTCGTCCACCAGCATCCAACGCCGGTCGCCGGCCAGCCCCCACGGCTCTACGACAGCCTCGGTGACCGTCTGACCGCGGCAGGACTTGACCGGATAGCGGCTGATGCCGGTCAGCGTCACGCCGGTACCGCGCTGGGGTGGTGCTGACATGCCGTGATCCATCCGTTCTGGGGGCGGCCGTTCCAAGACGCCCCCGAGGTCTCGCCTACGTACCGATCTTCTTCAGCTTGAAGATCCAGGCGACGGAGGCACCGGTCCACCCCGGAGGAGCGTACGGGTTGTTCTCGTCCGGGAAGTTGACCCAGTTGCTGGTGTTGTATTCGTAGAACTCGTTCGGGCGATACATCAACGGTACGACCGGGATGCCCTGGCGGTAGATCGTGTCCAGCTTGGAGTAGATCGCCTTGAGTTCGTCGTCGCTGGCCGCTGCACCGACCGAGTCGAGCAGGGCCGGGACGTCCGGGTGCTTGAACCGGGTGAAGTTGGCGAACGCCGTCTTGCCCACCGGGGGGATGCCCCGGTCATCGAGGACGTCGCGGAACCGCGTCCACGGGCTGGCCACGGACACACCTGACGCGCTCCAGCAGGCCAGGTCGAAGTCGCCGTTCTGCACCGACGAGGTGACCTGAGGAGACTGCGGAAACTCGGTGGAGACGTCGATCCCCACCGCTTTGCAGCTCTTGGCCACGATCTCCAGCGCGGTGTTCCAGTCGGTCCACCCGGTCGGGGTGATCGCCTTCCACGGGCCGAGGCGGGTGCCGTTGGGCAGCGTGTAGATGCCGTCGGCGCCCTTCTTGCAGTTCAGCTCGTTCTCCAGGATGTCGACGGCCTTCTTCGGGTCGTACTTCCAGCCTTCCTTGTCGACCAGCGCCTGGTCGTAGAACTTGCCCTCGGAGCCGTTGGGCAGCATCAGGCTGGCGTTGGCCGGCGCCGAGTAGTCCGACATGGCCGTCTTGGCGATGTTGGCGTAGTTGATGCAGTAGGCGATGGCCAGCCGTACCTTGGGCTCGTCCAGACCCTTGACCGAGGCGTTGATCTCCAGGAGCGGCAGGTTGCCCGGGATGTAGTAGGGCTTCTTCTTCAGCCAGGTGCCGACCGGCTTCTTCTTGTCCTCCCACATCTTCCAGATCTGGGTGGTGAAGGTCTGGGCTGCGTCGAGCTGGCCGCCCTCCAGCTTGAGGTCGGAGTCGTTGTTGCTCTTGAAGATGGGGTGGTTGATCACCGTCATCGGGGGGGTGCCGAAGACGTCTTTGCCCCAGTAACCGTCGAAGCGGGTCAGATTGATCTGGGTCTGGTCGTATTTGTCGAGCTGGAACGGTCCGCTGCCGACCGGCTTGAGGTTCTCCTGCTTGGTGAGTTCCTTGCCGAACGGCTCCCAGATGTGTTTCGGGATGATGAACGTGCCGGAGATCGCGTCCTTCACCGAGCCGGGGTTGAACGGCTTGGCCTTCACCTTGAAGGTCACCGTCCGCGGGTCGGTGGCGGTGACCGACTCGAGGTAGGTCCACACGTTGGAGTAGTTCAGCGAGTTGGTCTTGGCGATCTCGAACGTGTAGACCACGTCGTCAGCGGTCAGCTCGGTGCCGTCGGACCACTTGGTCCCGTCCTGCAACGGCAGCACCAGGGTGCCCTTGTCGGGCTCCTGCAGCTCCTTGGCCAGACCGGGCTGTAGCGAGCCGTCGAGCAGGTTGAAGCGGACCAGGGTCTCGTAGATCAGCTGGCTCTGACCGTTGGCGGTGGGCCACGCCGGCGACGGGCCGAGGGGGTTGAAGTTGGTCGGCACACCGGATGCGACGAAGACGAACAGGGTGTCGCCGGCGGCACCAGCCCGGCCCTGCGCCTGACCCCCCGTGCTGGTGTTGCTCTTGGTCTGCGCGGTGCCGCAGCCGGCGCCGCCGACGAGCATCGCGCCACCGACAGCCAGACCGCCGATACTCAGAAATCGACGACGACTGGCCACGAACGGAGTCCGGGTGACGGTGCCGTCCTGCCCGATCGCGCCGTCAGGTCCTTCGATGGGCAAGGTGCTCATGGATTTCCTCCCCGGAAAATGGATGAAGTGGTCAGACGGGCGCCGGAGTCCCGGCAGCCTGGTCGGCAACCGTCGCTCTGCGAAGTCGAGGGCAGGTGCTTCACGTCCCGACGCGCTGGACGCCCGTGCTCACCGAACTCCGTCGGCGGTGTCTCGCGTCCGTAGCGTAAGCCAGCCGACCGAGGTTTCGCAGATGGATGAGGGTTCCTGTTCCTAGGGCACGGATGCTCCGATGCTAAGCGTCCTCTCGGGGGCGGGGGAATGTCCGGACTGGCCAGGGCATGTATGTTCTGGCGATGAGCGGCTTCTGCAGGTTCACCATCTCGGACGCCGAGGTCACCCGGATCGGCCAGATCTCCCTGGCCGGTGAGATCGAGGACCAGGAACCGGTGCTACCGCGCGGGACGCTGCGGACCTGCGACCAGTTCGTGCTGTCTCTGGTGATCGCCGGAGAGGGCACCTACGAGGGGCCGCACGGTCGGGTCGAGCCGATCGTGCCCGGCACGCTCACCATCGTCCCGCCCCAGGAGCCGCACTGGTACGGCACCCGCAAGGGCGAGCGCTGGAGCGAGCTGTTCGCGATCTTCAGCGGGCCGCTGTTCGACATGCTGCAGCACAGCGACGTGCTGAGCCATGCCGGTCCGCGGCCGCTGGCGCCGGCGGCCAACCGGAGAGCGCTCGGCACCATCTTGGGCACCCAGCCGCGCTCCCAGGCGGCCGCGGAGCACCAGCTGCTCGCCCTCGCCGAGTGGCTGACCTCGGCTTTCCGCTCCGACTTCGACGATGATCCGTTGTGTTCGCGGGCGGCCCACCGGCTGACCGTCGACTTCACCCAGCGGGTCGATCTGCAGGGGCTGGCCGGTGAGCTCGGCCTCGGCTACGACGCGTTCCGGCGCCGTTTCGTGGCCGAGTTCGGGCTGTCCCCACTGGCCTACCGCAACACCCGACGACTGGAGACCGCCGCCACCCAGCTGCGGCTCACCTCCCAGACCACCCGCGAGATCGCCGGCCGCCTGGGCTTCACCGACGAGTTCCACTTCTCGCGGCGCTTCCGCAGCCAGTTCGGCGTGTCGCCGAGCGCTTACCGGAAGGCGCCGCCAGCAGCGAGCTGAGGCCGTCCTCGGTGCCGGTCGGACCGCACGGGACATGTACGTTATCGAGGCCGGCAGGGGGCCGGATGCGTCAGATACCGACCCCCCGGATGGCGGCTGTTGCCGACCCAGGACGATGGCGTCTGGCCCGAACATCGCGTTCGGCCGGCATCAGCACCCCGAGGAGGCGTCCGCGTGGTCTTGCAGCTCACCGCCGAAGAGGCGTCGATGCTGGACGGTGACCAGGGGCCGGGGGTGGCCATGGCGATGCGGATGATCGTCCGGCTCAGCCGCACCCTGGGCGCGGAGTCGCTGGTGCCGATCGTCTCCGCCCACATCGACTCCTGCCTGTTCCACGGTCAGGCCGGTCTGGACTTCGCCGTCCGGTTGGTGGAGCTGGGCACGGAGGTCCGGGTGCCCACCACGCTCAACACCGGCTCGGTCGACCTGCTGCACCCGGGTCTGGTCCGCGCCGACTCGCCCGCAGAGCGGGTGGTGCTGACCGGCGGCCGCGCCCTGATGGACGCCTACATCGCGCTGGGGTGCCACGCCTCCTGGACCTGCGCGCCCTACCAGCTGCCGCAGCGGCCCGCCTTCGGTGAGCACATCGCCTGGGCCGAGTCCAACGCCATCGTCTTCGCCAACTCGGTGCTCGGCGCTCGCACCGACCGCTACGGCGACTTCCTCGACATCGCCGCCGCGGTGACGGGCCGCGCCCCCTACTCCGGCCTGCACCTCGACGCGGCCCGCCGCGGCGAGATCCTGTTCGACTGTGGCGCCGTTCCCGACGACATCCTGCGCTCAGACCTCACCTACCCCCTGCTGGGTTACGTGG
>JBBRYD010000103.1:0-13835 GCA_038238065.1 Propionibacteriales bacterium | reverse complement strand
GCAAGATCAGCAGGGCCTGGCGGACCTCGGCACGCTCGTAGAAGCGCTCCCCGCTCCTGACGACGTAGGGGATGCGACGATCGGCCAGCGCCTGCTCGATCGGTGGCGACTGGGCGTTGATCCGGAACAAGACCGCCATCTCGCTGTAGTCCACCCCGGCCATGGCCCGCTGGGCCAGCCAGTCGGCGACGGCGCCGGCCTCCGCGGCCTCGTCGGCCGCCTCCACGAAGGTCGGCGCCGGGCCGCTGTCGCGTTGGGCCTGCAGCATCACCGCACCCAAGCCCTGCCCACTGCCGGGCGTGTGCATGATCTTGTTGGCCACCGACACGACCTCCGGGGTGGAGCGGTAGTCCCGGACCAGCCGGATCACACTCGCCCCGGGTTGTCGCCTGGCGAAGTCGGTCAGATAGGTGGCTCGGGCGCCGGCGAACGTGTGAATGGTCTGTGCGGGATCGCCGACCACACAGATGTCGTCCCTGTCGCCGCGCCACAGCTTGAGCAGCGCCTCCTGCAGGGGACTGACGTCTTGATACTCGTCGACCACCAGATGCCGGTAGGTCCGCCGGACCGAGTCGGCCACCTCCTCGTGCTCGGAGATCAGCGCGGCGGTACAGAGCAGGATGTCTTCGAAGTCGATGCGCGAACGCTCCCGCTTGGCGGTCTCGTACGCCGTGAACACCCGGGCGATGGTCTCCGGGTCGAACGCGGCGATGCTGCGGGGGTGCTGCGCGGCCAGCCGGGGGTAGTCCTCGGCCGTCACGTTGCTCACCTTCGCCCAGCCGATCTCGCTGACCAGGTCACGCAGCCGCGGGGTGTCGAACGAGACCCGGAGCCGGCTCGCGGCCTCGGCCACCAGCGACATCCGGTTGTCGAGCACGTGCGGCAGCTCGCCACCGTAGATCCGGGGCCAGAAGTACTGCGCCTGCCGCAGTGCGGCGGAGTGGAAGGTCCGCGCCTGGACCCCGACGGCGCCCAGGGAGCGGAGCCGGCTGCGGAGCTCACCTGCCGCCCGCGTGGTGAAGGTGACGGCGAGGACGGAGGTGGGGTTGTAGACCCCGGTGGCCACCCCGTAGGCGATCCGGTGGGTGATCGCTCGGGTCTTGCCCGTACCTGCGCCGGCGATCACGGCGACCGGACCACTCAGCGTGGTCGCGACCTCGCGCTGCTCCGGATCCAACGCCGTCAGCAACGCCTCCGGATCAGCTCGCTTGTGCACCCGCTCACCCTAACTTCGCCGACCGACATAATCGACCAAGAGGCCGCGGGGTGTGGACACGTCTCTCGTTGACTTCACCGGGCCGCAGCGCCGGCACCAGGAATAGCCGACCGGTTCGGCTGGTTGCCAAGACTATGAGCGACTTCACGATGTACACCACCTCCTGGTGCGGCTACTGCGCGCGCCTCAAGTCTCAGCTGAAGCGCGCAGGCATCGACTACACGGAGGTGGACATCGAGACGCAGCCGGAGGCAGCCGAAGTGGTGGCCCAGGTCAACCACGGCAACCGCACCGTCCCTACGTTGGTCTTCGCCGACGGGTCAGCCCTCACCAACCCATCGGTCGCGCAGGTCAGCGGCAAGCTGGCCGCGCTGGCCTGAGCCACCCGATGACGTCTGGCACCGCGCCGGTGGTGGTCTTCGACATCGACGGCACCCTGCTGGACTCGGCCTCGGGGATCGTCGCGGGATTCGCGCACGCCCTCCGGGCTGTCGGGTTCGACCCGCCGGACGAGCACACGCTGCGCAGCGACCTGGGTCCCCCGGTGGGCGAGATCTTCACCCGGCTGGGCCTGCCCGCGGAGTCGGTGGACGAGGCGGTCCGGGTCTACCGCACGTACTACCTCACGTCCGGGCTGCAGCAGTCGAGCCCCTACGACGGAGTCATCACGCTGCTGGACCGGTTGCAGGCAGCCGGTGTGGTGCTCGCCACGGCGACCGCCAAGCGCACCGACATCGCCCACGCGATCATCGACCATCACGGCCTCGATCGCTACTTCGCCGTGGTCAACGGGACCGACGACCTCCGCAGCAGCAAGGCGGCAACACTGGCCCACACCCTCGAGCAGCTGGGTGGTCCGGTCGTCGACCGCGTCATCATGGTCGGCGACCGGCACTCCGACGTCACCGCCGCCCGGGCCTGCGGCGCGTTGCCCGTCGCGGTCGGCTGGGGCTACGGGTCCGCCGACGAGCTCGGTGCCACCGGGGCCCGGGTCATCACGGAGCCAGCGGGCCTGGTGGCTGTGCCGATGCTCGACGCGTGGCTCCGCGGTTGACCGCTCCTGACCCGGGTCCTGCGTGAGGGCGAGCGCTCAGATCTGACGCTCACCCGGTATCTGGGTGACCGGCTGGTTCTCCTTCTGTGCGGAGACCGCCTTCGGTCCCGTCCACCTCCAGGAGGGTCACATGCACAAGTCCACTGAACACCGGTCCACCGCCGCCGAAGGCCGGATGCTCGCACACATCCAGCACGGCGGCCACGTGCTGGCCGAGGAGTCGGTCGCGTCGGAGACGCTGGCGGGGACCGATGAGTCCATCTCGACGCTCGCCCAGGTCGTCACGACGCCGGTCGCGGTGGCCACGGGCGTCGACGACACGACGGCCTTCGACTATCTGTTCGAGGATCTCGCCGCCGCCTTCCCTGCGTCCCACCTACCCAACGACGACCCCGCAGCCGTGGTCGCCGCGCTGAAGGTGCTCGGGGCGGCCATGGTGGAGGACCCCGCTTCCGCGGTCGACCCGCTGCAGACCACCCAGAACTCCACCATTCCGGCGGTGTACACCTACTTCGGACAGTTCATCGACCACGACCTCACCGCGAACACCGACCGGGACTCGACGGTCAGCGACATCACGAACGCTGCCCTGGCGCCCCTGTCCCCGAGATTCGTCGCGGCCAACCTCCGCAACCTGCGTCAGCCGGCCCTCAACCTGGACTCGGTCTACGGCGACGGTCCGACGTTCGACCCGGCCAGTCCGACCAAGGCAGCGGCCCTCTACGACGGCATCAAGCTGCGGGTCGGACGGGTGGCCTTGGAGAGCAACGTCGCCGACAGGCCCCTCCGGGGTGTGCGGGTGCCCCCGGTCGACGACCTGGACCGGGACCTCCCCCGCGTCGACCGGCAGCCGTTGGTCGGCGACGGTCGCAACGACGAGAACCTGATCATCGCCCAGCTGCATACCGCCGTGCTGCGCTTCCACAACGTCGCCGTGGACTGGGTGCGGGCCCACGAGCCGCAACGCAACACCGAGGCGAAGGTGTTCCGCCGCGCCCGCCAGCTGACCCGGTGGCATTACCAGTGGCTGGTGGCCCACGACTACCTCAAGACCGTCACCCTGGCCGGCTCGACCGACAAGGTGTTGCTGGCTGGCAACAAGCACTTCCTGCCGTGGGAGGCCGAGGAGATCTTCATGCCGCTCGAGTTCTCCGTGGCCGCCTTCCGGTTCGGGCATTCCATGGTCCGCGGAGAGTACGACTACAACCGCAACTTCGGCCGTCCGGGCACGGTGCTGCCCACTGCTCCGTTCGGCCTCCTCTTCACGTTCACCGGCAACGGCTTCCCGAACCCGTTCGCCGGGGACACCGACGTGCTGCCGTTCAACTGGATCATCGAGTGGGACCGCTTCGTCCACAAGGGTTCGTCGTTCCCCGACCACTTCGCCCGGCACATCGACACCACGCTGGCGCCGCCGCTGCGCAACCTGGCCAAGGAGGGAAACCTGGTCACCGACACGGTGATCAAGTCCATCCTGAAGAGTCTGGCCACCAGGAACCTGCTGCGGGGCTACCTGCTGGCCATCCCCACCGGGCAGGCCGTCGCCGCTGCGCTGGGCGCCACGCCGCTGACCCCGGCCGAGCTGCAGCAGGGCAACAACGCGGTGGTCAACGACGCGTTGCTGGCCGGTGGCTTCCTGACCAAGACCCCGCTCTGGTACTACGTCCTCAAGGAAGCCGAGGTGCAGGCCGCCGGCAACTCGCTCGGCGAGGTCGGCAGCCGGATCGTGAACGAGACCATCCTGGGCCAGCTCCGCGCCGACTCAGGTACGTACCTGAACTCCCCGGGCAGCTGGGACCCCAGTCACGGGGTGACTCTGCCCAACGGCGATCCGGTGGTCTCCATCGCCGACTTCCTGGCGGTGGCCGGCGTGCGCTGACCGGTCTCGACGCTGAGGGCGGTCAGCTGGACCGCATGGAGTTGTCGCGCGGCTGGTGGGTGACCTCCGCCAGCCCGAGCACCTCCAGGACCGGCGGGACGTAGTTGCCGAACCGACCCCGCAGACCCTTCTTCAGGCCGTACCAGCCGCCGACCGGATTGTCCTCGGCTCGACCCCAGGCCTCGACGGTGCCTGGTTTGGCCGGCTTCTGCTCGTCGGCGTTGCCCAGGGGGACCCAGTCCCCCGCGGCGGCGAGCATCGCGTGCAGATCCTCGATGCACCGCAGGTGATAGCGCAGCTGAGTCGTCCCCACCTGCACCACCAAAGCGGGTGGGTCCGCGTCGGGTTCACGATGGGCGGTGAATCCGCCCTTGCCCGGCGGCGTGGTGAGCTGCCACGGATCCCCGGGTACACCGGTGCCGGATGCGTTCTGACGGCTTGCGGCCGAGCTCTGGTCTGAGGTCATACCGATCACTATGCGCCTGGAACCGGCCCCCGTGGTCGCGTTCGACGACAAACCGCAGCCAGTTGCAGACGCCGTCCCCGGTTCCGCTCCGGGTCGGACAGGCCGGGCGGGCACAGACTGTCAGCGGGCCAACTTAGGGTGGGTCAGACCATGACCCTGCTGATCCATCGCGCCGAACGAGCCGACCGGCTGGCGCGCGCGCTGGGCGAGGTGCTGCGTCGTCCGCTGGCTGATCCGTTCGCCGCCGAGGTGGTGGCGGTGCCGACCCAGGGAGTCGAGCGCTGGTTGGCGCAGAGCCTCTCTCACCAGCTCGGCACCTCAGCCGGGGGACGGGACGGGATCTGCGCCGGAGTCGAGTTTCCGTCTTTGCGCCGGCTCACCACCACGGCCGTCGCCGTGGCCAGCGGGATCGACCCCCGCTCCGACCCGTGGCAGCCCCGCCGGAGCGTCTGGCCGCTGCTGGCCGTCATCGACCAGGCGCAGGGTGAGAGCTGGGCTGGCCTGCTCTGGTCCTACCTGGGCGAACGAACCGGTGCTGCTCCTGGCCGCGCACCGGACCCGGTCCGGCGGGGGCGGCGCTGGTCGACGGCCCAGCATCTGGCCGAGCTGTTCGCGGGGTACGCGAGCAGCCGACCGGGCATGGTGCTGAGTTGGCTGGACGGTCACGATGTCGATGCCGCCGGGCAGCCCCTTCCCCCGGACTACGCCTGGCAGGCCGAGCTGTGGCGTCGGTTACGGAAAACCATCGATCTGCCCGGCCCCGCCGAACGGACCGGGTCCGCCTGCCTGCAGCTGGTGAACGACCCGCAGCGCAGCGGCCTGCCCCTGCGGTTGTCGGTCTTCGGGGCCACCCGACTGTCCCAGGAGAACACCGCGGTCCTGTCGGCCCTGGCCGTGCATCGTGAGGTCCATCTCTGGCTGTCGCACGCATCGCCCGCGCTCTGGTAGGAGCTGGCAGCGCGCCCGAGGGCCGCGTCACTGGGTCCCCGATCGGCGGACCGCACCTCCGGGCTGCCGAACAACCCGCTGCTGGCCTACCTGGGCCGCGACATCCGTGAGCTACAGCTGACTCTGCGGACCGTGTCGCCCGCAACGCTCGCACCGGTCGACCTGCACCACGATGAACCGGTGGCGGCGGCCACCGCGGATCCCCCGACCCTGCTGCGCCTGCTGCAGGACGACCTGGCCGCTGACCGCGCCCCCCGAGCCGCCGGCGAGCGTCCGCTCATCGACCTGTCCGACCGCAGTGTGACGGTGCACGCCTCCCACGGGCCGGACCGCCAGGTCGAGGTGCTCCGTGAGCTCCTGGTCGGTCTCCTGGCCGATGACCCGACGCTCGAGCCGCGCGACATCGTGGTGATGTGTCCCGACATCGAGCGGTTCGCCCCCTTGATCTCCGCGACCTTCGGTCTGGTGCAGGACGACCAGTCCGTCGAGCACCCGGGACACCGGCTCCGGGTCCGCCTGGCCGACCGGGCGTTGCGCCAGATCAACCCGCTGTTGGCCGCGCTCAGCCGGGTGCTCGAGCTGGCCGACTCCCGGATGGAGGCCTCGGTCCTGCTGGATCTGTGCGCATCCCCTCCGGTGGCCCACAAGTTCGGTTTCAGCGAGGACGACCTCGAGCGCCTGCACGACCTCGTGAGCCGGTCAGGCGTGCGCTGGGGGCTGGACGTCGCACACCGGGAGAACTTCGCCATGGGCCAGTTCGCCCAGAACACCTGGACGGCGGGCCTGGACCGGCTGCTGCTGGGGGTCACGATGGACGAGGGACAGCACCAGTTCATCGGCACCGCCCTCCCCCTCGACGACGTGGACTCCTCCGACGTCGTGCTGGTCGGGCGGTTGGCCGAGCTGCTCACCCGACTGCGGTCCCTGATGGACCAGCTCGAGTCCCACCGGTCGCTGCCTGCGTGGATCGAGCTGTGCAAGCAGGCGATCGAGCTGCTCACCGACGTACCCACCTCCGACAGCTGGCAGATCTCCCACGCCTACGCTCAGCTGGGTGCGTTGGCCCAGACCGCCGACGATGCGGCAACGGCGGCGAGCACGGAGCTGTCCCTGAGTGAGGTCAAGGCCCTGCTCGCTGACACCTTCCGTGGCCGGGCCAGCCGGGCCAACTTCCGCACCGGCACCCTGACCATGTGCACGATGCTTCCGATGCGGTCGGTGCCGCACCGCGTCATCTGTCTGCTGGGCACCGACGACGGCGTCTTCCCCCGTCGGAGCTCTCGCGACGGTGACGACATCCTGGCCTCCGACCCGTGGATCGGTGACCGCGACGCCCGCAGCGAGGACCGGCAGCTGCTGCTGGACGCCATCATGGCTGCGCAGGAGCACCTGCTGGTCATCTACTCCGGAGTCGACGCCCGCACCCGGGCCCCCAAACCGCCGGCGGTGCCGATCGGCGCCCTGCTGGACGCCCTCGACCTGACCGCGCGCACCCACGACGGCCAGCCCGTCCGCGACCAGATCATGACCGTCCACCCGCTGCAGCCGTTCGACCCCGACAACTTCGTCCCCGGTCGCCTGCACACCACCGATCGGGCCGCCTTCAGCTTCGACGCCGGCTCACTGCGGGGGGCGATCGCGGCCGGCGGTGACAGGCGTCTCCCCACCGCGCTGTACGACGCGGACCGCCTCGGTGAGCCCGTACTCCCCGACGTGACCGCGGTGGCTGACCTGGTGCGCTTCTTCAACCACCCCGTGAAAGCGCTGCTCCGAGCCCGAGGCGGGCTGTACGCCTCCCGGGGAGACGAGGAGCCGTCGGGCCAGATCCCGGTGGCGCTGGACGGCTTGCAGAGCTGGGACATCGGAGACCGGCTGCTCGAGCATTATCTGGAGGGGGCCCCCATCGGTGAGCTGACGGCGGCGGAGTGGCGGCGCGGTTTGTTGCCGCCGCGCAGCTTCGGCGGCCGCGCGATCGAGCCGGTGGTGGCCAACGTCGAGCAGATCGCGGCGGCCAGCCGGCCGTACCTGGCCGAGCCACGGTCGAGTCGCGACGTGCTGGTCGACCTGGGTGCGGGGCGTCAGGTGGCGGGGACCCTGTCGTCGCTGTTCGGCGACCGCCTGGTCGCGGTGAACTACTCCTGGGTCGGCGCGAAGCACCGGTTGCAGTCGTGGATCGAGCTGTTGGCCCTGACCGCGACCTACCCCGAGCAATCCTGGCAGGCGGTCACTCTCGGCCGCGGACGCAGCTCCCTGCTGGGGCCGGTGCCGAGCGCCTGGGCCGGCAAGATCCTGGCCGACCTGGTCGACCTCTACCGCACGGGTCTGGCCGAACCGCTGCCGCTCGGACCCAAGATCGCGCACGAGTACGCCAGGATCCGCTTCGAGGGCAAGACGATCGCCAACTTCGTGGACAAGCTGGACAAGACCTGGAACGAGGAGCGCGACGACGCCTACGAACGTTTTTTCGGCCCCCGTGTGACCTACCTGCAGCTGGCCGCGCGGGTGTCGGTTCCGTCCGAGGAGCGGGGCGACCTGGCCGAGCCGAGCCGGCTGGGCACCCTGGCTCGTCGGGTCTGGCATCCCCTGTTGGGTTCTGAGGTCCTGCGGTGACTGACCCGTCGTCTTCTGCCGGGGTACCGGTCGACGGGCCGCCGAGCTTCGACGTGTGTGGTGGCCTGCCGACCGGGACCACAGTGCTGGAGGCCAGTGCCGGCACCGGGAAGACGTACACCATCGCGGCGTTGACCGCTCGCTACATCGCCGAGGGTCACGCCGAGCTCGGGGAGCTGATGCTGGTCACGTTCGGTCGGATGGCCACCAACGAGCTGCGGCTGCGGGTGCGGGAACGACTCGTCGGGGTCGAACGCTGCCTGGCCCGGGCGGTGGACGGCGTTCCCCCGACCAGCACGGCCGACCCGCTCGAGCGGTTGCTGACCACGGGCCCCACGGCCGAGCTGGTCCTGCGGCGTGTGCGGATAGCCCGGGCCCTCTCCGACTTCGACGCGGCCACCATCGCCACCACGCACGAGTTCTGCCTGCGGATGCTCGACGAGCTGGGCATCCTGGGCGACCGAGAACCCGACGTCGTCTTCGTCGAGCACCTGTCGGAGCTGACCCGTGAGGTCGCGTCCGACGTGTACCTCCGTCGGTACGCCGCCAGCAATACCCCACCGCCGATGGACCTCGACGACGCACAGCGGATCGCCCAACAGGCCATCGAGGCCTGGGACGCCCGGCTCGTGCCCGGCGCCACGTCGACCGACGAGTCGGCTGACCAGCGGGTCGCCTTCGTCAGTGACGTGCGGAGCGAGGTGTATCGGCGCAAGGAGCTGGGCCGGCTGTTCACCTACGACGACATGCTCAGCCGGCTACGGGACGCGCTGGCTGACCCGGTGCACGGTGCCGCGGCGGTCCGTCGGCTCCGCGAGCGATACCGGATCGTCCTGGTCGACGAGTTCCAGGACACCGACCCGGTGCAGTGGGACATCCTCCGCCGGGCCTTCCATCGACACGCCACCCTGGTGCTGATCGGTGACCCCAAGCAGGCGATCTACGCCTTCCGCGGCGCGGACGTCGTGAGCTACCTGGACGCGGTGTCCCAAGCCGACACCGTGTCCACCCTGGGCACCAACTGGCGCTCGGACCAACCGCTCGTGGACGCCCTCGGCATCTTGCTGGGGGGCGCCGCTCTCGGGGACCGGCGGATCGTGGTCCGAGCCGTGGCGGCCCACCATCCTGGCGCTCGGTTGCGCCGGGCCGGGCCTGAGGTCGAGGCTCGCCTGTCCAGTCCGGTGCGCATCCGGGTCGTGGCGCACGACCTGGCCGCAGAACGTGTCCCATCGGTCAGCACGGTACGCCCGCAGGTGGTCCGTGACCTCGTCGCCGACGTCACCGAGCTGCTCGGCTCCGGCCTGGAGCTGAGCGTGGCTGGGGGCCCACGAACGGTCGGTCCCGCCGATGTGGCCGTTCTGGTCCGCCGCAACGAACGGGCCGAGGTCCTGCGGGACGCGCTCGTGGCGGCCGGCGTGCCGGCGGTGGTGCTGGGTGCGACATCGGTGTACGCCACCGCGGTCGCCGCCGAGTGGTCGACCCTGCTCAGGGCGCTGGAACAGCCTCGGCAGGTGGCGGTCCGCGAGGCCGCGCTCACCTGCTTCTTCGGCTGGTCGTTCGCTCGGCTGGCCGCGGCCGACGACGAGGCGATCAACGAGCTCACCCAACAGCTCCGGTGGTGGAGTCGGGTGGTGCGTTCCCGCGGGGTGGCCACCCTGCTGGAGACCATCACCCGTGACACCCAGCTGGCCGAACGCCTGCTCGGTCAGCTGGGCGGCGAACGGCTGCTCACCGACCTGCGTCACGTCGGCCAGAGCCTGCACGCTGCTATGACCGCCGGCCACCTGGGCGTGGGTGCTCTCGCCGACTGGCTCCGCGAACGCATCAACGAAGCCACGACGTCCACGCCCACCGAGGGTCTGCGTCGCCTCGAGACCGACGCCGACGCGGTCCAGATCCTCACCGTGCACCGCAGCAAGGGCCTCGAGTTCCCGATCGTCTACCTGCCCGAGGCCTGGGACCGCCACGTCAACGTCAAGGACGCCGGTTGGACCCTGCGGTTGCACGAGGGCACCGAACGCGTGCTGGACGTGGGAGGGGTCGGTGGCGCCGGCCGCGGCGAACGGCTGGCCCAGTACCGCCGCGAGGAGGACGCCGAGGACCTCCGGCTGTTCTACGTGGCCCTCACCCGAGCGCAGTGTCAGGTGATCACCTGGTGGGCGCCGTCGAAGAACACGCCGGCCTCCGCGCTGCAGCGGTTCCTCTACGGACCGCGCCGCACCGGGGTCGAGCCGGAGCCGTCCTACGAGGTGTCGGGTGACCCGTTCAGCTGCGCCCAGCTGGGGACCGGCATCTCGATGGAACCGGTCCAGGACCGCGCAGCCGGTCCGTGGCGGGCCGATCCGAGGCCAGTGGCCATGATGACCGCGCGGGTGTTCGACCGAGACCTGGACCTGGACTGGCGACGGACGTCCTACTCGGCCCTCACGGCGGCCGTGCACGGGCTCGACCCGTCGATGGGCAGCGTCGACAGTGAAGCCGAACCCGCCAAGGAGGACGACGAGTCGTCGCTGACCCCACCGGGAGGCGTCCCACCCGCGTCGGGCTCGACCACCGCCGACCCCGCTCTGCTGCTGCCCTCTCCGATGGGCGACCTGCCCAGCGGCGTGCAGTTCGGGACCGTCGTGCACGCGATCTTCGAGGCCGTGGATCTGCGGGCCGACCCCCTGCTGGCCGAGGTCCGCCGGATCACCGCCCAGGAGCTGTCGCGGGCCCAGCCGGGGGTGCTGACCGTGGACGGACTCGCCCAGGCTCTGCTGCCGTCACTGCAGACCCCCCTCGGTCCGCTGGCCGACCAGCTGCGGCTGTGCGACCTCCACCCCGACGACCGGTTGGCCGAGCTCAGCTTCGAGCTGCCGCTCGCCGGGGGCGACGTCAGCACCCACGACATCCGCCTCGGCCGGCTGGGTGGCCTGCTGCGTTCGCATCTGGGGCCCGCTGACCCACTGGCCCGCTATCCGGAGCGGCTCGAGCACCCCGCCCTGGCCGGGGAGTCACTCCGCGGCTACCTGACCGGGAGCATCGACGCAGTACTGCGCATCCGCGCCGGTGACGACAGTGCTCCCAGCCGGCCGGCCGAGCCCCGATATCTGGTCGTGGACTACAAGACCAACTGGCTGGGCGGCTTCGACGGCGAGCCCCTGACCCTGGGCCACTACAGTCCACCCCGCCTCGCCGAGGCCATGATGGACGCGCACTACCCCCTGCAGGCGCTCCTCTATTCGGTGGCGGTGCATCGACTGCTGCGCTGGCGGCAGCCCGGCTACGACCCGGACGTCCACCTGGGTGGGGTGCTCTACCTGTTCGTCCGGGGGATGGCGGGCCCCGACACCCCCGCGGTCGACGGCGTCCCCTGCGGCGTGTTCAGCTGGCGGCCAGCCGGTCAGCTCATCGCCGACCTGTCCGACCTGCTGGAGGGCTGATGACTCTCGTCGCCTCGAACCCCCCACAGACCCCGCCCACCGACGTGAGCATCGCCACCGCCGCCACCGGGCTGCTCCGCGTGTTCAATCGGGCTGGGGTGCTGGGCCTGGCCGACGTCCACACCGCGGTTGCGGTCAGCCGGATCGTCGGCGAGTCCGACGAGACGGTCCAGCTCGCCGTCGGGCTGGTGGTCCGGGCGCTCCGGATGGGCTCGGTCTGCATCGACCTCGCGACGGTGGCGGGCGCCGTCTTCGACGAGTCCGAGGAGGAAGTCGACATCTCTGACCTGCCGTGGCCCGAGGTCCAGGCGTGGCAGTCCAGCTGCGCCGACAGCGCGCTGGTCACCGTCGGACCGGACGAGGTGGGTCGGCGACCGGTGCGGCTGGCCCATGGGTTGCTGTACCTCGAACGGTACTGGGGCCAGGAGGAGATCGTCAGGACACAGCTCCAGCAGCGCGCGGCGGCGCCGCCTCCTCCCGTCGACGTCCGGCGGGCGGCCGAGGCGCTGTCCCGACTGTTCGACGGCGCTGGACTCGATGCCGGGGAGGCAGACCGACAGCGGATCGCCGCAGCGGTCAGCGCCCTGAGCTGGGTCACGGTGGTGGCCGGCGGCCCCGGCACCGGGAAGACCACGACCGTGGCTCGGCTGCTGGCGCTGCTGCGTGACCAGCCGGGGCCCGAGGTCCGGATCGCGCTGGCCGCCCCGACCGGCAAGGCGGCGGCGCGGCTCGAGGAGGCGGTGCACGCTGCAGCCGTGTCGCTCGAGCCGGAGGACCGGGCCCGACTGGGCCCCCTGTCGGCCTCGACCCTGCACCGCCTGTTGGGGTGGCTGCCCGGCAACCGGGGTCGGTTCCGCCATCATGGGCGCAACCATCTGCCGTACGACGTCATCGTGGTGGACGAGATGTCGATGGTCTCGCTGACCATGATGGCTCGGCTGCTCGAGGCGGTGCGTCCCGAAGCCCGGCTCATCCTGGTCGGTGACCCTGACCAGCTGTCCTCGGTGGAGGCAGGGGCCGTGCTGGCCGACATCACCCAAGCCCCAGGAGCGCCGGATGCCGCCCTGGGATCGCGACTGGCGCAGCTCGGCCTTCCGTCGGATCAGGTCGACGGCGGGCCCCCGGTGCATGGCGTGGTGCAGCTGGTCCACACCTGGCGCTACGGCGGAGCCATCGACTCGCTCGCCCGCGCCATCCGCGCGTCGGACCCGGACACCACGCTGGCCATCCTGCGGTCTGGGTCGGCCGAGCTGGTGTTCGCCGAAGTCCATGTGGAGCATGCTGACAACGTTCCGCTGCTGCAGGAGCAGGTCCGCGACTCGGGCCGGGCCCTGCAGCTGGCTGCCCAGGCGGGCGACGTCCCCAGCGCCATCGCCGCCCTGGACCGGCACCGGCTGCTGTGTGCCCACCGCACCGGTCCGTTCGGGGTGGTCCGCTGGAGCCGGGAGATCGAGCGCTGGCTGACCGAGGCCATTCCGGGCTACGGCGAGGACGGCGAGTGGTATCTGGGGCGACCCTTGCTGGTCACCGCGAACGACTACGAGATGGGTCTCTTCAACGGCGACACGGGCGTGGTGGTGGACACCCCGCAGGGTCCCCGGGCCGCGTTCGCCCGCGGCGGGGCCGCCTCGTTGATCGCCCCGGTCCGGCTGGACGCGGTCCAGACCATGCACGCGATGACGGTGCACCGGGCCCAGGGCAGCCAGTTTTCCTGCGTGTCGGTCGTGCTGCCGCCGCCGACGTCGCCACTGCTGACCCGCGAGCTCCTCTACACCGCCGCGACCCGGGCCACGGCGCGGGTGCAGATCTTCGGCAGTGAGGAAGCGGTCCGACGGGCCGTGCTGCGGCCGGCCAACCGGGCGAGCGGTCTACGCGGTCGACTGGCCTGACCGGTCGATGCGCCGACCACGCTGTGGCCCTGCAGCACGACCCATCCCGGGCCGGCTTCCACGGCCCGAGTCTGGGTACGCGTGTCATCTTGGCCTGCGAGGAGACGGCGGGCTATCCGCGGACTCGGGACCTGTCCATGAACAGCCAGGACTGAGGATCTCCCTATGTCACCAACCTCGACGATCCTCTGGTGCCGTTGATTCCCATCGGTGCGGTCGCGGTGACGTCCCTCGCGTCCGAGGCGGCGCTCCCCTCACCCGTTCAGAGTTCCTCCGGGGGAAGTGGGCGACCTTGGTGGCTCAGGAGAGAGTGGCCGCGTCGGCCAACCGGGCCCGAGGCCGCGACTGGTG
>JBBRYD010000102.1:0-13897 GCA_038238065.1 Propionibacteriales bacterium | reverse complement strand
CGGTGTCGGTCCAGGGTCTGGGCCGCCGCGTCCACCTCGTCAGCCATCGCGGCGACCGCGCCGAGTCCGGCCAGGCCGCTCAGCCGCACGGCGCCGGCCAGGTCCGGCACCACGATGTCGGCCGGGAGCAGCGCGACCCGTCCGTAGGCGGTCAGGCTGTGGTGGGAGACGCCCCGGTGCCGGTCCCGCGTGTCGGCGCCGGAGATCCGCAGCGAGCCGACCGGCCGACCTCCCAAGATGGCGGCCGCGTTGATGGCCTCCCCGCAGGCCACGCCGGAGAATCCCCACCGAGTGCCGGTGCCCAGGTTGCCGGGCCCCTGGGTGAGCACCACCAGGTCAGCTCCCAGGGCCAGCTTGGCGGCCAGCAGGCCGTAGTGGACGTTCACCGCTTCGAGGTCGCCGCCGAACGACTGGCCCACCGTGACCGTGGCGGCGAGCAGGTCGGCGTCGCACAGCTGGGCCACCGTCCGCGAGAAGGCGATGGGTAGCGCTCCGTGGTCGCTCATCACGTAGACGACTCGGGTGCCGGGCCGGTCGGCGTGCACAGCGGCCACGATCGGCGCCACCGCGGAGTGCAGGTCCGCGACGAGCACCGGCAAGCCGTCCAGCTGGTCGGCCTCGGCCAGCGCCTCGTGGAACGGCGAACCCTGCTCGTCGGCACCGGACACCATGGCCTGCAGGGGCAGATAGCGTGCCTTGACCAGGTGACCCTCGGGGGGTTCTGGCTGACCTCTGAGGTGACCGTCGGGCCCGAGCACGGCGACCACCAGCGCATAGCCGCCGGTGCCCAGCCCCCGATCCAGGGCCGCGACGTTGAGCAGCAGCCGGTCACCGGGCTCGGGCGCCGGCATCAGGTCTGTGTAGCTGAGCGCCCGACAGGTGGTCTGGTCGTTGCGGATGGCCAGCACCTCGACGGCGCCGCTCCAGCGGGCCCGGATCTCGGTCACGACGGCCTCGGCCCAGATGATCACGACCAGACCCTAACGCGAAGGCGTCTCGCCGGCTGAAGGTCGCTCACCGCGCCGTTTCCCGAGACGGCCCACCGCGGCTGGTAGCGTTCGAAAACGACGATCTCGTCAGGAAGCGAAACTCAGCATGGCACCACGCAAGACCGAGAGGATCCTCAACCTCACCATCTGCCTGCTGGTATCGGGCCGCTACCTTCCCAAGAGCCAGATTCGTGAGGCGGTGGAGGGCTACCACGATCTCAGCGACGCAGCCTTCGAACGCACCTTCGAGCGGGACAAGGACGAGCTGCGGGGCCTGGGCGTGCCCATCGAGGTCGGCAGCTATGACCCGTTCTTCGACGACGAGGCCGGCTACCGGATCGTGGCTTCGGAGTTCGAGCTGCCCGTCATCGACCTGGACGCCGAGGAGGCGTCGGTGGTCGGGGTGGCCGCCCGGGTCTGGCAACACGTCAGCATGGCCGCCTCGACCATGAGCGCCATCGGCAAGCTGCGGGCCGCCGGGGTCGAGCCGGACACCTCCCAGCTGGCGTCCCTGGAACCCTCGGTGTCGGCGACCGAGCCGGCCTTCGAGACGCTCTGGACCTCGGTCATCGACCGCACCCGGGTCTCCTTCGTCTACCGCGAAGGCGCGCTCCGGCATCTGGAGCCGTGGGGCGTGACGGCCTCCAAGGGCCGCTGGTACGTCATCGGCCGAGACGTCGACCGGGACGCGACCCGGATGTTCAAGATGTCGCGGATCATCGACGTGCCGAAGCGGGTGTCCCGGCCCGGCGCCTTCACGGTCCCCGAGGACCTCGACCTGCGGGCGCTCGCGCAACGGCTGGCCCCGCCCGAGCCGACCGCCGAGGCGACCTTGGCGATCCGGGCCGGCAAGGCGCCGTCCATCCGTCGTCGGGCCCACCGCACCTCCACCAGCCGGGTGCTGCCGGCGGGCTTCGAGGTCTACACGGTGGGATACAGCGACCCCTGGACCTTCTCCCAGGAGGCCGCCCGGTACGCCGCCGACGTGGTGGTGCTGGAACCGGCCGAGCTCCGCGAGCTGGTCATCGGCGGACTGACCGCAGTCGCCTCCCGCGGAGGGGCCTGATGAGCTCTCAGGCCCAGGTGCGTCGGTTGCTGAGCCTGGTGCCCTATCTGCGCAAGCACGACGGCGCCGCCATGACCGACGTGGCGCGCAGCTTCGGCATCACCGTCAAGACGCTCCGCGAGGACCTCAACGTGCTGTGGATGTGTGGGATGCCCGGCCTGACCCCTGGCGACCTGATCGACATCGACATGGACGCCGTGGACGGAGAGGGGGTCATCCACCTCAGCAACGCCGACTACCTGACGCGTCCGCTACGGCTCGCCGCCGACGAGGCGCTCGCGCTGGTCCTCGCCCTGCGGACACTCCGCGAGGTCGCCGGCCCGGGGGAGCGGGACGCCATCGACAGGGCGCTGACCAAGCTGGAGGCCGCCGGCGGACAGCCGCACGCCCCCGACCAGGCCTCCGTGAACGTGACCGCCGCCCGCGACGAGATCCAGGCTCGGGTCAACGAGGGTCTGCAGCGCCAGCTGCGTCTGGATCTGACCTATGACGTCGCCTCGCGGGCCGAGACCACCCGACGGATGGTGGACCCGCTGCGGGTCTTCGTCCTGGAGGGTTACGGCTACCTCGAAGCCTGGTGCTACTCCGCCCGGTCCTTGCGGACCTTCCGGCTCGACCGGATCGCTGCCGTCGAGGTCACCGACACCCCGATCGAGACCCATGACGTCCAGCTGAAGGACCTCTCCACCGGTTGGTTCGACACGCTACGGGACGCGCCACTGGTCACCTTGGAGCTGAGCCGTGCGGCCGCCTGGGTCGCCGAGTACTACCCGAGCGAGCAGGCCGCCGTGCACGATGACGGCTCGATGACGGTGTCCCTTCGGGTGACCGACCCCGCGTGGCTGCGCGGGCTGCTGCTGCGCCTCGGCGCGGGGGCCCGGGTGGTCTCACCCGTCGGGGCCGGCGACTCAGCAGCCGAGGCGGCGCAGGAGGCGCTCGACCAGTACGCCGCCCTGTTCGGCTGACCGGACGGCACGCGGCGACGGCGGTGCCCGGCGGAGTACGCTCATCCGGTGCTCTGGGTCATCGTGTTCGTCGCCGTCGCCGTGGCCGGTCTGGTCATGGTGGTCTGCTACGCCTTCTGGCTCGCTCACAAGACGGCCGATGTGCTGTCCGAGGTGACCGTGCTGGCTGATCGCGGTAGCCAGCTGGCCGAGCTGCTCGGGCAGATCGAGATGCCCGCACCCCGTTTCGATCTCGACCCGGCCAAGCCGGTGCACAGCCTGCACTCGGGGAATATCGACGTAAGATGACGACAGCGTGGCAACCGCCCGCGTCGGAAAAGAGGAAATCATGACCCTGGCCTTGACGCCACTGATCTTCAATCTCGGGCCGACAGAGCTCATCATCATCTTGGTGATCGTCTTGTTGCTCTTCGGAGGATCTCGCCTGGCCGGTCTGGGTAAGAGCAGCGGACGCGCGCTCAAGGAGTTCAAGGAGGAGACCAAGGGTCTCACCGGGAACAAGGATGCCGAGCCGACGCCCAACGCCGTTCCGGAGGCTCCTCAGGTGACCAACGGCGAGGTGGACCCCACCGGCCGGAACTTCCAGCAGCCGCAGAGCTACCAGCAGCCCCCGAACTACCAGCAGGCGCCGAACTATCAGCAGGCGCCCGCTCCGCAGCCGCCGAACTATCAGCAGCCCCCGAACTACCAGCAGGCGCCCGCTCCGCAGCCGCCGAACAACCTGGCTGATCCGACGGCTCCCGAAGTTCGTCGAGACGTCTGAGTAGCGCCTGTCCGTGGCCCTGACAATCATGGGGCGCCCGGTCCGGTTCAGCCTGAAATGGCTGTTGCCGCCCGAGGTGCCGCCCGACGGCTCGATGACGCTCTTCGAGCATCTGCGGGAACTTCGCTACCGGCTCGTCGTGGCGGCCGTCGCCATCGTCGTCGCGATGGTCGGCTGTGCCTTCTTCTACAACGAGATGTATCTGCTGTTGCTGCACCCGTACAACGTGGCGAAGTCCGCCCTGGAGGCGAGCAAGCCGGGCCTGAAGCTCGAAGTGGTCAACATCGGCATCGCCGCGCCGTTCAGCCTGGCCATGAAGATCACGCTCATCGCGGCGCTCGTCGTCTCGGCGCCCGTCTGGCTGTACCAGATCTGGTCGTTCGTGGTCCCCGGCCTGCTGGCCAAGGAGAAGAAGTGGGCGATCATCTTCGTGGTCGCGTCCAGCCCGCTGTTCGCCGCCGGCGTGGCGCTGGGCTACTGGATCATGCCCAAGGGCATCGCGGTGCTGGTGGGGTTCACCCCGCAGGCTGTCGACACCACCAACATGTTGAACGTCAACGACTTCCTGTCGTTCCTGATCCGGGTGATGCTGGTCTTCGGTATCGCGTTCCTGATCCCGGTGTTCGTGCTGATGCTCAACTTCCTCGGGGTGATCAAGGCCCGCCAGCTCGCCAAGGCCAGGCTCTACGTCATCTTCGGCACCTTCGTGTTCGGAGCGGTGGCGACGCCGTCGACCGACCCGATCTCGATGCTCGCGCTGGCCATCCCGATGTCCATCCTGTTCCTGGCGGCCGAGGTCATCGCGCACATCTTCGACGCCCGCAAGGCCCGTCGCGCGGTCACGCCGGACGGGGAAGTGGTGCTGGGCAAGAGCGTCGCCGACGACAAGGCGCTGCGCGAGCTGGAAGAGGGCGACGCCGACCCCGATCAGCAGTGACCGACGGGCACCGGCAGTGACCCGACGGGTCATCCTGGTCGTCAACCCGTCGTCCGGTCGGGGACGGGCCCAGGAGTCGCTGCCGCAGGTGGCCGGTCGGCTGCGAGACGCGGGACTGGCCGTCGACATCCAGCTCAGTCGCAACTTCGCCGAGGCTCAGCTGATGACCCGGCAGGCCGCGACCTCGGACGTCGACGTGCTCGCCGTGATGGGTGGCGACGGGATGATGCACCTCGGGCTGAACGCCTGCGCCCGAGCCCGGTCCCAGGGCAACCGTCGGATCACCCTGGGCATCATCCCGGCGGGGACCGGTAACGACTTCGCCCGCGGTATCGGGTTGGATCCGAAAGATCCCGGCGCCGCCGCTGAGGTGATCGGCCGCGGGGTCAGCCGCGAGCTGGACCTCGCCTGGGTGCAGGACCGCTTCATCGGTACCGTGGTGGCGACCGGCTTCGACGCCCTGGTCAACGGGCGAGCGAACGCGCTGCCGTGGCCGAAGGGCCCCCTGCGCTATCCGCTGGCCACGATGGCCGAGCTCCGGGTCTTCACGGCTCTGCACTACCGGCTGACCATCGACGGCCGGGCCCGCGAGCTGGACGCGATGCTGATCGCTGTCGGCAACACCGGCTCGTACGGGGGCGGGTTGTTGATCTGCCCTGACGCCGACGCCGAGGACGGCCTGCTGGACATCACCATCGTGCATCCGGTGAACCGGCTCAAGCTCCTCCAGCTGCTGCCGCAGATGTACTCCGGCCGCTTTGCCCGCGACCCGTGCGTGGAGCAGCTCCGCGCGACCGACATCACCGTCGACGGGTCCGGGCTGGTGGGCTTCGGGGACGGCGAGATGATCTCGGCGGCGCCGCTCACGGTCCGGTCGGTAGCCGGGGCACTCCGCGTCCTCGTCCCGCTGCCGGCCTGAGCCCCTGGCCCGACACTCGACCTGGAAAGGCTCGGGCGGACTGAGCGGGTAACTTGGGCCCTACCATGGCCGACCCGATCCCCGAGACCAGCCCGGCAGAGGCATACGCCCGCTTTCGCACCAACCAGATGAGCCCGCAGCTCACGGCCTTCTCCGACGCGTACGGCTTCCTGTTCGACGACTACCAGCGCGAGGCCTGCGCGCACCTGGAGGCGGGCTCCGGCGTGCTGGTGGCGGCGCCCACCGGAGCCGGTAAGACGATCGTGGGGGAGTTCGCGGTCTTCCTGGCCCTGCAGGAGGGCCGCAAGTGCTTCTACACCACGCCCATCAAGGCGCTGTCCAACCAGAAGTACGCCGACCTGGTCCGCCGCTACGGCAGCGCCTCGGTCGGGCTGCTGACCGGTGACTCGAGCATCAACTCGGAGGCGCCGATCGTGGTGATGACCACCGAGGTGCTGCGCAACATGATCTACGCCAGCTCCCCGACTCTGGCCAACCTCGGGTTCGTGGTCATGGACGAGGTGCACTATCTGGCCGACCGGTTCCGCGGCGCGGTCTGGGAGGAGGTCATCATCGGCCTCGCCGAGTCCATCCAGGTGGTGGCGCTCTCGGCGACGGTCAGCAACGCCGAGGAGTTCGGCGACTGGCTCGGTGAGGTACGTGGCCAGATGGCTGTGGTCGTCTCCGAACGCCGGCCGGTCCCGCTGTTCCAGCATGTCCTGGTCGGCCGCAGCCTGCACGACCTCTTCGCCGACGTGGCCCCGACCGCACAGGAGGCGCCGACCGGTGTGAAGGTCGAGGTCAACCCGCAGCTGCTGCGGGTGGCCCGCGATGAGTCCCGGCACGTGCGCGACGACTCCCGCCGGCCCCGGGGCGCCGGAGGCAAGGGCAAGCGGACGGTCTCCTACGGCAGCGGATCCTACGGCGGGGCGGCGAGCGCGTCGCGCCACGACGGCCGCGGTCCGCGCTCGTTGGTGGTGCCGAGCCGGTACGACATGGTCGAGGCGCTGGACAAGGACGCGTTGCTACCCGCCATCGTGTTCATCTTCTCCCGGGTCGGCTGCGAGGCCGCCGTCCGCCAGCTGTTGTCCTCCGGTATCCGGCTGACCAACGCCGAGGACCGCCGCCAGATCACCGCGATCGCCGAGCGGCACGTGGCCGGGCTGTCCGAGGCCGACCTGCGGGCCCTCGGCTACCCCGTCTTCCTGGAGGCCCTGGAGCGCGGCGTCGCCTCGCACCACGCCGGGATGCTGCCCGCCTTCAAGGAAGCCGTCGAAGAGGCCTTCGTGCAGGGCTTCATCAAGGTCGTCTTCGCCACCGAGACGCTGGCTTTAGGCATCAACATGCCGGCCCGCAGCGTGGTACTGGAGAAGCTGGTGAAGTACAACGGGGAGTCGCACGCCGACATCACCCCAGGGGAGTACACCCAGCTGACCGGACGGGCCGGCCGGCGGGGGATCGATGTGGAGGGCCACGCAGTGGTGCTGTGGCAGCCGGGTCTGGACCCGCGGGCGGTGGCCGGGCTGGCTTCACGACGGACCTACCCCCTGAAGTCGTCGTTCGCCCCGACGTACAACATGGCCGTCAACCTGGTCGGCAGCCTGGGCCGGGAACGGGCCAGGACCTTGCTGGAGCAGTCGTTCGCCCAGTTCCAGTCCGACAAGTCGGTGGTCGGCTGGGCCCGGACACTGGCCAAGAATGCCGACGCGATCCAGGGATACCTGGACGAGGCGCAGTGCGACCGCGGTGACTTCGCCGAGTACGCCCGGCTGCGCGCCGAGATCTCCGAGCTCGAGGCGGTCCAGGCGCGCGAGCGCAAGGCTGACCGGCGGGCCGAGTCGATGCAGGCCCTGTTGGACCTGAAACCCGGTGACATCCTGCGGGTGCCGAGCGGCAAGACCCAGGGCTGGATCGTGGTCATCGACCCGGGCACCCGGAGCGACCGGGAAGGCCCGCGCCCACTGGTGCTGACCGAGGATCGACACGTCCGGCGGCTGAGCCTGACCGACTTCCCGGTGCCGCCGATGGCCGTCAGCCGGATGAAGGTGCCCAAGCACTTCAACCCCAAGGAGCCGGCTTCACGGCGCAACCTGGGTGCCGCCTTCCAGTCCAAGCTCTCCACCATCGACCTGGACCCGAGCCGCTACCGGCCGGGGGCCTTGGTCAGCGACACCAGCGACCAGATCGCCCGGCTGCGCGACCAGGTCAAGCGGCATCCGTGTCACGGCTGTCCAGACCGGGAGGCGCACGCCCGCTGGGCCGAGCGCGCCATCCGGCTCGAACGCGAGAATGCCCGCACCCAGGCCCGAGTCGCGACCAGGACCAACACCATCGCCACCCACTTCGACAAGATCTGCCTGGTGCTCGAGGGCCTGGGCTATCTGGGCGGCGAAGGCGGCGAGCAGGTCACCTCCGAGGGCCGGATGCTCGCCCGGATCTACGCCGAGCTCGACCTGGTCGCGGCCGAGTGCGTCCGGGCCGGCGTCTTCGACGGGCTGACCCACCCACAGCTGGCCGCGGTGCTGTCGTCGCTGGTCTACGAGTCGCGCCGGAGTGACGACGGCGTCCGGCGGCCGCGGATGCCCGATGCGGTGACGGAGGCGGCCATGACCCGGCTGCGGAAGATCTGGCGCGAGGTGTCGCTGGTGGAGCGGGACGCCCGGCTGGAACGGGGCCCCGAGCCCGACATCGGCTTCAGTCAGGCCGCGTACGCGTGGGCGGCCGGGCGCTCGTTGTCGGCGGTGCTCGACGACGGGCAGCTGACCGCGGGTGACTTCGTCCGCTGGGTGCGTCAGGTGCTGGACTTCGCCGGCCAGGTGGCTGATGCGGCCGGCCCGGGGAAGCTGCGCAACACCGCCCGTCAGGTGGTCACGTCGATGCGTCGTGGGGTCGTGGCGTTCGTCCCGGACGACAACGACACACCCGACGACGTCTCCGGCGCCGACCTGCCCTGAGCGGGTCGGGGGAGCGCAGGAGGCGTCCCCGGCCGTATCGCTGCGGTCCCGCCTGCCCTGGCGCTGCGTTTTCGGACCACGGTCCGCATCGGGGGTCCTTCCGGGGCCGGCTGGGCTGCGTTTTCGGACCACGGTCCCGAATCGCGACTTCGGGTCCCGGCGCGGTTCGTGGGCGGGCGGCACGGCTCAGGGCGCGTCGGTCCGGGTGCGGAGGGGCAACAGTCGACGCAGCCGGACGTCGCGCAGGAACAGCCCGGCCCAGAGGGCGATCCCGACGTAGACCGGGAACAGCTGGGCGGAGACCAGCGGTGCGTCGACTCGGAGCTGGGCAGACATCGCGCCGCCGAGGTATCCGGTCAGCAGCACCGCGCCGAGTACCGAGGTGCGCGGCAACAGGTAGAGCGCGACACACACCAGCTCGAGCAGACCGAGCCCGCGGGCCACGCCGATGGGATAACCCAGCGCAGCGAAGGAGTCGGTCACCACGGGCAGGCGGAGCAGGTGGATGACCGCGTCGAAGAGCAGGAACAGTCCGATGGCGCCGGTGAGGACGAGCCCGGCGCGCCGGTACCGCGCGGAGCCGAAACCGTCAGCTGAGGCCGGGCGGGCGATGGGGCTGGTGTCGATCATGGTGGTCTCCTCGATGAGTAGTTGGTTCGACGCTACTGAGCGCGAACCCCGCCCACATCTCCAAAACTGCTTAGTCCGCGCGGCTCGCGGACCAGGACCCGGCGCTGACCGGTGCTGTGATGGGATACGAGTGTGAGCCGAGCCGTGGAGGAGACCAACCGCCGGCTGCTCCGCGCCCGCGACGTGATGGACCGCAGCTACGCCGAGCCTCTGGACATCCCTGCCCTCGCGCGTGTCGCGCTCGTGTCCGAGGCGCACTTCATCCGCACCTTCCAGGCCACGTTCGGCGAAACCCCGCATCGCTACCTGCAACGGCGGCGAGTGGAGCGGGCCATGTACCTGCTCCGCACCACCGACCGCAGCGTCAGCGACATCTGCTTCGAGGTGGGATTCGGCAGCATCGGCACCTTCAGCCGGACGTTCAGCGACATCGTGGGCCAGTCGCCGACGACCTTCCGCGCCCGCGGCGAGGCGATGCCGGCGATTCCGACGTGCTTCGTGATGGCCTGGACCCGCCCGAGCAGCTTCCACGACGTGAGCAGTTTCGGAGAAGCACCACGGACCGACTCGCACTAGCGTCAACGACATCGGTCAGCCATCGACCGGCCACCCACGGTGGTTCATCCAGACGAGGAGCACACCCGACATGCTGAGCTCGATCACCCAGTCCCAGATCTACGTCCTCGACCAGGACGAGGCCCTCGACTTCTACGTCGGCAAGCTCGGCCTGGAGGTCACCAACGACGTCGATCTGGGCTTCATGCGCTGGCTCACCGTCGGCGTCCCGGGGCGACCCGACCAGCAGATCCTGCTGGAGCTCCCCGGCCCGCCGGCCATGGACCCGGACACGGCCGCGCAGGTCCGTGAGCTGGTCGCCAAGGGAGCGATGGGCGGCTGGTTCATCCTCCGGACCGACGACGCGCAGGCGACGTACGAGACGTTCAGGGATCGCGGGGTGGAGATCACCGACGGGCCCAACCAGCAGCCGTACGGCATCGACTTCGGGCTGAGAGACCCCTTCGGCAACCGAATCCGGGTCGGCCAGCTGCCGGGCTAGTCGGAGTGCGGCTCGTTACAGTGGCTTCATGGCGATCCGCAAAGACCGTACGCTCAGCGAGCTGACCGAGTTCGCCCGCCTGGTGGTCAGGGCCGGCTACCTGAACCGCGCCCACGTCGAGGTCGAGGTGGATAATTTCGTCAGGGCCGAGCTGGACGACGACTCCGAGGCCGACGCTCTGACCTCGAGGCTGGTCGCCGAGGCCGATGCGGAGCTGGAGCAGGACCAGACCGGATGGCCGGCGCGGACCGACAACGACGTCCTCCGCGACGTCTTCATCGAGCTCAACGATCGCGGTTTCCTGACTCTCGAGTACTGCCAGGACCACTTCGACGCCTCGGCCGAGCTGCGGGCCCGACCGGGTGCGCTGGGGATCGTCTTCTTCACCGAGACCGACGTCTGGCACGCGATCACCGAAGGCATGCTCGAGCTGAAGGTCTGGCACGCCGACACGTCCAACGTGGTGTCGGCCGACCCCGAGCTGGCGGTGGTGCTCGAGTCGCTGCGGTGCCACGGGCTGCCCGCCGTCTTCGACGAGGGCCGGATCGAGGTCACCATGACCTGGCGCAAGCGCGAGCTGTTCTGAGCCTCTCGGTCGCGACGTTCCGTCAGGACGCCTGGCTCACCGTGGACATGTTGAAGTCGGGCACCCTGAGCGGCGGCATCACCGTCCGGGTGAAGTAGTCGTTCCACTCCCGCGGCAGGGTCGGCTCGGAGATGCCGACCTCGGTGACCCGTCGCAACAGGTCGACCGGTGACTCGTTGAACCGGAAGTTGTTGACCGCGCCCGTCACCCGACCGTTCTCCACCAGATAGACGCCGTCCCGGGTCAGCCCGGTCAGCAGCAGCTGCTCCGGGTCGACCTCACGGATGTACCACAGGCAGGTGAGCAGCAGCCCGCGTTCGGTGCCGGCGATCATCTCGTCGAGCGTGGCCACGCCGTCCCCGGTCATGATCAGGTTGTCGATGGGGGCTTTCGGGTCGGTCCCGCTCTTCGCGGCCCACGCCCGTTCCCGCATCAGCTCGTTGAGCCGCCCGTCCAGGATCCAGTCGGTGGCCTCGATCGGCAGCCCGTTGTCGAAGACCGAGGACGTAGCCCCGTCGGAGGCTTCCGCCACCACGAACGGGGTGCACTGCAGCCCCGGGTAGCCAGGGTCGGAGCCCAGGGTGATGGGCAGCGACGACAGCGACTGTCCGAGCCGGGTCGCCCCGGAGCCCGGCTGGTCTTGGCGCCCGCCGACGGAGAACACGGTGCGGCCCTCTTCGGCGTCGCGGGCGCCGGCGGTCCAGTAGAGGTAGATCATCAGGTCCGCCACCGCCGACGGTGGGAGCAACGTCTCGTAACGACCGGCCGGCAGGCTGACCTTCGTCGCCGACCAGCCGAGCCGCTGCAGCACCTGGGCATGCAGAGCGGCGACGTCCACATCGCGGAAGTCGCGGGTGGCCACGCCCACCCAGGCCGAGTCGGCGAAGTCGGCGCTCTTGGCGTTGAGCTCCAGCCGCCCGGTGGGCTGCACGGCGCGTCGACGCAGGCCGGTGGAGCTGCCCAGATAGGTGGTAGTGGTGACCAGCTCGGCGAAACCGAAGAGCAGGTGCTGGTGCTCGCGGGCCGCCGAGAAAGCCGCGCCGAGTCCCAGCGCCACGTCGGCGAAGGCCTCGATCGAGGTCTGCTCCGGGCCGGCGTCCCAGGCGTCATGGTGGGGGTAGTTCTCCACCAGCGGGGAGGCGTCCTCGGCGGGCGGGCCGGACCGCGCGACGGCTTCGGCGATGGCGACGATGGCCGGCACCTCATCGAGGGTGGACACTTCGCGGCTGACCGTGCCGACCGCCGTACCGCCCTCGACCGTTGCGGTGGCGACCACGGTGAGGGTCAGCGTGTGCATCTGGCCGTTCGTGGTCAAGGAGTTGAGCGCCCAGCGGAGGTTGGCCTCGGTGCGGTCGGCGACGATGGCCATCGACGGCAGGGTGGCGGCAGCCAGTGCCGCCTCCACCAGGTCTTGGGGTGCGCCGGTCACGACAGGCCTCCCTCGGCCGTGGTGTTCAGGACGTTGACGCCCCGAAAGAGCGCCGACGGACAGCCGTGCGAGACCGGCGCCACCTGGCCCGGTTGGCCTTTGCCGCAGTTGAAGGCCCCACCCAGCACGTAGGTGTCCTCGTTGCCGACCGCCTCCATCGACCCCCAGAATTCGGTCGTCGTCGCTTGGTACGCGACGTCGCGGACCTGCCCCACCAGCCGTCCGTGCTCGATCCGGTAGAACCGCTGCCCGGTGAACTGGAAGTTGTAGCGCTGCATGTCGATCGACCACGACTTGTCGCCGACCACGTATAGGCCGGCCTCGACCCGCGAGATGAGCTCCTCGGTCGACGGTCCGCCGCCGTCCGGTTGCAGCGACACGTTGGGCATCCGCTGCATCGGGATGTGGCCCGCCGAGTCGGCGAACGCGCAGCCGTTGGAACGGCCGAGGCGCTGTGCGGCCGCCATCTGCCGGTTGAGCTGGTAGCCCACCAGGACTCCGTTCCTGATCAGGTCGAACGCCTGCCCGGCCACACCCTCGTCGTCGTAGCCGATGGTGGACAGCCCGTGCTCGACCACACGGTCACCGGTCACGTTCATCACCGGGCTGCCGTACTCGAGGGTGTCGAGCTGGTCGTAGGTGGCGAACGACGTGCCGGCGTAGGCCGCCTCGTAGCCGAGGGCGCGATCGAGCTCGGTGGCGTGTCCGATGGACTCGTGGATGGTGAGGAACAGGTTGCTCGGGTCGATCACCAGGTCCTGCGGGCCCGCGACCACCGTCGGGGCCTTCACGTGCTCGGCCAGGTGCTCCGGCAGCCGGGCGATTTCGGACTCGAAGTCCCAGCCGGTGCCCGTCAGGTACTCCCAGCCCCGCCCGACGGGTGGGGCCAGGGTGCGCATGGAGGAGAAGCCCCGCTCGTCAACGCAGATCGCGGTGAACTCGGGTTGGATGCGGAGCCGTTGCTGGGTTGTGGAGGTGCCGGCCAGGTCCGCGTAGAACTTGTTCTCCTGCACGTACGAGAGGTTGGCGTCGGTGTGGTTGACCCCGTCGGCGCTCATCAGCCGCTCACTGAGGTCGACCATCAGCGCCTGTTGGTCCGCCTCCGGCACCTCGAACGGGTTGATCTCGTACGACGAGACCCACTGGGCCTCGGCGTAGACGGGCTCGTCAGCGAGCTCGACGGGTTCCAGGGTCAGAGGACCGGACACCCGGGCGGTGGCGACCGCCCGCTCGGCCAGCCCGGCTGCCGCCTCCACCGTCAGCGCGATGTCCGCGGCGAAGCCCCACGCGCCGCCGTGCACCACGCGGACTGACAACCCGAGCGACTCGCCGTCGGAGTTGGTCTGCAGCACGCCGTCGCGGAAGCCGCGGTAGGCCTGCCGGATCCGCTCGACGCGGACGTCGGCATGACGACAGCCGAGCTCGGTCGCCCGGGACAACGCCGCGTCGGCCAGCTGGGAGAGCGGCAGCGCCAGGAAGCTGCTGTCAAAGGGGGGCACCGGCTCAGCCTAGCCACGGCCGACGGCACCTGCAGCGTCGCCCGCGCCCACGGAGCGCGGGCGACGCGGCGCAACGGCCGGGGCGCGCCCCGGGTCGGTCGTT
>JBBRYD010000101.1:0-13995 GCA_038238065.1 Propionibacteriales bacterium | reverse complement strand
GCGCTCACTGGAGGGGTAGGAGTTCGAGGTGGTCAGGCCGTCCAGGATCCACACGATCCGACCGTCGACCACGGCCGGGTAGGCGTCTGCGTCGACGGTGAGCCAGGGCGCGGCCTTCATCACCCGTTCCCGCGGGGTGCGATCGTAGATGATCTTGGAGGCGCTGTTCACCCGGTCGGACAGCAGGATGTTGACGTCGGCGAACTTGGCGGCGTAGAGCAGTCGGTGCCACAGACTGCCGATGGTCACGCCGCCCTTGCCCGTGTAGGTGTACGTCTTGGGGTTGCCACCCTCGCCACCGCCGGGGGTGTCCAGCTCGATCGGGGCGGTGCCCGCGGAGGCACCCACGATCGAGTACTCCTTCTGCAGCTCGCCGAAGTAGATCCGCGGCTCGTGCTCGCTGATCTCACCGGTCGGCGGGATGTCCTTGGCGATCCACTCCGGCTCGCCGCCGGACTGGCGTCGGTTGCCGTACGCCGCCACCAGGCCGTAGCCGTGGGTGTACACCGTCTTCAGGTTGTTCCAGTTCTGTCCCTCGACGCCCTTCAGGTCCATCTCCCGGACCGCGACCACGGCGTCGGTCTCGGTGCCCTTGATCGTGTAGCGGTCCACGTCGAGGATCGGTGGGAACGTGTAGTAGCCGCGCACCTGCTGCAGCTGCTCGTACGCCGGGCCCACCACCGCCGGGTCGATGAGTCGGATACCCGGCAGCGCCTCGGCGTCGGTCTTGAGCTGGCCGGCCGTGGCGGTGGTCTTGGCCGAGTAGTTCGTGACCTCGACATCGTTCACGTCGTAGGCCGCTCGGGTGGCCTCGATGTTGCGCACGATGTAGGGGCGCTCCTTGTCGGGCTCGTCCGGGCGGACGCTGAAGTACTGAACCGCACCGGGATAGACGACGCCGAGCACGATCGCCGACAGGAGCATCAGGGTCAGGCCGATGGTCGGCACCACCCAGCGACGGAGCACGGCGTTGGCGAAGAACAGCAACGCGCAGATGCCGGCGATGACGGCGAGAATGCTCTTGGCGTTGACTGTCGCGTGGTCGGCGGTGTAGTTGACGCCGGTGAAGATCGACGTGGTCCGGATCTCCAGGCCGTACCGGTCGAACCAGTAGCTGACGCCCTTCACCAGCACGGCCAGGCCCACGAGGATCGACAGGTGCGCCTGCGCGGCGGGACTACCGCCCCGGCGCTGACCGGAGAAGCGCAGCCCACCCATCACGTAGTGCACGATCGCCGCCGCCACCGCGCTGAACAGCAGCGCGGTGAAGGCGAACGACAGCACGAACCGCCACCACGGGTAGGAGAAGACGAAGAACCCGATGTCGAGGCCGAACTTGGGATCTGTCGTGCCGAACGGGGTGGCGTTGTGCCAGGCGAGATAGGGCTGGACCTGCCCGCTCGCCGCGCCGCCGGAGAACAGGCCGACCAGCACGGCGACGGCCAGCACGACCCAGATGAACCGGGACTCGAGCACCTCGCGGTAGCGCTCCAGCAGCGGGCTGCTGGGCGCGGCGGCCCGGAACCGCGGACGCAGCCGGTAGGCGATGGCCGCGTTGGCGCCGACCGCCACAGCCATCAGGAGCCCGAACGCGACGAACAGACCGATACGGGTGAGGAGCATGGTGGTGAAGACCTGGCCGTAGTCGAAGGACCGGTACCACAGCCGATCAGTCCAGACGTTGGTGAAGATCGCAAAGAGGACGACGGCGACCGCAGCGATCACCAGGGTGGGCAGGATCGCGCTTCGCCGACTGCTCGGACGGAGGGTGGTACTCATCGAACTCCTTATGGCCTATCTCGGATCACACCCCTACAACGCAGGAGAAGCAACACAAGTTCTCAGGTCAGGGTATGCGCCAAGGCAGCAGTCAGGCCCGGGACGAGGTCGTCTGCGGCGAGGAGCTCATCTGGTTGCGACACCAGACGGGCCACGCCATGTCGGTGGCCGGCTCGGTCCACGCCGACCAGAACCCGGACGTCGTGGCGCTCCGGGTGCTCGGTCACGAACCGCGCGGCCTCGGCCGGGTCGTCAGGAATGTCGTCCTCGGCGCTCGGCGGGAGGAAGGTCCGCTCCACACTGACCGCACAGCCGAACACCGTCTCCGGCCACTCGAGAGCGGCGAGGTCGTCGAGCAGCTCACCGGCCGAGGCGAAGTCGTCCTGCTCGATGGCGGTCAGACCGTCCGCCGGCGCACCGTCGGCCGAGCTGCGCAGGCCCAGGCTGGTGGCCAGGGCGGGCTCGGAGGCGACGAGGTCATCGGTGAGCACCAGCGCGAACAGCCGCGGTGGCTGGTCCCAGCCGGCCTCGCGGACGTGGCGTTCGAGCTCGAGCAGGGCCGCCATCAGGGCGATCTGACCGGGATCAGGCTCCGGCACGTCACTTCCCGGAAGGTCGCGTCCCGGGGCGGCTGGGCTCGGGAGGTCTGGGCCGGTCATCAGCAGTGCGGGGTCCGGGCGGCGCCGCCCGGGGTCTGGAGAGTACGGATGGCGTCGATCCCGTCCGTGAGGGTGGTGACCTTGATCAAGGTCAGGTCAGTCTTCACTCCGACCAGGTCCTTGCAGTTGCTGGACGGCACCAGGAACGCTGTGGCCTTCGCCTGGCCGGCGGCGGAGATCTTCTCCTGGATACCGCCGATCGCACCCACGTCTCCGTTGGGCGCGATATCGCCGGTACCGGCGACGTGCGAGCCCTGCAGCAGAGGTCCGTCGGTGATCTTGTCGTAGATGGCCAGGGCGAAGACCAGACCGGCACTGGGCCCCCCGATCTCCTGACCCAGGTCGAACGAGATGCGCGGCGCGTAGCGGTAGCCCAGCCCGACCTTGATGTCGACGACGGCGACACCGGGAACCGTCGGTGACGCGGCCGCCACGACCGTGACGCGGGTCCTGACGTGGTCGCGCAGGACCACGAAGTCCACCGGTTGGCGGGCCCGGTGGGTGCGGATCTGGGCGCCCACCGAATCGGGTTCGGTTGTGCGGACCCCGTCCACCGACATCACGAGATCGCCGGGGAGCAGCTTTCCGTGCGCCGGTCCCCCGACGGTGACCGAGCTCACCACCGGCATCTCGGTCACCGGTTGCCCGGCCGCTCGCAGGGCCGCGACGACCGCGTCGTCCTGCGCGGTCACCATCATGTCGGCCTCCTCGTTGTCCACCTGCTCGGCCGACTTGTCGGGAGCGTAGATCGAGTCGCGAGGCAGCGCGTCGTGTGAAGGGAGCCAGTAGGAGGCCAGGGACTCGGGCAGCGTGAGGTGGGAGTCGGCCCGGGTGACCGACACCGTGGTCAGGTCGAGCCGGCCGGTGGTGGGATAGCTGTCGATCCCCTCGATCTTGATCATCGGGGTGCTGCCCACCGTCCCCAGCGTGTCCCGGGTGCCGCCCGGGCTCCAGCTGACGAACGGGACGGGCACGACGGCGATCAGCGCGGCGAGCGCCACGAACACGACGGCCGAGACGAACGCCGTCCAGGTCTGCCGGGTCACCCGATACCGCCGGGTGTGCTCAACCGAGACCGACCCACGAGGTCTTCCCGGAGGTGAACTCCTGCTCTTTCCAGATCGGCACCTCGACCTTGAGGTCGTCGATCAACTGCCGACAGGCCTCCAGCGCGGCCGCCCGGTGCACCGCACCCACGGCTACCACGACGGCAAGGTCACCGACCACCAGATGACCGGTCCGATGCTCGACCGCGACGGTGAGCACGTCGTATTTCTCGGCCACCGAGTCGGCACAGCGGCGCAGGATCTGCTCGGCGCTCGGGTGCTGGGTGTAGTCCAGCGACACCACGCTCTGCCCCTCGTCGGCGTCGCGCACCACCCCCACGAACAGGGCGATGCCACCGACCCGGGGATCGCTGACCGCGGCCATCAACCGGTCAACGCTCAACGCCGTGTCAAGAACACGCACGTGACGAACGACCTCAGGCATGCCACGACCCTAACTCAGCCCACCGACAGCGCCGGAAACCCTGGGCGTCGCGACGCGGCTCGCAGCTCGGCACGAGCGGTGCGGTCAGCGATCCGGACGGCGCAGTGCGGTCAGCGATCCGGACGGCGCAGTGCGGCCAGCGATGCCGATGGCGTTGTGCTGTCAGCGATCAGGAGGGCGAAGGCGAGCCGCTGGCGGCCGATGCCGCGTACGGTTGAACAGATGACATCCGCACATACCGACCAGGAGCTGTGATGCCCGAGAACCGGCCGCCCGAAATGCCTGATGACCCCGAGGACGAGGGCCAGGACAAGGCCGGCCAGCCGCCTCTGGGAGGTGGCGGAGCGAACCCGGCTGGGCAGTTCCCCCCTCTCGGTGGCGGCGCCGGCTTTCGCCTCCCCGGGCAGTCATCCGCGGCCGGCGGTGGGACCGCCGGGGGTGTTCCGATGGACCCCAACAACCCCTTCGCGGCTCTGTTCGGGCAGCTGGGTGGGGCCGGTGGTGGCGACATGAACGCGCTGGTCGAGCAGCTGCAGAGCGCCTTCGCCATGTTCGGTGGGCCGGGGGCCATGTTCGGGAGCGGCGCGCCGACGTCTGGCTCCGGGGTCAACTGGGACGTGACCAAGGACACCGCGCGCAAGACCGCGGCCTCCTTGGGACCGGACCCCACGCCGGACAGCACTCAGCAACGGGAGATCCGCGAGGCGGTGTCGATCGCCGAGGTCTGGCTCGACCAGGTCACGAGCTTCCCCCAGGTGAGCACCACCGTCTCGGCGTGGAGCCGGGCGGCGTGGATCGAGAACACCATGGGGGTCTGGCAACGGCTGGTGGAGCCGGTCGCCGCTCACATCGCCGACGCGATGGAGAACGCCCTCACCTTCGGCGAGTCCGACGAGGCCAACCCCATGCCCGGCATGGCCGGCATGGAGCAGATGCTGCGGCCGATGTTGCGCTCCTCGGGTGCGTCCATGTTCGGTCTGCAGCTGGGTCAGGGTCTGGGTCAGCTGGCCACCGAGGTGGTCGGTGCGACCGACATCGGGCTGCCGCTCAGCGAACCGGGCCACGTAGCGTTGCTGCCCACCAACGTCGCCGCTTTCGGCGCCGGGCTGGAGCAGAGCAGCACCGACGTCCGGCTGTACCTGGCGCTGCGCGAGGCGGCCCGACAGCGGCTGTTCGCGTCCGCGGGCTGGCTCCGCGAGCAGATGCTCGCCCTGGTCGAGCAGTACGCCCGCGGCATCTCCATCGACACCTCGGCGCTGGAGGACGCGGTCAGCCAGATCGACCCCAACAACCTCGCTGAGCTCGGCGAGAAGCTCGAAGGCGGGCTGTTCGAGCCGACCAAGACCCCCGAGCAGCTGGCGACGCTCGAGCGCCTGGAGACCATGCTGGCTCTGATCGAGGGCTGGGTCGACGAGGTCGTCACCCAGTCGACCGCGCAGTGGATGCCCGCGGCGGCCGCGTTGGCGGAGACGGTCCGACGGAGCCGGGCCACCGGGGGTCCGGCCGAGGCCACCTTCGCCACTCTGGTCGGCCTGGAGCTCCGTCCACGCCGGATGCGGGATGCGGCGAACCTGTGGGCCGCGCTGCGCGACGCTCGTGGTGCCGAGGGCCGCGACGCCGTCTGGTCGCACCCGGACCTGCTGCCCAGTGCGGCGGATCTGGACGACCCGTTGGGCTACGTCAACGCCGACGCCGGCCTGACCGCCGCCGACGACAGTTTCGACGCGGCGCTGGCCGAGCTGCTGGACTCCGAGGCCGGACGTGGAGACGACGCTACGCCTGCCGCCGACGCCGACGGCTCGCCGACTCCCGGCTCCCCCGACAGCGCCGCGAAGTCGGAAGATCCTCAGGACTCTGCCGACGAGCCGGACGAGGAAGGCCCCGCCCCGCGGAGCGCGTGACCAATGGCCGCACGGCGAGCCTGACCGGCTCTTGTGTGAACACGTTGACCGGTTGGGACGCGCCGTCACCGGAGCAGGACCGGCTACGTCGGCGCTACCTGCGGCATCTGGAGCGGCCGTTTGGCTGGTCGCGTGACGTGCTACCGCACCTGACTGCGAGCTCGCTGGTGTGTGCGGCGAGCGAGCCGCAGGTGCTGTTGACCCTGCACGCCAAGCTCGGCCGCTGGCTGCAGACCGGTGGTCATATCGACCCCGACGACGGCTCGCTCGGTGCGGCGGCGCTCCGCGAGTCCCAGGAGGAGAGCGGGCTGGATGAGCTCAGCCTGGATCCCGTCCTGTTACTGCTGTCCGAGCATGCTCTGTCGTGTGCTGGCCGGCCGACGACCCATCTGGATGTGCAGTTCCTGGTGCTCAGCGCCGAGGTCACGCCACCGACGGTCAGCACCGAGTCACTGGACGTCCGCTGGTTTCCCGCCGACGCGCTGCCCGAGGTGGACCAGACGGTTCGTGACCTGGTGGACGCCGCGGCGGCACGCCTGGGCTGGCTCTAACGGCCGGCGCGTGGACGTTCCGCAGCCCCTCGGTCATCGTGGTCCGGCCAGCCTGACCGGGATGCCGTGGTCGTGGGCCGTCCCCAGCACCCGGTGGCGCACGCGTGGCGCGCGCCCGGGCGGCCAGAGCGTCGTGCTCACCTCGGGTTTGGAGTCGCGGGGCGCGTGCGGCGCGTATTCCATCAGCACCTGCCCCAACGCGTGGTCTGCTCCGTGGGCGTTCAGGACCGACTGCACCACATCGATCTCCTCGGTGGGCCAGTAGAGCTGGGTGATGGACTGCCAGACCACCGTCAGCACGCCGTCGTCGGTCGTGACGCCGAGCTGCCGCGGCAGCCAGTCGCTCGCCGACGCGCGGTCGACCGGAGCCGGGGACTTCCGGGCCAGCCCCAGGGCTGCGGCCAGGCGTTGATGGCGTTCGACGTCGAAAGGCCAGACGAACGAGGTCAGCAGCAACCGACCCTCCGCAGTGGTGACATCCACCGGGTCCAGGTCGCAGCCTCGGCGCTCGACGATGGTGAAGGGTCGCGGCACGACCGGACCGGTGATGGCGTCGGACAGCTGTACCGATGAGCCAGGAGTGCCCCACCGCCACCCGTCACCGGACAGCTCGTAGGCGTCCACCAGCAGGTTGAGCCCGGCACTGGCGCCCAGCTCGAGCAGCCGGATACGGCTGATCGTGGAGGCGTCGACCAGGTCGAACAACCCGGCCAGCAGGGCGGCGGAGCGCCCGACCTCGTTGGTCTGCGGCACCGTGGTGAGCGCGTCGTGCAGCTCGGACACGTGCTCACCGATGACGTTCCGCATCACCGGCCAGGCCGCGGCGGGTGGGTCCTCGCCGCCCAGGCAGGGGTAGAACCGGACGAGCTCGGGTACCCGGCCGGTCAGCACCAGCCGAAAGACTCCGGCCAGCAGCCGCAGCTGGATGGAGGCACCCTCGGGCGCCTCCTCGTAGCCTGCGCAAACGTCCCGGACCGGCCCACCGGCCTCCCAGTCGTCAGCCATGCCTCGCATGGCGTACCCGTAGAGGTGGGTGTGGGATCCTCCGTGATTGCGGAACCGGTCGGCCAGGGTGCGCCCCGCGTCGAAGTAGCTCATCGCCCCTTCACTCCGTGAGCACCCGCCCCGACAGGAGCGATCGAGTCATCTCCCAGCCTTCAAGGCCGGGGTCAAGCCGTTGGATCGACGTCGGTGTCCGCATCCGGTGCCAGTCGGGCCCGGCCGCGACCAGGCTTCGTCGTGGCGCCACTGACCACAGCGTCTCACGCGGATCGGAGTCGAGATCCAGCTGCAGGTCGGTCGGCAGCCACTCCGGCCAGGGCATCCGGACCCCCAGAGCGACACAGCCACCGTCGGGGCCACGCTCCGGTGCGACGCACACGTCGGCACGCTGCAGGGCCTTGAACACCTTGGCGATCACCAGACCAGGCAGGTCGGGCACGTCGGCCGGCACGAACACGACCTCGTCGACGTCGTCGCCGAGTTCGGCCGCCAGAGTGCGCAGCGTCCGGTGGCCAGGGAGCCTCCGGTCCCCCGGCCACAGCAGGTCATCGAAGCCATCCCCGTCCCCGACGATGCCGGCCGCGACCCCGACGAGGTCGGCCAGCACCTCGTACGAGTCGGCCAGGCACGCGGCAGCAAAGGCGGCAGGGTCGACACCCGGCGGGGTGGCCCGGGCTGCGGATCGATCAGCCAACACCAGCGCGAGCCGACGCGGTGCCGCGGTCTCAGTCGACATCGTCGTCCAGACCGGGCTGCGGGGCGCCAGGCCGGGCGGCTCCGTGGTGCGATCCCGCGACCAGGACTCCCTCGAGGAAACCCTTCGCCCGCTCCGCGCGCGGGTACTGATCGACGAGGGCCCAGAACCGTGCGTGATGACCTCCCTCGACCAGGTGGGCCAGCTCGTGCAGCAAGACATAGTCCACGACCCAGGCGGGCATTGAGCGGAGCCTCGACGACAGCCGGATGACACCAGTGCTCGGGGTGCACGAGCCCCAGCGGTGGTGCTGGTTGTCCACCCAACTGACGCTGGTCGGCGCCGGTGGCGGGAGCCCTGACCCGCTCGGGTGGTCCTCGGAGAGATAGCGCTGGGCCAGCGTTCGGGCGCGCTCAGCCAGCTCTGCGTCACCCTGTGGAGCGGTGACTCGAGCCTCGCGAGCCAACACCTTCTTGACCATGTCGTCGACGTAGCGCTGCTCCTCTGGCTGCGTCAGCTGCTGGGGAACGAGGACGACGATGGTGTCGCGCTCGCGGAAGGCGGTCACCGTGCGCTTGCGCCGAGGGCTCCGGCGGATGACCACCTGCGGTGCTGGTTCCATCGAGGTCCTTGGAGGGTTCGGTACCGGTCGTGATCGGGTTCGGCCACGTGGATGCCCAAAGTATCTCCAACCACTGACAGTGCTGTTCAGCACCACCGACCGGGGTTCGCGGCGCTTGTCGCGACGGTGAATGTCGGCACGGGCCGCATGGTGAGATGGCACTGCGCTCGGGCCCCAGCACCGGCCGCGCAGGTAACGATCGTGTTTCCACAAGGCGCAGTTCCGACAAACGCATCCTGACGTGGACACTCCATCTCGGCGTCCTCGGCCGTGCACACTGTGTCCACACACTTATCCACAACCGGTGGACAGACCGTCCGTGCAGATGTTTGACGCGCGCGCATCGCAGGGCTTAGCGTTCCCAGGAACGAAACCTCCAGATGGTCGGGCCGCTCGCAGGGGAAGGCAAGCGGAACCGATGTTCCTGGAGGTTTCGTCTGTCTCGGCGTGGTCGCACCCCTCCAGGTCGGCCGGACGCGTAAAGTGACGGAACCAAGCGCTATCGGCGTGCAACGTTTGTCCCGAGACCAGTTGATCGGGCGATCATCGAGCAAGGAGAGAGAGCATGGCAGCAGAGACCTACAGCGGCGAGTTTTACTGCGTCAAGTGCAAGGCGAAGCGTGAGGCCTCGGGTGATGTGCACGTCAACGACAAGGGCACCCGGATGGCCAAGGCCAAGTGCCCCGTCTGCGGGACGAACCTGAACCGGATCCTCGGCAAGGCCTGATCTCTCGTCGATCGGCGTCAGCCGGTTGTCGTGGCGGTGAGTCACCGCGCAGGGGGCGGTCCGTGCTGGCCGCCCCTTTTGCACGTCCATCGGACGCCGGAGGTCGAGCGGCTCTGTGGACGGCGCTCGCTGGCCGGGTCGCAGACCGCAGAATGGCGCGGTGGCAGCAGCCGAACCGTCGTTCACCCGGTACCGCTACCCACGGCTGCGGCCTTGGACGCCGGTGCTGACGCGAGGCCCGGGAAGCCTGCAAATCGGCGTCGACCAGAGCCCTGCGCTCGTCGTCGCCGACGTGGCGCCGGGGGCCAAGCGGTTGCTCGCTCTGCTGGATGGGGCGCACCCGCTTCCCGAGCTGCATACGTGCTCGGTCCAGCTGGGACTACGCCCGGGCGATCTCGACTGGCTGCTGCGCAACCTCGACCAGGCCGGTCTGCTGAGCGAAGGCGGCCGATCGACCGCCTCCGACGACCTGGGACTGCGAGAGCGCAGGATTCGGCTCATCGGGGCAGGCGCTCTCGGACGCTCGGTGGCAGTCCTGCTGTGTCGCAGCAAGCTCGGCGTGCTGCACATCATCGACAACGACGCACCGGACCCTGCTCTCTACCGACCCTCCGGGGCCATCGGCAGCCAGGCCACAGCCCTGGCCTCGTTACTGGGCGACAGCGCGCACACCGCGGTGCGGGTGGCCAACCACTGGACCAAACCTGAGGCAGTGTCGCCGGACCTGACCATCGTGGCCTCCGACCGGGCCGAGTGTGATCGCGTGATCACCGCCGGTCTGGTCCGCACCGACCAGCCGCACCTGGTCCTCCGGGCTCGAGCCGGCGGTGCGGTGGTCGGCCCCCTGGTGCTGCCCGGTCACACGGCGTGTGTGCGCTGCACCGACCTGACTCGGCGCGACGCCGACCCCGCCTGGCCGACCCTGCTGCCCCAACTGATGCGGATCGCGGTCCCCGTGACGGCGGCGCTGACCGACTGGGCCGCCGGCATGGCCGTGGCGCAGACGCTGAGCTTCCTCAACCGCGCGACCGCCGAGACGTCGGGCGGGACGATCGAGATCTCACCCGAGGACTACCAGACCCACTTCCGTTCCTGGCCGATGCATCCCAGGTGCGGCTGCGGTTGGGACGCCACTGCACAATGGGGGGCGTGACGAGCCAACGGGCGACCTGCGCGAACCAACGGGAGACATGACGAGCGACCGGAACTCCGACGACCGTGACTCGCTGGCGAGGTCAGCCTTCCGCCGGGGGGCCAAGCTCGCGTCACTCCCCCTGGGCTTCGCCGGCCGCGCCACCCTGGGTCTGGGCAAACGTATCGGTGGTGCGCCCGCGGAGGTGGTGACCGCTCAGATGCAGCAACGCGCAGCAGACCAGCTGTTCCGGGTGCTGGGCGAGCTCAAGGGCGGGGCCATGAAGTTCGGTCAGGCGTTGAGCCTGTTCGAAGCCATGCTGCCCGAAGACGTGGCGGCGCCCTATCGTGACCAGCTGTCCCGCCTCCAACAGGCAGCGCCACCGATGCCCACGTCCCGGGTGCATGCAGTACTGGCCCGGGAGCTCGGTGCCGACTGGCGCGCTCAGTTCCGCCACTTCGACCCCCGGCCAGCGGCCGCCGCCTCCATCGGTCAGGTACACCGGGCGACCTGGGCCGACGGGCGAGGCGTCGCGGTCAAGGTGCAGTATCCCGGGGCGGACGAAGCGCTGCGGTCCGACCTACGCCAGATCGGCCGGATGACCAAGATGTTCGCCCCACTGGCCGGTGGGATGGATGTCGGACCGTTGGTCGACGAGCTGACCGAACGGGTGAACGAGGAGCTCGACTACACCATCGAGGCCGCCTCCCAGCAGCAGGCAGCCCTGGGCTTTGCCGGCTCGGAAGAGTTTCTGGTGCCGCAGGTCCTGGCCCACACGTCCAAGGTGATCGTCAGCGAGTGGGTCGAGGGGGCTCCGTTCGCGACAGCGGCGTCGCTGCCCGACGGCGACCGCAACGAGATGGCGCTCCGGTACGTCAGATTCCTCTTCGCCGGCCCCAGCAAGGTCGGACTGCTGCACGCCGACCCGCATCCAGGGAACTTCAAGATCCTCAGCGACGGGCGGCTCGGGGTGATCGACTTCGGTCTGGTGGCGCGGCTGCCCGATGGCCTACCCGAAGCCATGGGGCGCATCCTCCGGATCGCACAGGACGGGGACGCCGCCGAGGTGAAGGAGAGCCTCCGGCATGAGGGCTTCATCCTCACCGATGTGGACGCCGACGACCTGTACGACTATCTCGCCCCCTTCGTCGAGCCGGCCGCGGTGCCCCAGTTCCACTTCAACCGCGACTGGATGCGCGAACAGTTCGTCAGAGTCCGCGACCCTCGAGCCTCCGGCGGGGTCGGTCTCAAGCTCAACCTGCCACCGGACTACCTGCTGATCCATCGGGTCTGGCTGGGCGGAATCGCTGTTTTGTCCCAGCTCGACGCCAGCGCAGCCTTCGGTTCGGTGCTCGAGGAGTTCCTCCCCGGCTACGCCGTGCACTGACAGAACCTGCACCGTCAACGCGCGACACAGCAAGCGCTGCGCCTCGGGTTGACGGTGCAGGTCCTGTGCCCTGACGTCGCGACACGCGGCGAGCACCGGGGAGGCGTCCCGTCACCGACCAGGGTCACGAGAGCGCCCGCCCGATCCACAGCCGGACCGCGTGGAAGACCCGACCGCCCACGGTGACGTCCGCGATGGTCCTCATGCCGCTGCCTCTTCGGACGTGCTCTTCGCCGCCGGAGCGAAGGGTTCGGCCCGTGGGTACTTCCGGGGACGACCGCGGGGACGCTTGTGCGCGACCACCACGCCCTGGACGAAGAGCTCGCCACCCCAGACGCCCCATGGCTCCCGACGTTCCAGCGCTCCCGCCAGGCACACAGCCCGGACGGGGCAGTCCCGACACAGGGCCTTGGCGCTCTCCACGTCCACCGGGGACTCCGCGAAGAAGACCTCCGGGTCGACCATCCGACATGGCAACTCGTCCAACTCGTCAGCTGCACCCGGTAACTCATAAAGGGGACTGGTCACCAGGTCACCTCCTGCATTCATCTCGGCCAACTTGTCTGCTCGATACTCGGCCGGGAAACACGAAGGCCGTGATTCCCGGTTGTCTGGGATCACGGCCTGCAGGCGGTCAGTGTGTCTAGCTACACCGGCGGACTTGCAGATGGTCCCAAACGGGTCGAAAACTTGTGGTCAGCACCCGTCGCTACGAGGACGGTGGCGGACTGATCCTGGGTGATGCGTGCACGCGCGCCACAGATGCTGACTCCCGAGACGCAATACGCACCCACGGCCGGCATGGACGTGGCGTGATCAAGGGCTTCCGCGGGCACGAGGGCACGGGACCGCACGGGCAGCTGACGCCAGCCGGTGGACGACGTGGTGAGCCACGGGAGGGTGCGCATGGTGGCCACAGCGGTGTCCGCCGGCTGGAACATGTTGATGTCCATGTCGCTCACTCCTCTCGTGCTCTGCTGACTCTGATGCTGATCAGGTGGTGGATACGTGCGGACTCGACAAAATGTCTCTCGAGGTCTTGATCAGACTAAGGGAGCAGTAACGGAGAGGGCAAACCCTTTTCTGATCTTTTTTCGCCGACTTCTCCCGCAGCCGCACCGGGCTGCTGGGCGATGATGGCCAGCACGTGCTCGCCGTACTTCGAAGCCTTGGAAGTCCCCAGCCCTCGGATCTTGACCAGATCCTCCGAGCTCTGCGGGCGGGCCTCGGCGATGGCCATCAAGGTGGCGTCGGTGAAGACGCAGTAGGCGGGGAGGCTGTGCTCGCTCGCCTCCTGCTTGCGCCACTCCTTGAGCATGGTCAGCGTGTGCTCGTCGTAGGTCGCGGGACATCCGGAGTGCCGCCCCAGCTTGCGCTCGGCAGCGTCGCCCAACGGCTGGCCGCAGGACCGACAGTGGGCGGACAGGACCGTCGACCGCGCGCGCCGTAACCGGGAAGTACCAGGCGGCGCGGCCACGGTGCGCGAGCGTTCGGGCAGCACCGGATCGAGGAAGCGAGACGGGTTGCGTACTGTCCCACCCCCGTTGCGGGTCCGCGACCAGGACACCCTCAGATGCTCACGGGCCCGGGTCACGCCGACGTAGAGCAGCCGGCGCTCCTCGGCGACCTGGTCTGGGGTGCTGGCCAGCACGAACGGCAAGGACCCCTCGTGCACACCGAACAGCGCAACGGCGTCCCACTCCAGGCCCTTAGCTGAGTGCAGCGTCGACACGGTCACGCCCTGCGCGCTCGGCACGTGCTGCGCCTCGGCACGCCGGTCGAGCTCGGCCGAGATGGCCGCCAGGGTGAGCTCCGGTCGGACGTCGGTCGGGGGGGCGGTGTCCTCGTCCGCCTCGAGCAGCCCCTCCCCCGTTTCGGCCGCCGCGGTCAGCTCCTGGGCCACCCCGAGCAGAGCGGCCAACGACTCCCATCGCTCGCGCACCGCACCTGCGCCCTCCGGCGGTGACGGCGTCCAGCCCAGCGTGGCGAAGACCGCCTTCACCCGGTCGAGGGCCGACCGGTCGGCCTCCTCGACGACCCGCGACTCGGT
>JBBRYD010000100.1:0-14061 GCA_038238065.1 Propionibacteriales bacterium | reverse complement strand
TCCTTTATGTCGTTTCTGATCGCGGTGCCCACCGGAGTGAAGTTCTTCAACTGGATCGGCACCATGTGGGGCGGGAACATCTCGTTCGACACGCCCATGCTCTGGGCCGTCGGCTTCCTCACCACCTTCCTGTTCGGTGGTCTGACCGGCGTGGTGCTGGCCAGCCCTCCACTCGACTTCGCCCTGTCGGACTCCTACTTCGTGGTCGCGCACTTCCACTACGTGGTGTTCGGGACCGTGGTGTTCGCCATGTTCGCCGGCTTCTACTTCTGGTGGCCCAAGTTCACCGGGCGGATGCTCGACGAGACGCTCGGCAAGATCCACTTCTGGCTGCTCTTCATCGGCTTCCACACCACGTTCCTGGTGCAGCACTGGCTGGGCGTGGAGGGCATGCCGCGGCGTTACGCCGACTACCTGCCGGGCGAAGGCTTCACCGTCCTCAACCAGATCTCGTCGGCGGGGGCCTTCCTGCTCGGTGCGTCGATGCTGCCGTTCCTCTACAACGTGTGGAAGTCGCGCAACTCACCGTTGGTGCACACCGACGATCCGTGGGGCTGGGGTCGCTCACTCGAGTGGGCCACCTCCTCACCGCCGCCGCGGCACAACTTCTTGTCGCTGCCCCGCATCCGTTCGGAGTCGCCGGCCTTCGACCTGCACCACCCCGAGGTGGCGCTGGCGGAGTACGGGGCCAACGAGGCCGACACCGATGAGCTCATCGACGCCGGCGAGGACACCGGTCGCGTCGACGAGCTAAAGGCCCGTGTCGCGGGTACGTCGGACGACATCGTCGGCGAGTCGCACGAGCAAGCGGGCAACCGTCCGCGGACGGGCAACTCGGGCTCGTTCTCTGACCCGGACGGAGCCGGCCAGTGAAGGTAGAAGCGTGGATCTTCGCGATCCTGGCCATCTTCTGCGCTGTCGTCACGCCGGTCTACTACGTCATGAGCCGCGACCCCACCGGCACCGTGGCGTTGATCCTGACCTTCTTGCTGGTGTTGATGATCGGGCTCTACCTGGGACTGGTATCACGGCGGATCGACCTCCGCCCCGAGGACCAGAAGCTGGGCGAGATCGCGCAGGGTGCCGGCGAGCTGGGGTTCTTCCCACCGTCCAGCATCTGGCCGTTGTTCTGCGCCCTGACGATGGTGCTGGTGGCGCTGGCGCCGGTCTTCGGCTGGTGGCTGCTCGTCCTGGGCGCCATGGTGGCGTTCATCACCGTGTCGGGCTGGATCTTCGAGTTCTACCGCGGAGACCACGCCCACTGAGTCGTGGCGGAGTGCCTCTTGCTCGCCCGTGACGAGGCTAGCCCCGGCTTCATGACCCTATTAGGCTTCCGTCATGTGCCGGAACATTCGTCAGCTCCACAACTTCGAGCCGCCTGCCACTGACCACGAGGTGCACGATGCTGCGCTGCAGTACGTCCGGAAGATCGCCGGGACGTCCAAGCCGTCGCAGGCCAACGAGGAGGCGTTCAACGAGGCTGTCTCCGCCGTGGTCCACGCGACCCAACATCTGCTCGAGCACCTGACCACGACCGCCGTACCCAAGAACCGCGAGGACGAGGCCGCCAAAGCGCGGGCGAGGTCGGCGGCCCGGTTCGCCACCGGCTGAGCCTGCCGGTCGAGGCCTACCAGCTGGCGTGCAGCGGGCGACCCTCGTCGTAGCCGGACGACGACTGCACGCCCACCAACGCGAGCTCGTGGAGCTCCTCGAGGTTCGAGGCCCCGGCGTAGGTGCAGCTGCTGCGGACGCCGGCCACGATCGAGTCGATCAGGTCCTCGACGCTGGGCCGCTCGGGATCCAGGTACATCCGGGACGAGGAGATACCCTCCTCGAACAGGCTGGCCCGCGCGCGGGCGAAGCCCGAGGAGTCCTTGGTCCGCAGCTTGACCGCGCGAGCCGAAGCCATGCCGTAGGACTCCTTGTACAACCGCCCTTGGGCGTCGGTGAGCAGATTGCCGGTGCTCTCGTACGTGCCGGCGAACCATGACCCGATCATCACGCTGCCCGCCCCGGCCGCCAGAGCCAGCGCCACGTCTCGCGGGTAGCGCACCCCTCCGTCGGCCCAGACCGACTTGCCGGCCGAACGGGCCGCCTCCGCACACTCCAGCACGGCGCTGAACTGCGGTCGACCGACGCCGGTCATCATCCGGGTGGTGCACATCGCGCCCGGCCCGACGCCCACCTTGATCACGTCGGCACCGGCCACGACCAGGTCTTCCACCCCGTCGGCGGCCACCACGTTGCCGGCCACCAAAGGGATGCGACGTCCCGTGGCGTCGGCCAGCTGGTCGCGGACCTCGCGGACCGTCTTCAGGGAATCCAGCATCTTCTCCTGGTGGCCGTGCGCGGTGTCGACCACCAGGACGTCGATGCCCGCGACCAGCAGCGACTCGGCCCGGCCAGCCACGTCACCGTTGATGCCGACCGCAGCCCCGATCAGCAGCCGTCCGCTGGGGTCGACCGCTGGGCTGTAGAGCGTCGAGCGCAGCGCATGTTTGCGGGTCATCACTCCGATCATCCGATCACCGTCGACGACCACGGCGAGCTCGAGGTGCCGGATCGTCAGCTCGGCGAAGATGTCGGTCGGAGACGTGTCCGGCGCGACGGTCAGCACGTCGGACGACATCACGTCGTGCACCTGCGCGAAGCGGTCGACGCCCACCATGTCGACCTCGCTGACCGTGCCCAGCAGACGGCCACCCTCCACGACCACGACGAGACCATGCGCGCGCTTGGGCAGCAGCGACATCGCCTCCCCGACCGTGGTGTGCGGCGCCACCGTGACTGCGGTGTCGAAGACGGTATGAGATCCCTTGACCTTGCCGATCACCTCGGCGACCACGTCGGTCGGGATGTCCTGGGGGATGATCGCCACCCCGCCCCGCCGGGCCACGGTCTCGGCCATCCGACGGCCCGAGATCGCCGTCATGTTGGCTACGACGAGAGGCAGCGTGGTACCGATCTGGTCAGTGCTGGAGAGGTCGACGTCCAGCCGGGACGTGAGGGCCGAGCGGCGCGGCACCATGAACACGTCCGAGTAGGTCAGGTCGTAGGGCGGGGGAGTCTGCAGGAAGCGCACCGATCCATTGTCGCCCGTCGCCACGCGTTCGTGCACGTCGATCGGTCGGAGCATCTGCCGAAACGCCAGCCCCGGACTGCGGTGTGGCCTAGAATGAGTCGATCGACCCTCGGCCGAGAGGGAAGTCTCAGCGTCGAGGGGCAGTCGCATTCACACGTTTCCGCTCCGTCCGCAGTTCCGGACGGGCACCATCAGCTTGGTCATCGTGCTGACCCTGGCGGTGCTCGGTGCTCAGTTCATCCGGCCGACTGTTGCCGCGGCGGCGCCCGGGCCGATCCGGCAGCCGGGCACCACCTCCGTCACGGCCGATGCCCTGCCGACCTCCCAGGTCAACGGCGTGGTCTGGTCACAGGCCACCGTCGGCAACCTCGTGTTCGCCGGTGGTCAGTTCACCTCGGTACGCCCGAACGGAGCCGCCGCGGGGACCAGCGAGTCGAAGCGGTCGAACCTCATGTCCTACGACATCCGGACCGGTGTGCACACCGCGTTCGCGCCGACCTTCAATGGGCCGATCAAGGTGCTCAGGGTCTCGGCCGACCAGAAGACGCTCTACGTGGGGGGAAGCTTCACCCTGGTCAACGGACTGAAGCGTTACCGGTTCGCCGCTTTCACCATAGCCAGCGGCGCGCTGACCTCGCTCGCCCCGTTGCCCAACAGCACGGTGAACGGGATGGCGGTCATCGGCTCGACCATCTACCTCGGCGGTGCGTTCAACAAGGTCGGCAGCGTGGCCCGGACCAATCTGGCCGCGGTCAGTGCGACCAGCGGCGCGCTGACCGGCTGGGCGCCCACCGTCAACGCCTCCGTGCTGGCGCTGGTGGCCACGCCTGACCACAGCCGGATCGTGGTGGCCGGTAGCTTCACCACGCTGGGGACGACCGCCGCGGTGGGCATGGGAGCGGTGGACGCCAGGACCGGCGCGGTGCGCCCCTGGCAGATCAACACCGTGGTGAAGAACTCCGGCTCGCAGGCCGCCATCCTGGCGCTCGCGGTGGACAACGACACGGTCTACGGGACCGGCTACACCTACGGAAGCACCCCTGGGGAGGTGCCGGGCAACTTCGAGGGCACCTTCGCGGCGAACCCGACCACGGGGGCGGTCAAGTGGCTGCAGGACTGCCACGGCGACACCTACGACGTGCTGCCCGTCGGCAACATCGTCTACAGCGTGGGGCACGCGCACTTCTGCAAGAACATCGGCGGCTTTCCCGACACCCAACCGCGGACTGACTACTACCATTCGCTGGCGGTGACCAAGCAGGTCGCCGGTACCGTCCTCAAGAACAGCCAGCCGGGCTCCGCCTACGGGAACTTCGAGGGCAAGCCGGCACCGTCGCTCTACAACTGGTTCCCGAGGGTGAACGTAGGCACGTACACCTCGCTCGGGCAGGGTGCCTGGAGCATCACCGGCAACAGCGACTACGTCGCCCTGGGCGGCGAGTTCACCCAGGTCAACGACCAGGGCCACCAGGGGCTGGTGCGGATGGCCGTCCCGGCGCACGCGCCGAACAAGCAGGGGCCGGTCGACTACGACTTCGATCCCAAGACGGCGCATACCCCCAGCAGCCCGAGCGCGCCGCCCGACGTGACCCCGGTGGCCGAGCGGGGCAACGTGCTGACCTGGAAGGCCGGCTGGGACCGCGACGACCAGGTGCTGACCTACGACGTGCTCCGCGGCACCGTGGTGCTGGGAACGCTCCGGGCCACCTCGCAGTTCTGGAACCGTCCGACGCTGACCTTCACCGATCCGACCGGGGTCGCCAACCGCACCTACACCTACAGGGTCCGGGTGCGTGACCCGCAAGGTAACTCCCGGACGAGTCCAGTCGCCAGCGCGGTGTTCCCGTCCAGCACTGCTTACGCGCGGTCGGTCGCTGCCGACGGCGCCACGCACCAGTGGCGACTCGGGAGTGCCACCGGCACGACGACCCCTGACAGCAAGGGTGGACCGTCGCTGACCGTGGGCACCGGAGTGACCTTTGCCGCCAACGGCGCGTTCGAGGCGGACGCTGACACCGCGGTCACCCTCGACGGCACCAGCGGCGCCGTGGGCCAGACGACTGCGAACGTGTTGCCCGCGGGAGACGTGAGCATCGAAACGTGGTTCAAGAGCACCAGCGTCTCGGGCGGGGCGCTGGCCGGGTTCGGCTCGGCGGACCGGGACCGACGGGTCTACCTCCGCGCCGACGGCCGGCTCTCCTTCGGGGCCAACACCACGGGCCCTGGCGCCGCGGCCGTCACCACACCGTCGGCCTACAACGACGGCCGCTGGCACCAGGTGGTCGCCACGCAGTCCGACGCCGGGCTGCAGCTGTACGTGGACGGTGCCCAGATGGCGGCCTCCACGGATGCCACCAACAGGTCCGCCCAGACCGGCAGGTGGGCCATCGGTGGTCCGACCTCCACGTCTCTTCCGGGTGCGCCGACCGGTACCTACGACGGAGTGGTGGACGACGTCTCGACCTACCCCACGGTGCTGAGCGCGCGGATGGTGCGTGCCCATTTCACCGCCGGACAGCCGCGTTATGAGATCATCTCCACCCGTGGCGGCACGCGGACGAATCGCTGACGGAAGTCTCGGTGGAACCTGACCGGTTCCGGGTAAGTTTGCCGGGTGACCGATCAAGCCTTCTCCACCGTCGGGGCCTACGTGACCGGGGGGACCGAGTTCAAGCGAGACACCAACTACATCCAGACCCGGATCACCCGAGACGGGCGCGACGGGTTTCCGGTCGAGCCGGGCCGCTACCGCCTGGTGGTCGCTCGGGCCTGTCCGTGGGCCAACCGGGCGGTCATCGTGCGGCGGCTGTTGGGGCTGGAGAGCGCCATCTCCATGGGCATGTGCGGGCCGACGCACGACAAGCGCAGCTGGACGTTCGACCTGGATCCCGGTGGGGTCGACCCGGTGCTGGGGTACGAGCGGTTGCAGCAGGCTTTCTTCGCTCGTGACCCCGACTACAGCCGGGGGATCACCGTGCCTGCGCTCGTCGACATCCCGACCAAGGCCGTGGTCACCAACGACTACCCCCAGATGACCCTGGACTTCTCCACCGAGTGGACCGAGTTCCACCGCGATGGCGCTCCGGAGCTCTACCCCGAACGACACCGCGACGAGATCGACGAGGTCGCGCACCGGGTCTTCACCGAGGTCAACAACGGCGTCTACCGCTGTGGCTTCGCCGGTTCCCAGGAGGCCTACGACAGCGCGTACGACCGGTTGTTCGCCACGCTGGACTGGCTGTCGGAGCGGCTGCGCGGCCAGCGGTATCTGGTGGGAGACACCATCACCGAGGCCGACGTGCGGCTGTTCACCACGCTGGCCCGCTTCGACCCGGTCTACCACGGGCACTTCAAGTGCAACCGGCAGAAGCTGGCCGAGATGGAGGTGTTGTGGGCCTACGCGCGGGACCTGTTCCAGACCCCCGGCTTCGGCGACACCACCGACTTCGTGCAGATCAAGCAGCACTACTACATCGTGCACGTCGACATCAACCCCACTCAGATCGTGCCGAAAGGTCCCGATCTCAGCAGCTGGCTGACCGCGCACCATCGTGAGCAGCTAGGTGGTCGACCGTTCGGGGACGGCACGCCCCCGCCCCCGCCGATCCCCACCGAGCGCGTCCCCGCTGACCACTGGGTGCCCGTTCCCCGAGCCTGACGAAGGGCCGTCACAGATCCGCAACAAACCCTCGCTACGGTGAGTCCCGAGGCTGGAACCCAGGGCCGACCGTACGCGGTGGCAGGTGACGATCGAAGGAGATTGGCCGGTGAACCTGGCTCCCTCGGAGACCGAGAAGCTGTTGCAGGCCGTCGCCGGCTTGGTGGCTCGGGACCGACTCTCTCGTGGCGTGAAGCTCAACTATCCCGAGTCGGTCGCGTTGCTCAGTACCTGGGTGATCGAACGGGCCCGCGATGGCGGCAGCGTGGCCGACCTGATGACCACCGGTCGCGAGGTCTTGTCGCGTGCGGACGTGATGGAAGGGGTGGCCGACATGCTGACCGACGTCCAGGTGGAGGCGACCTTCCCGGACGGTCGCAAGCTCGTCACCCTGCACCGGCCGATCCAATGACGTCGAGGCCGGCGGCACCCGTGCAGTCCCTGGCCCTGGGGGGGTAGGCATGGCAGGTGCATCGCAGTCCGGCCCGGGAGCGATCCGGGTCAAGCCGGGATTCGTCGAGATCAATGCCGACCGGTCGGCGGAGGAGCGCCTCGAGCTGACCTTCACCAATACCGCCGACCGGCCGATCCAGGTCGGCTCTCACATCCACCTGCCGGACGTGAACCCCGGTCTGGACTTCGACCGAGCCGCCGCCGCAGGTTTCCGGCTCGACATCGCGGCCGGCACCTCGGTCCGGTTCGAGCCGGGCGCCTCCCGGACGGTGTCCTTGGTCACGCTGCGCGGGCTCAGGTCGGTCCCGGGGCTGCAGCTCCGCGATCCGAGCGGTCGACGATGGCCAGGCTGGACCGCGAGGACTATTCGGCGATCTTCGGACCGACCACCGGTGACCAGATCCGCCTCGGGGACACCGACCTGTGGATCGAAGTCGAGCAGGACCTGACCTTCGGCGGTGATGAGTCGGTCTTCGGCGGCGGAAAGTCGATCCGCGAGTCGATGAACCAGGCGTTGACCACGTCCGCCGAGGGCGCCCTGGACACGGTCATCACGAACGCGGTGATCCTCGACCACTGGGGCATCATCCGAGCCGACGTGGGCATCAAGAACGGACGGATCGTCGGTATCGGTCGTAGTGGCAACCCCGACATCGCCGACGGCGTCGACCCCGCGCTGATCATCGGGCCGGGCACCGACGTCATCTCCGGCGAGGCCAAGATCCTGACCGCGGGCGGCTTCGACTCCCACGTCCACTTCATCTCGCCGTCCCAGATCCACGAGGCCCTGGCGGCAGGGCTGACGACGTTGGGCGGCGGCGGTACGGGCCCGTCGGAGGGATCCAAGGCCACGACCGTCACGCCTGGCGCGTGGCACCTGAAGCAGACTCATCTCGCGCTCGATGAGTATCCGGTCAACCTGCTGCTGCTGGGCAAGGGCAACACGGTCGCGATGGGGGCGTTCGAGGAGCAGGCTCTGGCCGGGGCCGGCGGTTACAAGGTGCACGAGGACTGGGGTTCGACCCCGGCGGCGATCGATGCGGCGCTGCGCGGAGCCGAGGAGTGGGGTCTTCAGGTGGCCCTGCACGCCGACTCGCTCAACGAGTCGGGATTCGTCCAGGACACGGTGGCGGCCATCGCCGGTCGGGGCATCGTGGCCTTCCACGTCGAGGGTGCCGGCGGTGGTCACGCGCCGGACATCCTGACCATCGCCGGGCTACCGTACGTGTTGCCGGGCTCGACGAACCCGACGCTGCCGCACACGGTCAACACGGTGGCTGAGCACCTCGACATGCTGATGGTCTGCCACCACCTCAACCCGTCGGTGCCCGCGGACCTGGCCTTCGCCGAGTCGCGGATCCGGGCGACGACCATCGCGGCCGAAGACCACCTGCACGACCTGGGCGCCATCTCGATCACCTCGTCCGACGCGCAGGCCATGGGGCGGATCGGAGAGGTCATCACCCGCACCTGGCAGGTCGCACACGTGATGAAGCAGGTCAGGGGCGAGCTGGCCGGTGGGCTGCCCGCCGACAACTTCCGGGCCCGCCGCTACGTGGCCAAGTACACGATCAACCCGGCGATCTCGCACGGTGTCGACCATGAGATCGGTTCGATCGAAGTCGGGAAGCTCGCCGACCTGGTGCTCTGGGACCCGCGGTTCTTCGGCGTCCGCCCCAGCATCGTGATCAAGGGCGGCGGCATCGTGGTGGGTGCCCTGGGTGATCCCAACGCGTCGATCCCGACCCCGCAGCCGGTCCTGATGCGACCAGCGCTCTACTACGGCAGCGGCTCGTACCGCTCGCAGACGTACGTGGCTCCGGCTGCCCTGGCGGCGGGGCTGGCCGATGAGCTGGGGCTGCGTCGCCAGCTGGTGGCGATCCGGTCCACCCGCGGGGTGGGGAAGGCGCAGATGATCAACAACGACGCAGTTCCCTCCATCGTGATCGACCCCGAGACCCATCGGGTCGAGGTCGACCAGACGGAGATCATGCCCGCGCCCGCCAGCAGCCTGCCGCTGGCCCAGCTGTACAGCATGTTCTGATGCAGCCCGCAGATATCGACCCCCGTACGGGTCCCAGGTGACGGCCGAGTATCTGACCCTGCTGCTGGCCGACGGTCGGCTGCCGACGGGTGCGCACACCCAGTCGGCAGGTGTCGAGCCCGCGTTCACGCACGGGATGCGGCTGGAGCAGATCCCTGACTACCTCACGGTCCGGTTGCGGACGGTCACCGAGACCGAGGCGGCCGCCGCGGTGCTGGCGCGGCAGCTGTGGTTGACCAGCGACGTCGAAGGCCGTCGGCAGTCGATGCTGAGCGTGGACCGGGCCTGGCGGGCGCGGACGCTGTCCGACGCCCTGCGTGAGGCCTCCGACCTGCTGGGCCGGGGGTACCTCCGGTTGGCGGGCGCGGTCTGGGATGTGCGGACGCTCAGCGAACCGCCCACGCGCGTCTGGTGCCGGGCCGTGGTCCTCGGCGCGGTCGCCGGGGAGGCGGGTCTGTCGGCCGCAGAGACGGCCCGGGTGGTGGCCTTCGACGACGTCCAGACCGTCGTTGCGGCGGCGCTCAAGCTGGTCCCGTTCGACCCCAGCCAAGGGGTCCGGTGGTCGGTCGCCGCAGCCGGCGAGGTCGAGCGGCTCGTCCAACGGGTGGCCACGCTGGTGTCGGTATCGGAGCTGCCCGGCAGGAGCTCACCGTTGATCGAGGAATGGGGTCAGCATCATCGCACCACCGAAAGGCGGCTGTTCCGTGCGTGAACACACCACTGCAGGCTCCCCACCCGCTGTCGACGGGTCAGGGCAGCGCGCCCTCCGGTTAGGGGTCGCCGGACCGGTCGGCACCGGCAAGAGCTCGCTGATCGCCCTGCTCTGCCGCGAGCTCGGCGCCCAGCTGAGCATCGGGGTGATCACCAACGACATCTACACCGATGAGGACGCCCGCTTCCTGCGCGCGGAAGGGGTGCTGGCTCCGGACCGGATCCGAGCGGTGGAAACCGGCGCCTGCCCGCACACCGCCATCCGGGACGACGTGACGCAGAACCTGATTGCCGTGGAGGACCTGGAGCGTGACTTCGCGCCGGTCGACCTGGTCCTGGTGGAGTCCGGTGGTGACAACCTGACCGCGACGTTCAGCCCGGCGCTGGTCGATGCTCAGTTCTTCGTCCTCGACGTGGCCGGCGGTGGCGACGTGGCGCGCAAAGGCGGTCCGGGCATCGCGGGGGCCGACGTCCTGATCGTCAACAAGACCGACCTCGCTCCGTACGTGGGCGTCGACGTCGCGCAGATGGTCGCTGACGCCGAGCGAGCACGGAACGGTGGGCCGGTGGTCGCCCTGTCGCGCAACGACGCAGACTCGGTCGCGGCGCTCACGCAGTGGGTGCTGCGGACCCTGACGCGGTTTCGGTCCGGGGAGCTGATGGCGCAGGACCCTGGCCCGATGGCTCCGCACCTCCACGCCGACGGCACCGTCCACCTCCACTAGGTCGACGTGATCTCACGGATAGAGGTCCAGCTCCGGGACGGCCGGCACCGCACCACGCTGATCTCGGGACTGCTGCGGGCCCAGGTCGTGCACGGCCCTGCGGACCGCTGTCGGATCGGCCTGCTGGCCACCACGGCGCTGCTGCTGGGCGGTGACGAGGTCGATCTGGAGGTGGACGTCGGTGAGGGGTGCACGGTGGAGCTCTTCGACGTCGCGGGCACTGTCGCCTACGACGGCCGCGGTGCCCCCGCGGCCTGGCGTACCCGGCTCCGGCTGCAGGAGAACGCGCGACTGCGGTGGAGCGGTGAGCCGCTGGTCGTGTCCGCCGGTGCGGCGGTCACGCGCACCCTGGAGGCCGACCTGGCGCCAGGGGCGACCGCTCTGCTCCGCGAGACGGTGTGTCTGGGCCGCGCGGGGGAAGCCGGCGGGGCGCTCCGTACGCTCGCGGTCCTCCGACGAGCCCGCCAGGAGATTCTGGTGGAGGACCTGCAGCTGGACCCGGCAGGCCACCAGAGGCTGCCCGGAATGCTCGGGGCCTACCGGATCATCGACACGGTCACCGCACTCGGTCAGCCGGGCCCCTCCGAGGTCGGCACGGCGGTACGCTATGCGCTGCTCGACCCGGGCAGTACTCTCACCCGCTACCTCGGGACGGAGCTGGCCGGCTCGCCGCTGCACGCCGCCTGGGCAGCGCTGCGACTCGACGTCCGGGTCGCGGACCGTTCAGCCCGTCGGGGTCTCTACCGCTGACGGGGTGTCGGCCGCGCCGCTCGGGGCTGACGGAGCTGATGGGTTGGTGGACGCCCTCGGCTCGGACGCCGGCGCAGACGGAACCGGCGTCTGCTGCTGGGTTGTCGGCGCGGTGGACGCAGTCGCGGGGGCCGACGGCGCGTCACTGGGCACCACGCCCGGTGACCTCGAGGCTGTCGGGGACGGCGTCGGGGACGGCGTCGGGGACGGTGTCTGGGACGGCGAGGCGGACTCGGTCTCTGACGGGGTGGCGCTCCTGCTCGGCGAGGCTTTGGCCGTCGGCCCGGTCGCCGGCCCACGAGCTTCTCTCGCCTGCTCGATGGTCGTCCCCTGACCGCCCGAGAGAGCCTGTCCCGACAGCAGCTCGAACCCCGTCAGAGCGACGGCAGCGATGGCGAAGGCCGAAACCGCTCCGACCAGCATCGCCTTCCACGAGATCCTGCCCCGGGGCTGCCTCGGCGGCAAATCGGCGGGCGCCACTGGGAGGTCCCACGCCGCTGTGCCGGGCACGACGTCGATGCTGACCGGTACGTCAGCGGTCGGGAGGCCCTCCTGACCGGCTCCGGCCGGCCCAGGGGCCGGTTGACCGGTCCGGCTCACGATCCGGCCGGACCAGATGGTCTTCACCTTGGCACGGGTGTGCCGCAGTGAGGCCGTGTAGAGCGAGCTGGCCACGGCGGCGATGACGCTGGCCACAGCGGCACCGGTGATGGTGCCGGCCAATCCCAGGCGGGACCCGAGCGTGGCTGCCGTCATCGCCGCCAAGGCACCGCCGGCGACCTGGGTCGCAGACAGGTCGATCTTGCGGGGCGGCTTGTCAGGGGCGTCGTGCTGGTCAGCGGCTGCAGGCTCGCGGGCCTCCCGCTGCGTGTTGGGGTCGGATAACGGCGTCGTGCGGTGTTGCGGATCGGGGGTGGGCGGGGGCAATGGAGTACTGCCGGTCATGTCCTCGTACTTCTGGGGTTCGATTCGTCTGTTCTTGCACAGTCCATGGGTCGTAACGCACGGGGAGGCCGAATCGTAGCCAGAGAACGGGAGGAGTGACGCATCGCACACCCGCCCCGAGGGAAAGGAAGAGGGTGGGAATGCGAACAGGGCGGCCACCATGACGGTGGGCGCCCTGTTCGGGTTCGCGCTACGGCCTCAGTGGCCGGAGGTCTTGCTTCCGGCGTCACCGGAGGTGATGGCGTGGTGTCCGTTGCCTCCGCCGTCGCCGACCGCGTGTCCGTCCCCGTCGCCGTTGCCGTGGGACTGGTGGGCCGCGGCTTCCTCGAGCTCGGCCCGGGTGGGCTTGCGCAGGTTGTCGATGAAGTAGAACCGGGTAGCCCGACGACGGAGCTGCTCGCTCCGGGCATCCTTGGCCGACAGGTCGTCCTCCCCGGTCACCGGCGCCAGGGCCAGCGGCTCCACTCGCGAGGTCAACGTGAAGGCCTCATCGGCCGAGATCGGCACGTGCTTCTCGGAGTACGAGCCGGACGGATCACGGACGAGGACGCCGGTCTCGGCGCCATGGAGCAAGCGATCCTCGTCGGCCCGCTGCAGACCGATGCAGATGCGCTTGGTCAGCAGGAAGACGATCACCGGTACGACGAAGACGGCTACCCGGAGGAAGTACGTCACGTGGTTCAGCGAGACGTGGAACTGGGTGGCGACGATGTCGTTACCACCGCCGATCCACAGCATCCCGTAGCAGGCGATGGCGGCCACCCCGAACGCGGTCCGCGTCGCATTGTCACGCGGGCGATCGAGCAGGTGGTGCTCCTTCTTGTCACCCGTGATCCACTGTTCGACGAACGGGTAGGCGGCCAGGACCACCGCGAGCAGGCCCAGCAGACCCAGACCCGGGATGGCGATGTTCCACGACCAGGTGGTCGAGCCGATGTGCCATTCCCAGTTGGGCATGATCCGGATGCCACCCTCGACGAAGCCCATGTACCAGTCGGGCTGGGCGCCGGCGGTGACCTGAGACGGGTTGTATGGGCCGTAGGTCCACACCGGGTTGATCTGCAGCAGGGCACCCATCAGAGTGAGGATGCCGAGCACGATGAAGAAGAAACCGCCGGCCTTCGCCATGTACACGGGGTAGAGCGGGTAGCCCACCACGTTGGTCTCGGTCCGTCCGGGACCGGCGAACTGGGTGTGCTTGTGATAGACGACCAGCGCCAGGTGTGCCCCGATCAGACCCAGGATCACGGCCGGGACCAAGAGGATGTGCACCATGTAGAGGCGCGGGATGATCAGTTCGCCCGGGAACTGCCCCCCGAAGGTGAAGAACTCGGCCCAGGTGCCGATCAGCGGGATGGACCGGATCAGTCCGTCGACGAACCGGAGGCCGGTACCGGACAGCAGGTCATCTGGCAGCGAGTAACCCGCGAAGCCCTCGATGATCCCCATGAACAGCAGGCCCACGCCCAACAGCCAGTTGAGCTCGCGCGGCTTGCGGAACGCGCCGGTGAAGTAGACCCGGAGCATGTGGGTCAGCATCGCCGCGATGAACAGCATGGCGGCCCAGTGGTGCATCTGTCGGACCAGCAGCCCGCCGCGGATGTCGAAGGACAGGGCCAGGGTGGAGGCGTAGGACTCCGACATGGTCAGGCCCCTGAGGAGCTGATAGGAACCCTGGTACTCGACCTCGCCC
>JBBRYD010000099.1:0-14452 GCA_038238065.1 Propionibacteriales bacterium | reverse complement strand
TCAGCCGGGTGACCTCGGACTCCCAGACCAACCAGGGGACCGTGGCGGCGCAGGCCAACACCGACATCAACTACATGCGCAACTCGGTGAAGGCCGTGGTCGACGCCTACGACGGCTCGGTCAAGCTGTACGCCTGGGACGACACCGACCCGGTGCTGAAGACCTGGGAGAAGGCGTTCCCCGGCGTGGTGCAGCCCAAGTCGGCCATCTCGGCGGAGCTCAAGAGCCACCTGCGCTACCCCGAGGACATGTTCAAGGTGCAGCGCCAGATCCTGGCTCGGTACCACATGACCGACCCGGGCAACTGGTACCAGCAGTCGGGACTGTGGGAGATCCCCAACGACCCGGTGATCGGGGCCAACAGCCAGGCCAAGGAGACTCCCTACTTCCTGTCGGTCAAGTGGCCGGGTGATGACCGGGCGATCTTCAGTCTCACCACGGTCTTCGTGCCCCGGGGTCGGTCCAACCTGGCGGCCTACATGGCCGTCAACGCCGACGCGAGCAGTCCCGACTACGGCCGGCTGCGCATTCTGACCATGTCCGACACCACCCAGATCGACGGGCCCGGGCAGACCGCCAACGCGATGGTGACGAACGAGACGGTCGCCGATCGACTGCGGCCGTTCCTGAACCAGGGTTCGGCGAGTGCCCAGTACGGCAACCTGCTCACCCTGCCGGTCGGGGGCGGCCTGCTCTACGCCCAGCCCGTCTACACCCAGCGGCAGGGGAGCAGCGGCGCCTACCCCGCGCTGCGTTTCGTGATGGTGCGCTTCGGCCAGAAGGTGGGCATCGGCGACACGCTGGAGGAAGCGCTGAACCAGGTGTTCGCCGGCGACTCCGGGGCCAACACGGGTGAGACGCCGACGCCGCCGCCGACGCCTCCCACGGGGACCGTCTCGGAGAAGGCCGCGGCGGCCGCGTTGGCGACGGCCAAGGCTGCGTACGCGGCGGCGAACAAGGCCCTGACGACGGGTGACCTGGCCACCTACCAGTCCAAGGTCAAGGAAGCGCAGGCCGCGGTCGACAAGGCCATCGCGGCCCTGGGGGGCTGACCACCGCGCGATGACCGGGTCCCGGGGCCCGGCTGGATGGGGGATCGGATGGACGGCGCGACGGTTGCGCTGGTGACCGGTGGCAGCCGAGGGATCGGTGCGGCCGCGGCGCGCGCGCTGGCTGCTGACGGCTGGGACGTGGCCATCAGCTATCTCAGCCAACGCGCGCGGGCCGACGAGGTGGTGGCCGACTGTGTCGCCATGGGTGTCCGGGCGTTGGCGATCCGGGCGGACATCGCGGTCGAGGACGAGGTGCACCGCCTCTTCGCCGAGGTGGCGGCGGGGCTGGGTTGCCTGGGGGCCTTCGTCAACAACGCCGGGGTGGTGCCGCCGTCGGCCTCGGTCGAGGACTACACCGCCGACCGGGTCGGTCGGCTCCTGGCCACCAACGTGACCGGGGCCTTCGTGGCCGCCGGTCGGGCGGTCCGCGCCATGTCGACACGACACGGCGGCGAAGGCGGGGTGATCGTCAACATCTCCTCCCGGGCCGCGCAGCTGGGAGGGTCGGGGGAGTACGTCGACTACGCCGCCAGCAAGGCCGCGATCGACGCCCTCACCATCGGGCTGGCTGCCGAGGTGGCCGGGGAAGGCATCCGCGTCGTCGGGGTCCGGCCCGGCCTGATCGTGACCGACATCCATCCACCGGGCCGGCTCGAACGGTTGGGGTCGACACCGCCGCTGGGCCGACCGGGTACGGCCGACGAGGTGGCCGCCACGATCGCGTTCCTGGTGTCGGACGGCGCGTCGTACATCACCGGCACGACGATCGACGTCAGCGGTGGCCGCTGACCATCGCCGCCAGCCGCCAGGTCGAGGCCGATCCTGGAACCTCTGATTCGGCTCTGGTTGAGGCTGGCCGTTTCTTGAGCGGTTCCTGGACGCCTACCGCGATCCCCGTGAAGGTTGGTCCGTCAGTCTTCTGGTGTCGGTAGGGGCTACCCCGGCCGCCATCCCCCAGGAGACACCATGAGCATCGACACCTTCACCCAGAGCAGCGACCTCGAGGACACCGATGACACCTGTGCCACCGACCGACCGGTCCGCGCCGGGCTGGAAGCATACGTCCGCTCCATCGCCGCTGACCTCGAGGCCCTCCCCACCTACCGACCGATCATCGGCGCCATCATCCCGGCTTACAACGAAGCCGAGTCGATCGAAGGCGTCCTGCGGTCGCTGCTGAAGCAGACCCGGCTGCCCGACCAGATCCACGTCATCGTGAACAACACCAAGGACGACACCTTCGACCTGGCCGCCAAGTTCGCCGGCCCGCGCAGCGCCAAGAAGCGGAGGAAAGGCGAGAAGGTTCGCCAGACCACCGAAGTGTTCGTCCACGACATCGGCGAGAACCCCGACAAGAAGGTCGGCGCCCTCAACTACGGCTACAGCCTCATCAACGGCGGCCTCAACGGTGTGTACGCGGACTACCTCCTCGGAGTCGACGGTGACACCACCCTCGCCGTGGACGCGGTCGAGAAGCTCGAAGCCGAGATCCGCTCCGACACCCGCATCGGCGGCATCTCCGCCATCTACTCCATCGACGACACCGACAACCCGGGCCTGATCGCGAAGCTGCTGGTCGCCGGACAACGGACCCAGTTCGCCGCGTTCAACATGCAGAACATGCTCGCCGGCCGCAACATGGCCGTCCTGGGTGGTCAGTGCTCCATCTTCTCGATGAAGGCGCTGCGAGCGGTGATGGCCGAGAACCACCAGGCCACCCCCTGGGTCAACGACTCCGAAGTCGAGGACTCCCTGCTCTCCCTGCAGATCAAATCCGCCGGCTACCTCACCAAGATCTCCGCCACCGCCCGTGCCGACGTCGGCGGGATGACCACGCTCCGGTCGCTGGACGGTCAGCAGGTCAAGTGGAACTACGGCGCGATCGACCTGATGTGGCCGGGCCAACGCGGCGACACCAAGGGCCAGCCCTTCCACCCCAACCTCCGGTTGCGCTGGATCGAGAACTTCGGCATGGCCACCAACATCTTCACCCGCGTCGCGTTCATGCTCCTGCTCGCCGCCAGCCTCAGCATCCACGCCTTCGTGTTCTCCCCGGTCTGGCTCATCCCGCCGTTCGTCGCCGTCCTGCTCAACGTCCGCATCGCGTACAGCATGAAGAACCGGACCTGGCGCGACATCCTCTTCGCCGCCCTGGGCATCCCCGCCGAGATCTACATGTGGCTGCGCGCCGGGCACTTCGTCCGCGCCTGGGCCAAGTTCCTGTCCAAGGTCAAGGTGGACAACTGGGCCGACCAGGCCAAAGCCGAACGCGGCAGCGGCAACAGCTACCTGACCCCGTTGATCATCCTCGCCGTCGCCACCATCATCCTCGGCTACACCTGGTGGCAGCTTCCCACCCTCATCCAGTCCAGCATCCTCTGGCTCGGTTGGCCGGTGCTCTACACCATCACCATCGCGCAGACCATCGTCATGACCAGCAAGCTCTTCCGCCGTCAGCGCGGATACAAGGTCTGACCTCCCAGTTCCTCCACGTGGAAAAGCCACCCGTGGGCCGGCATGAGTTCGGGGGAGCTCGCCGGCCCACGGGAACCACAGCGCAGGCCCGACGACACCAGTCGTCGGGCCTGCGTTGCGTTCCCCGGGCCGAGCCGGCGCCGCCCCGAACCGACGGGTCACCGTCGTCTCGGGAAACGCTCTGGTGCAACAATGGTCGCGCTGTGGCGCTACGGGGCCGGAGTGAACTGATTCGTGGAGACGCAGTCTTCTGGAGGAACCTTGTCGCCCCGTCCCGTGCCGGGATCTGAGTACATTCTCACGCTCACCTGTCCTGACCGTCCAGGTCTAGTGCACGCGGTGACCGGCTATCTGCTCGACTTCGGCGCCAACATCCTGGCCAGCCAGCAGTTCGACGACCGGCTGACCGGGCGCCTCTTCATGCGGGTGCACTTCATTCTCACCCAACGCGCGGTAGCCCTGGACGAGCTGCGGGGCTCGTTCACCCCGCTGGCCCGGACCTACGGTATGGACTTCAACGTGGTCGACGTGGCCACACCGACCCGGACGCTGATCATGGTCTCCAGGTTCGGACACTGCCTCAACGACCTCCTGTTCCGCACGCAGGCGGGCACGCTCAACATCGACGTCGCCGGCATCGTGTCCAACCACCCCGACTTCGCTGCGTTGGCGGCCTCCTACGACGTGCCGTTCCACCACATCCCGGTCACCGCGGACACCAAGCCGGCGGCGGAGGGCCAGCTGCTCCGGCTGGTGAGCGATGAGCAGGTGGACCTGGTGGTGCTGGCTCGCTACATGCAGGTGCTGTCGCCATTGGCCAGCGGGGTGCTGTCGGGTCGGGCGATCAACATCCACCACTCCTTCCTGCCCTCCTTCAAGGGGGCCAAGCCCTACCATCAGGCGCACGACCGCGGCGTCAAGCTGATCGGGGCGACCGCTCATTACATCAACGACGACCTGGACGAGGGCCCGATCATCGAGCAGGACGTGGTGCGCGTCGACCATTACCTTGACCCGGAGGAGCTGGTCGCCGCCGGCCGCGACGTCGAGACCCAGGTGTTGGCGCGCGCCGTCAAGTGGCACTGCGAGCAGCGGGTGATGCCCAACGGCGGCCGGACCGTCGTGTTTCGCTGACCGGAACCCATTTTCTGACCACCAGTGCGCTGCGTTGTCCCGGTTCGCGCGTACGCCCGCTCCGGCGCCCCTCACTGGAGGCACGAAAATGGGTTCGCAGACGTGCTGCGGCGCTACTGGGGTGGGAAGGGCGGCTGCAGCCAGGCGGGTCGGTGGCTGAGCTCGACCGCGGCCACCCACTTGACCCACCAGAAGCCGCGCCGGTTCGGGGCGACCAGCCTGACCGGTGACCCGGTGCCCGGCGTCAGCCGCTGACCCTCCACCCGGGTGGCCAGCCAGAGCGCGCCGGCTTCGGCCACCGGGAAGTGTCGGACGTAGCCGGTCACGCTGGTCACCCTGATGCTGACCGCCCCTTCGAGCTCGGAAGCGCCGAGCAGGTCCGACAGCGGCACGCCCGACCAGGTCGCCACGGCGTACCAGCCGCTGGTGCAGTCCAGCCGCGCCACGATCGGACGCGCGACGGCCTCGATCTCGGCCACACCGACCGCCTGCCCGGCCACGGTCACCCGGTGGGCGACGACGTCGAGCTCCGGCACCTGGTCGAGCAGCCAGCTGGTCGCCGGGATGGTGCTGGCGGGCCGCCGACCCGATCCGGTGGACACCCGGCCGGCGCCGCCACGGGTGATACCCGCCAGCCCGACACCAGCCACGTAGGCGGCTCCCACCCCGACGGTCAGGGCTCCCGTGCGCAGCAGTGCCCTGCGGGACAGATCTGAGGACCGCAGGCGTTGCCGACGGGCAAGGACCACGTGCCAGGTGAACAGGGGCACGGCGACCAGGGCCGCGCCGACGTGCACCTGGATCGGGCTGAGCCCGAGGAGGTATCCGTAACCGAAGAAGAACTGGATGAACCCCGCCACCAGACAGAGCACGATCAGCACCATCAGCGCCCAGCCCGCCCATGGGATGGACGACGACCGCCGGATGACCACACTCTTCCAGGGGACCAGCACGACGACGCCGAGCCCGAAGATGCCGTGAGCCACCGTGGTCACGGTCGCCGGTCCCGGAGTGCCGACGGCGAACGCCACCCAGCCGGAGGTGAACGCGCCGACACAGAGCAGAAACAGGGCAGCGTTGGTGCGCCGACCGGCCCGGCGGAAGACCCTCGTCCAGCTCACTGTTGAAGTATCCACGGAGGGCCCTCCGACAGGTCAGGGACGGAGGCTGCGGTCGAGCGTCTTGCGGTGCCGGGTGAACGCCCGGGTCTGGTTGAGGCCGAGCACCGCGACCACGGCGCCGTCTCGCCGCCAGGTGACCAGCAGGTTGGCCTCCTCGGCGGTACCGTCCTCGATCACCAGCTCGTCGTCGTCGCGACGGTGCCCGGCGAACTGGATCCGGACGCTGTACTGGTCGGACCAGAAGTACGGCGCGCGCAGGGGTGCCGGGGTCTGGTCGGCACCACCGAGCAGCGCCCGGACGGCGTGCGCCGGCCGCTCCCGCGAGTCGGTCCAGTGCTCGATCCGGTGCGGGCCGCCGACCACCGGGTCGTACCAGGCGGAGCAGTCGCCCACGGCCCAGATCCCCGGCGCGTTCGTGGCGCCGCGCCGGTCGCAGACCACCCCGTGCGACAGGTCGAGACCCGAGGTGCGCAACCAGTCGACCGCGGGGCTGGCGCCGATCCCGACCACCACCACGTCCGCGGGCAGCACCCGGTGGTCGACCAGCTCTACGCCCGTCACCCGGCCGCTGTCTCCGAGACGTGCACCGGCGCCCGGGCCCACCAGGGCGGCGACGCCGACTCCGCAGCGGAGCTGGACACCGTTGGCTGCGTGCAACCCGGCCACGGCGCGCCCGAGCTCGGTACCGAGCTGGCGCGACAACGGAGTGGGTGCCGCCTCGATCACCGTCACGTCGAGCCCGAGGCTGTGGGCGGTCGAGGCGACCTCGGCTCCGATGAACCCGGCACCCACCACGACCAACCGTGCCCCCGGGACCAGGTCCTCGCGCAGACGCCGCGCGTCGGCCAGGGTGCGCACCGTGTGCACCCCAGCGAGCCGGGTGGGCCAACCGCGCGCGAACGACCCGGTGGCGACGACCACCGCCGAGCCGGACAGGGTCCGACCGTCGGCCAGCTCGACGCTGCGAGCGGTGGGATCGAGCGAGACCGCCGGCACCCCGAGGATCCACTCCGCGCCCAGCGCCTCGCCGGGTGGTTCCAGGCCGAGGTGGTCCTCCTGCAGGGTTCCGGCCAGATACTCCTTGGACAGCGGCGGTCGGTCGTACGGGCGCTCGGGTTCCTCGCCGACCACGCTGATCCGGCCGTCGAAGCCCTGCTGCCGGAGGGCGCGGACGGTGGCGTGCCCGGCCAGGGACGCCCCGACCACGACTACGGAGTCGAGGGTGCTCACGCGGTCACCATCGGGTAGATCTGGACGTCGTTCGCCGTGGAGGGCCGCCGGCTGAGGAGCACGGGACGCACAGCGCTACGAGACGGAGAAGCCCGCGGCCCGCAAGGGCTCGGCGATGGTCGTGGCGTCGCCGACGACGATCAGGCTCAGGCGGTCGACGTCGACCAGCGCCCGATAGGCCGCGGTGGCCGACTCGGGAGTGACCGCCCGCAACGCGGCGATGCTGTCGTCGACGTAGGTGTCGCCCAGCTCGGCCAGGATCTGGGTGGCGGCCTGGTCGGCCACCCCGTCGGCGGTGGCGTAGCGGAGCGGGGAGACGCCGGCGAAGAAGTTGACGGCCTCGTCCACCTCGCGCTGGTCGAACGGCTGATCCGACACGTCCAACAACGACCGAGCCTGCACCAGAGCGTCGGTGACCACCTCGGTGCGGAACGACCCCTGGACCGCGAACGAGCCGCCGCTCCGCAACGGCGCGAAGTTCATCCGGACGCCGTAGGTGTAGCCCAGGTCCTCCCGCAGCACGGCGTTCAGCCGAGACAGGAAGGCCCCGCCCATGGCGTAGCTGGCCACCTGGATGTCGGCCCAGCGAGGGTCCTGCCGGTCGATCCCGAACCCTCCGAGGCGGACGTCGGCCTGCACGGCACCCGGCCGGTCGATCAGCAGCGTGGTCGCGGCGGCGGCGGACGGGATCTGGTGCGTGACCGCCGTCGTGTCCTGGGACCAGGACCCGAGGTAGGCCTCGGCCAGCGCCACAGGGTCGGACAGGAAGTCGCCGGCCAGCACCAGCTTGGCTCCACGTGGCCCGAAGTGCTCGGCGTGAAACCGCCGGACGTCACCCGGCGTGACCCGGGCCACCGTCTCGGGCTCGCCCCCGTTCATCCTGCTGGCCCTGGACGCCGGGTCGAAGATCGCGCGACGAAAGGCGATGGTGGCGACCTGGGCCGAGTTGGCCTGGGCCTGCTCGATCTCCGCGAGCCGCAGCTGAACATGCCGGGACACGTCCTCGTCGGCCAGTGCGGGCTCGGTGACGGCCTCGGCGAACAGCTCCAACGCCCGGTCCAGCCGGGTCGCCGGCACGTCGAGCATCACCTCCAGACCGGAGTAGGACAGGTCGATCCCGAAGGCGGCGCCCTCGGTCTCCAGCAGCTCGGCGAACTCCTCGCCGCCGTGGGTGCAGGTGCCTTCGTCCAGGGTCCGGGCGGTGAGGGTGCCCACGCCCTCCAGCTGCCGGTCCTCCGCGCTCAACCCGATGTCGAGCACCAGGTGGGCGGCGATCACGTACTGCCCGGGCAGCTGGTAGGTGATCACCTGGATGCCGTTGCCGAGGGTCGCGTGCTCCGGTGTGGGGAAGTGCCACTCGCCGGGCGGGCTGATGGGGGGCTGGGCGGCGAACGTCGTCACGACTGCTCCTGGTGGTAGATCAGCGTGGCCCGCTGGTCGCTGCGTAACCACGAGCCGATCGCGTCGACGAGGTCAGCCCTGCTGATGGCCTGCACCTCGGCCAGCCGGGTGTTGACACGCTCAGGTTCGTGCTCGAGGGTGGCGAACTCCCCGAACGCGTCGGCGCGGGAGTCGACCCGGGCCAGCTCGTGCAGCCAGTGCCGCTCGTACTGAGCCTTGGCCCGCTGCAGCTCGCGGTCGGTGGGACCGTCGGCGACCAGCCGGTCGACCTCGCCCACCAGCGCCTCCTCGACGACGTCCAGGGCGACGCCGTCGCGGGCTCGGGCGTACGCGAAGCCGAACGAGTTGCCGCCGATCAGGCCCATGGTGCTGGCCCCGGAGCCCTCCGCGAGCTCGGTGGACCGGACCAGGCTCTGGTGCAGCCGGGAGGTCTGGCCCTGGCCGAGCACGGTGAAGGCCAGGTCGATCGCGTCGAAGCTGGCGGTCCCGCGCGGAGGCAGTCGCCAGGTGAAGTACACCGCGTCGGCGGGTACGTCGGCCGACGTCTCCACCCGCGGCTGCCCACTGAGTGGAGGCAGCGAGGTGTTGACCGGCTTCGGCGGTAGCGGCCCGGCGGGCAGGTGGCCGAAGTAGTGCTCGGCCTTCGCGAAGGCCGTCTCGACGTCCACGTCACCCACGATGGACAGCACCGCGTTGTTGGGCATGTAGTGCGCGCGGAAGAACGTCTGGACGTCGTCCAGCGTGGCTGCGTTGAGGTCGTCCATCGAGCCGATGGTGGTGTGCCCGTAGGGATGGTCGGCCGGGAAGGTCATCGTGGTCAGTCGTTCCATCACGTCGCCGTACGGGACGTTGTCGTAGCGCTGGCGCTTCTCCTCCTTCACCACCTCGCGCTGGTTGTCCAGGCTCTCCTGGGTCAGCGCGTCGAGCAGGGTGCCCATCCGGTCGGCCTCCAGCCACAGGGCCAGGTCCAACCCGCCCGCCGGCAGCGCTTCGAAGTAGTTGGTGCGGTCGAACCAGGTGGTGGCGTTGACCGAGGCGCCGGCGGCCTGCATCAAGGCGATGTGCTGACCGGATCCGACGTGGGCCGACCCCTGGAACATGACGTGCTCGAAGAGGTGGGCGAAACCGGTCCGGCCGGGCTCCTCGTGCCGCGAGCCGACGTCGTACCACAGGTTGACCGCGACGGAGGGAGCGACGTGGTCGGGACTGGCGATCACCCGGAGACCGTTGCCCAGCGTGCGCTCGACGATGGGATAGGACAGCGTCGAGGGTGCTCCGGGATTCATTGGCTCATCTCAACACACGCCGCTGACCGTTCGCTCGCCGGCCGGTCCGCGCCGGGCGTGGCCGGCCTCAGCTGCGCTCCCGCCGGGTCTCTCGCCGATAGCCCCAGACGGTCGCCGCGGTGCACAGCACGAACCAGCCGCCGACCACCAGGACGTGCACGCCGGTGCTGCCGGAGAGGGTCACCCCGTAGAGCTGCACGTCACCGCGGGGTGCCATCGTGCTCCAGGCCAGCTGGCCGAAGTGGTAGGTCGGCAGCCAGGGGGCCAGGTCACGCAGGAACTGGGGCAGCTGGCTGAGCGGGAAGAAGAAGCCGGACACGAACGACAGCGGCAGGAAGACGAGGTTGACGATGGTCGACACGGCCTTGGGACGGGCGAGGTAGGCGATCGCGGCACCCATCGGGGAGAAGACGACGGTGCCGAGCAGCATCACGCCCGCAATGCTCAGCAGCCGGTCGAGGTCGAACCGGGCGTCGCCGGCGAGGGCGGCCAGCAGAGCCATGCTGGCGGTGATCGCCACCGTGAAGACCATGTTCATGGCCAGCTTGCTGCCGAAGTAGACCCACATCGGCATCGGCGTGGCCCGCAACCGCCGCAGCCAGCCCTGCTGCCGTTCGGCCGCCAGCTCGGCCCCGAACGAGAACAGGGACTGGCTGACCACCCCGTAACAGCAGAAGGACACGAAGATCATCGCCACCACCGTGGTGCCGCCCGGCAGCTGGTCGCCGGCGTTGGGCAGCCCGAACATGGCGAACAGGATGACGGGCAGGATCACCACCCCGACGAAGAACTCCGGCACCCGGCGGTAACGGATCACCTCCGAACGGATCTGGCTCAGCAGCATCGCCACGATGCCGCCGGTCCGGGTCGACGTCGGGCTGAGACGTCGGGGTGAGACGTCGGGGCTGTTCGGTGGTGGGTTCACGGGTGGGGGCCTCACCGGTGGGCTTCGGCGGTCAGATGCACGAAGGCCTCCTCGAGGCTGGCCTCAGCCACCGTCAGGTCGCGGACCACCCAACCGGCGGCGAACAGGCCGGCCAGCAACGGCTCCGCCTCGCTGACCTGGATCCGTACCTGACGCACCGGTCCGGGCCGGTCGCCTGCTCCGGTGGTCTCTACGGTGGCCTCGACGTGGCGGACACCGGGCAGGGCCGCCAGCACCTCGTCGGGGGCATCGGTGGCCATCGCCACGGTGCGTCCGGCCAGCAGGCTCTTGAGCTCGCGCGGCGTCCCGTCGGAGAAGATCACCCCGCGGTTGACGATCACGATCCGGTCCGCCATCGTGTCGGCCTCGAGCAGGTTGTGGGTGGAGAACAGGATCGTCTTGCCGAGCGCGGCGAAGTCGCCCACCTGGGCCCAGAAGGACCGCCGGGCCCCCACGTCCAGCGAGGCGGTCGGCTCGTCCAGGTACAGCAGGTCCGGGTCGCCGACGATGCAGAGGGCGAAGGACAGCCGCTGTCGCTGCCCGCCGGACAGCTGGGTGACCCGCATCCGTCGCTGACCCCTCAGGTCGGCCCGGTCCAGCACCTCAGCCGTCGGCAACCGGTACGGGTAGTAGGCCGCCACCATGTCGACCATCTCGGCCACCGTCAGGCTCTCAGGCGCGTCGGTGTCCTGCAGCATGGCGCCGACGCGACCGCGCACCACCGCTGAGGTCGGGTCGCCCCCGAACACCTTCACCGTACCGGCGGTGGGGCTGCGCAGCCCGAGCAGCATCTCGATGGTGGTGGTCTTCCCGGCGCCGTTGGGTCCGAGCACGGCCACGATCTCGCCCTCACCCACCCGCAGGTCGATGCCGTCGACGGCGACCACGTCGCCGTAGCGCCGCCGCAGCTCCGTTGCCTCGATGACGTCCATGCCACTCCGATGCCGTCGTCGGTCGAGGAAGCCCGACCAGTGCGCCAACGCTACCCACCCGCGACGACGGGTCCCCCCGTCAGCGGGGAGTAGTAGCGTCGGGCCCATGCTGATCGCCGAGGAGTTCCTGCTGCTGTGTCTCGACGACGAGACGGGTCGTCGCTCGATCAGCAGCGAGAAGATCGAGCCGGCCCTCGGCGGCGCTGTGCTGGTGGAGCTCGCCCTGCTGGAGCGCATCGGGATCACCTCCGACGAGGAGGGGCTGAGGAAGCGACGTCGGGTCACCATCACCAGCACCAAGCCGACCGACGACCCGGTGCTGGACGACGCGCTGGCCTACCTGCAGACCAAGGGGGGTCCCAAGGTGCAGGACGTCATCAGCCCGATGGCCTGGAAGCCGATGACCAAGGGGCTGCGGAAGAAGCTGCTGGAGCGGCTGGCCGCCTCAGGTGTGCTGACCGAGCACCACGGCACGGCGCTCGGCATCTTCTCGACCACGCGGTGGCCGACCGCGGATGCGACGGCGGAGACGGAGGTCCGAGCGCGGCTGCGGAGCGCCCTGGTGGACGGCCTGACCCCGACCGAACGGACCGTTGCGCTGGTTGCTCTGCTGTACGCCACCGGCCACCTGAACCGGGCGCTGCCCGGGGAGGACAAGAAGCTGGTGAAGCAGCGAGCCAAGGCCCTGGCCGAGGGCGACTGGGCCGCCAGGGCGGTCAAGGCGGTCATCGACTCGATCCAGGCCGCCGGGGCCTCGGCCGCCGCTACCTGAGGATCCCGGCGGCGCGAGCCGGGGCCGCGTACGCCTCGGCCAGACTGTCGATCGTCTCGTGCGCGTTCAGACCGCTCGGGTTGGGCACCAGCCAGAGTCGGGCCCCGACGAGATCTTCGGGCTGTTCACCGCTCTGGGCTCGCCGCCGGCCGAAGGCCAGCCGGTAGGCGGTGATGCCCGCCACGGCGACCACCCGCGGCCGCCACCGGGTGACGAACTCCTCCAGCCGGAGCCGACCCGCCAGCAGCTCGTCGCGGCCCAGCTCATCGGCCCGCGCGGTCGCCCGGTTGACCAGGTTGGTGTTGCCGATGCCGCGCCCCAGGAGGTATGCCCGGTCGTCGTCGGTCATTCCCGTATCGAGGTCGAAGGTGCGCTCGATGATGCCGGCCCGCCGCAGGGCGGGGTAGAACCGGTTGCCTGGGTGGGCGAAGTGGGTCTGGGTCGCCGCCGTCCAGAGTCCCGGGTTGATGCCGACGAAGACCAGCTGGAGCCCCGGGCCCGCGAGGTCGGGCACGCCACGGTCCCGGTACGACGCCAGCTCCGCCCGAGTGAATCCCACCCGCCGAAGCTATCGCGCCGGACCAGGAGGCCCGACCAAGCCACCCCTCACAGCCGCACCAGCTGCAGTCAGCCGCACGGTCTGCAGGCGGTGCGGCTGCTCCGAAGGGATGCGGCTGTGGCATGAGGTGCAGCTGTTCCTCGAGAGGGATGGTTACTCAAACCGGTTTAGACACTCCCGTCACGATCCTTGACAGGGCTACCTGCCCTCCATAGCGTCTGTATGGGACCGTTTCGCCACCCGAGATCCGGGGGTCCGGACACCCGAACCCAGGACATCCCCCGGGTCCACGCGCCCTAGCCGCAGCCCGGCCCCTGGGCGCTTTCATTCTCAAAGGAGAGACATGCGTAGACGTGACTTCATGGCCTCAGCCCTCGGGCTCGGTGCCGTAGCCGGCCTGGCGGCCTGCGGTAAGAGCGGGTCGAGCACCCCCGGCACGAGTGCCGGCGCGAGTGCGGGGGCCATCACGGGCGAGGTGAAGGTGACCTTCCAGCAGTTCGGCTCCTCGAAGATCCAGGCCAACTTCCTGTCCGGCGTCGTGAAGAAGTTCACCGCCGCCAACCCGCAGGCCACCGTCAAGCTGCAGCCCATCGTCGCCTCGGAGAACGACTACTACACCAAGCTCCAGCTGGCGATGCGGTCGCCGCGGACGGCCCCCGACATCTGCTACGAGGACACCTTCCTGATCAACTCCGACATCTCCGCCGGGTACCTGACACCGCTGGACGACCACCTCAACACCTGGGCGGACTGGGAGAAGTTCAAGCCGACGGCCAAGGGCGCGGCGAAGGCGCTGGACGGGAAGACCTACGGCGTCCCGGACGGCACCGACGTGCGGGCCATCTGGTACAACAAGGACATCTTCGCCAAAGCCGGGCTGCCGACCACCTGGCAGCCGAAGACGTGGGCCGAGATCCTGTCCGCCGCCCAGACCATCAAGGACAAGGTCCCCGACGTCATCCCGCTCAACGTGTACTCCGGCACCGGAGTGGGCGAGGCCGCGTCCATGCAGGGGTTCGAGATGCTGCTCTACGGCACGCCCAAGGGCACCCTGTTCGACAAGGACAGCCAGAAGTGGGTGGTCGGCTCCGCGAACTTCACCAACGCCCTGTCCTTCATGCAGCAGGTCTTCAGCAGCGGCCTGGGGCCGACCCCGCAGCAGGCCCTCGGGCCGACCTGGGGCAACACCGTGCAACAGGAGATGCTGCCGAAGGGCAAGCTGGCCATCGACCTCGACGGCAGCTGGCTGTCGGGCACCTGGCTCCCCAGCGGGGCAGCCCCGTGGCCGGAGTGGAACAAGGTGATGGGCAACGCCTACATGCCGACCCAGAACGGGGAGGGCAGCGGCAAGATCACCATGTCGGGCGGCTGGACCTACGCGATCCCGAAGAACGCGCAGAACCCGAACGCGGCCTGGGAGCTGATCAAGATGCTCACCTCCAAGGAAGGCGAGCTGGAGTTCGACGTCAAGGGCGTCCAGATCCCGGTCCGCACCGATGTGGCGGAGGACCCGACCTACCTCAAGGCCAACCCGACCAACAAGTTCTTCTCGGACCTGGTCACCG
>JBBRYD010000098.1:0-14532 GCA_038238065.1 Propionibacteriales bacterium | reverse complement strand
TGTCGTCCTCGCTCGCAGACGATAGAGCGTGTCTGCTCGCTCGTCCTCCATCCGGCGGCGCGCCGGCCGTGCTAGCCGGCTCGCTCCGTTCCCTGAATCACGCTTTGGCGATGGTGGCCATCAGGCCGAGGTGGTCGGTGTTGGCGATCGTGAAACGGTGCAGGGACGTGGCCGTGAGGTAGTGGTTCACCAGGATGTGGTCGATCGGGATCAGCGGCGGGATGCTGCTGTTGGCCGGGTAGGTGGGCATCCAGCCGGCGCCGAGGATGTCGGTCGCGCTCTTGAGGCCGTCGCTGTAGAGGTCGCGCATGGGGGCGTGGTCGTCGGTGGCGTTGAAGTCGCCGGCCACGATCAGGGGCTGGTCGAGGTTGGCGTCCACCGTGGAGCGGAGCTGCTCGTGTTCGGCCGCGAACAGGTTGGAGCCGCAGAACGGGTTGCAGGGGTGCGCGGCGACGATCCGCACCGGGCCGAGGGACGGCACCTGGGCGGTCACACTGCGCTGCTCGAACGACTGGTCGACCAGCCCCTCCTGGGACAGGGGGAACCGCGAGTAGATGAGCGTGTCGCCGGCCGTGGTGTTCTGCACGCCCGCCGAGTAGCGGAAGCGGTCGTCCCAGCCGAGCCGCTGCAGCGCGACGACCGCTCGTGTGGTGGCCTCCAGGAACACCACCACATCAGCTGTGGACGCCCGCCGTAGGATCTCCTCGGGGTCGGCGTCACCCTTGCGCAGGTTGAGGCTCATCAGCGTGAAGGCCTTCGTCGTCGGCTCCCGGTCGTCGGCGACGAACAGCGGCGCCAACCAGGCCAGATGGCAGACCAGCAGACCGGCAACGGCCAACGAGACGACCCCGAGAGCCACCCGTCGCCGCGCCCGGATCGTGGCGACCAGGAAGCAGGCCAGGGCGAGCACGTAGGCGATGACCACGTACGGGATGAACGACGCCAGTAGCGCAGGACCGTTGTCGGTCGGAGTGACGACCCGGAGGTACGTGCCGACGAGACCCGGAAGCACGAAGAGGATGCCCAACCCGAACCACCAGGCCTGGTAGGGCCGCGGGGGCGAGACGGTGTCCCAGCTGCTCGGCGACCGCGGCCCGGATCGGGTAGTCGTGCTCACTGAGGGCCGGCCGTCGACGACAGTGGGGTCATGGACGGAGACTCCGCCGCGGTGCTCCCGGGTTGACCCGGGTCATCTGGAGCTCTTCGGGGTAGGGCGGGAACTCGCAGTCGCGGCGCTGGTCGGTGTCGGTCCAGCGGCTGGAGCGGTAGAAGCTGCGCGCGGTGTCGTTGTCGACCAGGACCCACAGCCGCGCCGCCTGGCCCCCGCGGTCGAACATCTCGGTGGTCGCGTACTCCAGGAGCGCAGAGCCGTAGCCGCGCCGGGTCTGGTGCGGGACGACACCCAGGTGCAGCACGGTGTCGTGGTCGAACGCGATGAACCCCACGGGAGCGTCGAACAGCTCGAGGATGTGCACCCTGGTCAACCGGTCGCGCAGCAGCCGCCGCCACCGCCGGGCGACCTCCACGGTGGGGTAGGGAAAGTCGTCCGGTGGGAAGATGTGTCCGAACTCGGCTTCGCTGGCGGCCCGTTCCATCCGGGTGAGCAGGCGGCTCTCGTCCGGTCGTGCCCGGCGGATCCGCAGACCTGTGTCCGCGTCCTCCAAGGGTGGGTCGTGAGCGTCGAGCAGGTCGAGGATCTCGTTGACGATGCGGTCCGAGCGCGTGCGCCGACCACGTTTGGTCGCGTAGTTCGACTTCTGGATGCACCACGCTTCGGCCTGGGCGTCCTCGGTGCCGATCAACAGGCCGTTCTCCCCGGACGCCATCAGTGTGATGTCCTCCCAGAGGAACCGGTGAGTCCGGAGGGGATTCCTGATGATGACCTCACGGTCGGTGGTGCGAATCAGCGGCCGGAGCCCGAACTGGCAGGCGTAGATCAGGGTCAGCAGCGTGAACACGACGAGCAGGACGGGTAGCCAGATCTGCTGCCGGGCGGAGTAGATGACGTAGGCCAGGATGGGCACGCTGACCGCGGCGACGACGGTGAAGATCCACACCAGGGTGAGCGTCAGTGGTGCGGCACGCCAGACACGCCTCGTCGAGACGGTCATCTGCGTACTCCTTGAGCTCGGTCGGTCGACCGCGCCGACGCTGATCTGATGTGTGGTCCCCGCCCGCCGACCGACGTCGTGTGGTCAGCGGTGAGAACCACCTGCCTCCGCCCCCGTGTCCTACTCTTGCGAAATGGCAGCTGTCGCGGTGGTGACCGACTCTACGGCGTCACTGAGCCGGGAGCAGTCCCTACAGGCCCAGCTGACCATAATTCCCCTGCAAGTTGTTATAGACGGGGTCAGCAGGGCCGAGGCCGATGACGAGGTGACCCCCACGATTCTGGCGGAGGCGCTGCGCCGCGGCCGGCAGGTGACGACGTCTCGTCCGACGCCGGAGGCCTTCGCCGCCGCATTCGTCGAGCTCGCCGCCGCCGGCCACGAGGCCATCGTGTCGGTCCACCTCAGTCGCAGCCTGTCCGGCACGTACGAGGCCGCTTCTCTGGCCCGGGACGCCGTGTCGATCCCGGTCACGGTGATCGACAGCACGACCCTGGCCATGGCGACGGGCTTCGCCGTCCTGTCCGGGGCGGCCGCGGCGGGGGCTGGAGCTCCGGCAGCGGAGGTGGCTGATGTGGTGCGACGCCGGGCTGCCGCGGCGACGACGTTCTTCTACGTGGACAGCCTCGAGTACTTGCGGCGCGGTGGGCGGATCGGCGCAGCCGCGGCCGTGTTGGGCTCTGCCCTGTCCGTCAAACCGCTGCTGACCGTCACGATGGGGGCGATCCGGCCGTACGAACGCGTCAGGACCGCGACGCGTGCGCTGGCGCGGCTGGAGGAGCTCGGGGTGGCGGCGCTGGCGAGAGCAGCCGGAACCCACGAGCACGTGGACGTGGCCGTGCATCATCTTGACCACCTGGCGGCGGCTACGGCCCTGGCGGAGCGCTTACGAAGCCGGGTCCGAGCCGACGGCGACGTGATCATCGCCGAGGTCAGTGCCGTCCTGGGGGCCCACGTCGGGCCGGGGGCGCTTGGGATCGTGGTCTCACCGCGTCGGTGAGCAGCCTGCCCTCCGGCTGGCGGACGACGCCCGCCGAACTTGTCCACAGGTCGATCGGACCTCGCAGTCCCGTCCACAGCTCGCGCATCGGAGTGAACAGCTGAGTCCCTTCTCCCTACATTTTCGGGTGTGGTGGGACGGCGAGACAAGGAAGATCCGGTGCTGACGGAATTCGTGAGAGAACGGCTGGCGCGGCTGCTGGCCGAGAACGGGCCTCGTCGGGCCCGACCGCAGGAGACCCCGACCGGGGACATCTTTGCTGCTGCTCGGGCGCGCCTCGATCAGCCTTCTCCGCTCGACGCCGCGCCCTCGGATGATGGTGAGGGCGAGGACATCGCGGTGCGCGACATCGATGACTGGCCGGAGGCACCACCCCGCCGGTCGTTCGGCCGGGCGCACCTGGGCGTGGTGGTCGCTCTGCTGTTGGTGGGTCTGGCCTGCGCCGGTTGGGCTGTCCTGCGGGCCCGTCCGGTGGCTATCGCCGGCCCTCCGGTGGTGCGCGCGACAGCCGCTGATGCCAGGGTGCCCAGTGCTTCGTCGGCCGGCACACCCCGCGCCTCGGAGACGCCGGCGCCGCTGATCATGGTCCATGTGCTCGGTGCGGTGCAGAAGCCCGGGGTCGTCACCCTGCCTGAACGCTCACGCGTCCGTGACGCCATCTCAGCGGCCGGTGGGCTGCAGCGAGGCGCGCAACCCGGCCAGCTGAACCTCGCCCAGGTCCTGGCCGACGGGCAGCAGGTCATCATCGCCACCAAGAATCAGCCGTCCAGCGAGGTCCGGGACGGCTCCGGGGCGGCGCAGCAGAGCAACGGTGACGACTCGACGTCGCCGGCAGGCGCCGTGGTCGACCTGAACAGCGCCACCCAGAGCCAGCTCGAGGAGCTACCGGGCGTCGGTCCCGTGACGGCCGGCAAGATCGTGGCCTGGCGGCAGGAGCACGGGCGCTTCAGCCGGGTGGAGGAGCTGCAGGAGATCGACGGCATCGGCCCCAAGACCTTCGCCCAGATCGCACCGCGCGCGCGGGTGTGAGCAGGTCAGAGCTCGGACCGCCTGGACCGACCGAACGACCGCCGTCTCCGCCGCCCGCAGACTCGCTCGCACACGACCTCCGGATGGCACCGCTGGCGGTCGCCGGCTGGGGTGCGACGTGGTTGGGCACGGGTGGGTCGGTGTGGCAGCTCACGCTGGGGGTCGCGGTGGCACTGTGCGTGGCCGTCGCCGCCTGGCTCCGCCGGTCCTGGTGGCCGGTCGGCGTGGCGGTCGTGCTGGTGTTCGGGCTGGCCATCGGCGTAGCGCACCACCACCGCCTGGTCAGCGGTCCGATCCACGAACTCGCGGCCGGACAGGCGATCGCCGCCGTCGAGCTGCTCACCACCAGCGATCCCCAGGTGCATCCGGCGTCGGGGCCGCGACCACCGTTCCTCACCCTGCGCGCTGTGGTCATGACCGTCGACGGTCGCGGCTCGGCCTGGCGGGTGAGCTCCCCGGTGTTGCTGATCGTCAGCGGGAAGGAGATCCAGCGCTGGTCCACGGTCCTGGTCGGCACCGAAATCGCCACCCAGAGCCGGGTGCAGGTCCCCGAACAGGGTTCAGATCTGGCCGCGATCCTCCAGGTCCGGGGGGTCATGGTGGTGAACTCCCCTCCGAATGCCGGCCTGCGTCTGGTCGAACGGGTACGACAGGGTCTGCGGGCGTCCGTGGCGGGGCAGACCGCAGAGCGGCGCGCCCTGGTCCCCGCACTGGTGCTCGGCGACACGTCAGCCGTGACCCCCGCGATCACCGACGACTTCCAGGTCACCGGACTGACCCACCTCACCGCTGTATCGGGAGCCAATCTGACCCTGTTGCTGGCCTTCATGCTGCTGCTCGCGCGTTGGGTCGGCGTCCGGGGCTGGTGGTTGCGTGGCGTCGGGCTGCTCGGGGTCCTGATCTTCGTGGCCTTGTGCCGGACCGAGCCCAGTGTGCTCCGTGCCGCGGCCATGGGGCTGGTGGCGCTTGCGGCTCTGGGCGCCGGTGGGGGACGTCAAGGGATCCGGACCTTGTCGGTGGCCATGGTGGTACTACTGCTCATCGACCCGTTTCTGAGCCGGTCACTCGGCTTCGCCCTGTCGGTGCTGGCCAGCGCTGGCATCGTCTGGTGGGCCGGGAGGTGGACAACGATCCTCGGGACGTGGTTGCCCCAGCTCGTCGCCGAGTCGGTCGCCATTCCCTTGGCGGCTCATCTGGCAACGCTGCCGGTGGTGGCCGGGATCTCCTCCCGGGTGAGCGTGGTCGGCGTGGTGACCAACGCCCTCGCTGGGCCTTTCGTGGGTCCGGCTACCGTGCTGGGCTTCGCAGCCGCCGGCTTGTCGCTGGTCAGCCCGCAGCTCGCTGCCGTGGCCGGCTTCGGGGCAGCATGGTCGGCCCAGGTCATCCTCTGGGTCGCCCATATCGGAGCCAGCTTTCCCGGGGCGTCCTGGCACTGGCCCGCCACGCCCGCGTCGTTGGCGGTGCTGGGGGTCGGCGCTGTGCTGCTCGGTTGTCTGATGCCGTACCTGCTGGATCGTCGCTGGGTGGCGCTGGTGCTGGCAGCCACCATGGTCCTCGGGTTCGTCAGGGCGCCGATCCAGCCGGGCTGGCCGCCGGCCGCCTGGGTCTTCGTCGTCTGTGACGTTGGTCAGGGCGACGGCCTGGTCGTGAGGGTGGGCGTCGGGCAGGCGATCGTGGTCGACGCCGGTCCCGACCCGGCACCGATGCGGCGCTGCCTGGATGCGCTGGGCATCCGCCAGGTGCCGGTGCTGGTGTTCAGCCACTTCCACAGGGACCACATCACGGGCATGTCGGCCGTCTTCGACCACCGCGAGATCGGCGAGGTGTGGGTCAGCCCCTTCGGTTCACCTCCGCACGAGGCCGAGGAGGTGCGGCAGACGGCGAGTCGCCACGGTGTCGGTGTGCGCAGCCCGGCAGTGGGCGAGACAGCTCAGGTGGGTGAGGCCAGCTGGCAGGTGCTGGGGCCGGTCGCCGAGCACCGCACGACCGAGGGAGATGCGGAGTCGGCCGAGGAGAATGACGCCAGCCTGGTACTTCTGATGACGGTGCGCGGAGTAAGGATCCTGCTGACCGGCGACGTGGAGCCGCCGGGTCAACAGGCGATCCTGGCCAGCGGCGCCGACGTGCACGCTGATGTGCTCAAGGTCCCCCATCACGGCTCGGCGAATCAGGATCCCGCCTTCATCGCGGCCAGTCAGGCACGGGTGGCCATCGCCAGCGACGGGCTCGACAACGACTACGGCCATCCAGCTCCCCGGACTGTGCGGCTGGTCGAGTCCCTCGGCATGACCTTCCTGCGGACCGACGAGGACGGGTCGGTCGCCATCGCCGTCCGCAACGGCACCCTGACCGCGGTCCGACAACACCCGAGATGATGCCCTGCACCGTCGACGGGGGTCGAGGCCTCAGGCGCGTCGGCCGGTGCGAGGATCGAGCCGCACGGCCCCGCCACCGCACTCGACGACCACGGCGGCACGTTCCCCACGGATGGTCACCCGGCCGGCTGCGGAGTCGTCTCCCTGGGAGGAGTCGACGAACCTCAGTTTCATCGATCCCGGCTCCGGGCAGCTGAACCGCCAGAGCTCGGCGGCAGTCGCCGTGTTGAGTCCGACGAGCGCCGTGGCGTGGTGGTCGAACCGGTCGGTCGCCGCGAGCACCACGACGGCTCCAAAGGCAGCTCCGACCAGCTTTCCGTCGATCCGCTGCCCCAGCAGGGTTGATGCGCTCACCGGGGAGAGCGAGTCGGTGGTCTGACGGGTGGCTATCTCGCGGTAGCCCAGGAAGGCTGTGATCCGCTTGCAGCTCAACCCGCTGACCACCAGGGTCTGCGCCGGCTTGGCCTTGGGGTGGTTGACCCACGAGCCGCAGCTGAGGCTCACCTCATCGCTGGGGCTGGCGGTGCTGATCAGTGCGGCTCGCCGTCCGCCCGAAGCTGCCGCCTGCGGCCCGATCAGCACCAGACCGAGGAGACCCAGTGCGAGCGCGATCACCGGGAGGTTTCGTCGGGACACCCGCCGCGGCGGCCACAGGAGATAGACCGCCCACACGACCACAGCCACCAGCAATCCGCAGAGGTAGAGCAGCGCCGTGGTCGGAGCCAGCAGCGCAGCCCATCGAAGCGTCAGGTCGTTGTGCATGACCGAAGCCGCGGCCACGCGCAGCTCGGGCGCGAACAGCCGGCGACCCACCGCCACGGGCGCCACATTGACCAGCGCGAACGCCGCCAGCAGCCATGCCACCCGGGCCGGACGCTTCGGCAGCGTGTCGATATCGACCCACAGGCTGCGCCAGGTGGTGATGATGGCCGCGGCCACCCAGATCAGCAGCAGGAGGACGCTCAGTAGGCTGATGCCGAGCTGGCCGCGGATCAAGATCCCGATCAGGATCACGACAGCAGAGATGGCGGCGAGGTACGTGAGCGGCCACAGGGCGAACCGGGCGAGCCACCAACGGCTGCGAGCCAATGCCGGTATCAGCAGGCCGAGGACCAGCAGCAGGGCGGCGAGCAGTCCCCGATGATCTTGCTGGGACGCCACGATGGGTTGCGACTGACTGGTGAGCTCCTTGGAGGCCAGGGGCGCGAACTGCTCGAGCACGACGCCCACCCCGGGAAGGGACTGAAACTCCGGCACCCAGTGCATGACGAAGAACAGCCAGAACACACCGCCCGAGATGGCCAGGGGCACATGGACCCATCTCAGCGCCTCCGGGCCGAAACGTTGCCCACCATGCCGGTCCTCGCGACCCAGGCTGCCGACCCGGAGAGCCGGGCCGGGCGGGGTATCGCCATCGCCGCCTGCCACGCCACCAGCGCCGAGCCGTCCCTCGGCGTCGGCGTCCTCCCCGGGGTCGTCAGCAGATCCCGGCTCGGCCGCCGGGTTCGGGTCATCGAGGAGTCCGTCCAGCTCGCCGGGCCAGCGGACCGCGCCGACGGTGAATGTCTCCACCGTCAGGGCGCCCTGCGCGAACGATCTCGGCAGCCATCGGTCCTTCAGGACCTGCCCGAGCGTCTGGCGGCGTAGATCGGCCGCGCGGTTCATGCCCACCGCGGCCCGGATACTCGACTCGACCGAGTGCTCGACGCTCTCGGTGAGCCGGATGCCCAGCTCGGCGCCGTACTGAGCGACCAGTGCCGCCACGTCGGACACCTGCAGCCGGACTCGCACGTCGACCGCCACCATGGCCAGCTCCTCGCCGTCCAGGGTCAACAGATCGTGCACGGTGAGCTGCAGCGTGACCGGCTCGGTGTTGACCACCACGGCATCGCTACCGCTCCGCCACGGCAGCCAGCTCGGGATCACGAGCTCTCCAGGGACCTTGACGTCCGGTGGCGCGTCATCACGCAGCAAGAGGACCAGCGTGCCGGGTCGTACGGTGCTCAGCCGGTCCAGACGCATCCGTGGACCTGACAGCTGCTGCCGACTGTCGTCGAGCCCGATCAGTGGCTCAGCGGGGAGTGGCGAAGCTGATCCGGGCGGGGGTGCGGCCGCCGCGGTCGGCTGTGCAGTGTCGGCCGACGCTTGCTGAGTGGTCACCGCCGCCCCTTCGTACCGCCTCGCCGTCTGGATCCATGTATACCAACCTGCCGCCGGCCCACCCGCTGTCTGCTCGGCGCGGCGTCCAGGATTGTCGTCCGACCGTTCTGCTGCTGCAGGTGTGACCGGCCCGGCCGGGCTCCTGCGGCTCGGCTCGCGCTGGTGAGAAGTTGTCGGCCCCGGGTGGCATGCTGATGGCCATGGCTTCCAGGTCCCCGTTCGGACGTGTGATTCTGGTCAGCGGGCCGGAGACGCTGCTCGCCGACCGGGCGGTGGACAGCATTCTGCTCAGACTGCGGGCTGAGGCTCCCGACGTGGAGATCTCCACTGTCGATGCGCCCCGGCTGGACGGGTCGAAGCTGGCCGAGATCACCAGTCCATCCCTGTTCTCCACGTTGCGCGCGGCCGTGATCGGCGATCTGGGCAACCTTCCGAGTGACCTGGCTGACGAGGTGGCGGCTATGGCGGCCCAGCCGGTCGAGGACCTCGCCCTGGTGCTGGTGCACCCCGGCGGCGTCAAGGGCAAGGGGCTGCTCGACAAACTGAAGAAGTCGGGGGTCGAGGTGGTCGACTGTCCGACCGCCAAGGCCTGGGAGCTGCCGCAGTTCGTCTCGGCCGAGGTGCGCCGCGGCGGCGGTTCGATCGACACGCCGGCTGCCCAGCTGCTGGTGGAGGCGGTCGGTCATGACCTGCGGGCGCTGGCGGCCGCCGCGGCTCAGCTGATCTCGGACAACGAGGTGCGGCAGATCTCGGTGGAGCTGGTCAAGCGTTACTTCGGTGGACGGTCCGAGGTGACGAGCTTCGCCGTGGCTGACGCCGCGCTGGCTGGACGCACCGGGGTGGCGATGGAGCAGCTGCGCTGGGCTTTGTCCACCGGCGTGGCGCCGGTGCTGGTGACCAGCGCGCTGGCCTCGGGGCTGCGGGGTCTGGGCAGGCTCATCACGGCGGCTCCGGGGATGGCTGAGAACGACCTCGCGCGCGCGGTCGGCGTTCCCCCGTGGAAGCTGAAGAGCATGCGGCCCCAGGCGCGTGGCTGGGACCAGAGCGGCATCGCCCAGGCCCTGAAGGCGGTGGCGGCCGCTGACGCGGACGTGAAGGGGGCGGCGACCGACGCCGGCTTCGCCCTCGAGCGTGCGGTACTGGCCGTAGCCCAAGCCCGGAGCGGCTGACCGGTGGGGACGGGATGTTCCCCGAGGCTCGGGTGTGGACTATCCGGAGTCGGCGTCGTCCGCCCAGAACCTGACCGGTAGCCGCCCCGGGCGAGCCGGTGCACCCACCCGTTGCAGGGACCGAGCCAGGCGGACCGTGGCTTCCACCGGCATGTGGTCCGAGGCGTACTGGCCGTCGATGCTGCGAATATCGACGCAGGACGTCTGGACATGGACCTCGGGTGAGACCAGGATCCAGTCGATCCGGTGTCCCACCTGGGGCGGCGGTTGGTAGTTGTTGAAGGTCGGTCGGTCGACCCCCGGAAGCAGGGACACCTCGAACGTGTCCACCAGCGGCGTATCGCACAGCCGACGGTAGACGGCAGACACCCGAGCGGCAGTGTTGAAGTCCCCCAGCAGGATCGTCGGGCGACCCTGAGCGAAGGTACGGATGTAGTTGTGGAGGTAGTCCGCGGCGAACCGCCGGGCGTGCACGCTCATGTGATCGAGGTGGGTGTTGATCACCAGAAGCTCGTCGCCGGTCTTGCGCTCGCGGAAGCTGACCGCGGTCATGATGCGCGGGCAGGCGCCCCAGCTGAGCGACCCGGGCACCTCCGGGGTGGTCGAGAACCAGCGCTGCGTGAGGTCGAGGACCTCGAGCAGCCGGGTGTCGTAGAACACGGCGCAGTACTCGTCACCCCTGATCGCGCTCCGGCCCTGACCCACCCAGGCGTACCAGGGGGGAAGTCCGGCCGTGATGTCGTCGAGCTGGTGGCGCAGACCCTCCTGGGTGCCCAGGATGGCCGGCTCTGCTGTTGAGATCATGTCGATCATGAGGGAACGCCGCTGCGACCAGGGGTGTACGTCACGTTCGTTGGCGAAACGCAGGTTGTACGTCATGATCTTCATCGGCTCGCCGAGGTTCACGTGTTCAAGCGTGACACAGCGATCCCGGTGATAGGGCTAGTTATTCGAGAACACGATATGTAAAACGCAAAACGTCCCGGCCACCAATAGGTGAACGGGACGAGGCGCGGACTCTCGGCGGGTGCGCCGGTCTGTCAAGGCTGCTGGTGAGCGATCAGCTCAGCTGTGCAGCCTTGGCAGCGATCGCTGATTTGCGGTTCGCTGCCTGGTTCTTGTGGATGACGCCCTTGGAGGCCGCACGATCGAGGGCGCGGTTGGCCGTCCTGGCCAGCGTGACGGCCTTGTCGTTGTCGCCGGCCTCAGCGGCCTCGCGGAAACGACGGATCGACGTCTTGAGCGCGGACTTCGTCGCCTTGTTGCGCTGACGCGACAGCTCGTTGGTCTTGATCCGCTTGATCTGGGACTTGATATTCGCCACTGGGCAAGCCTCTAATGTTCTCGGTAACTGGTTCGGGTGTGTGCGCCGCGCAGTGGTGCTGGTGGTACACGCGGAAGCGACCGCTAACTCTAGCAGCGGGGCGCGGGCGAGCCCAAATCTGGCCGCACCAGCAGCTGGTCACCCCGCCGGGGACTCACGCCGAGCCCACCCGAGCAGGGTGTCCGCCGTCGCGCACAGCTGGGAGCGTCGTGACGCGATCCAGGGGTGGTCGTGCCATGGGTCGTCGGCATCACCGGCGATCCGCCTCCACCAGCGGCAGAAGTCGATCAGGAGATGGTCGGCGACCTCCGGCGGCCAGGGTGACCGGGGTGAGCTGCTCCGAGGTTCGTTGCAGGGCGCTCAGCGTCGCCGACAGTACTTCGGGCCGCCACGGATGGCGGGGCGTGTCTTGGTCCAACGCCGGGAAGGTCATCACGGCGAAGCTCTGGCCGGACACCTCCAGGTCGACGCAGGCGCTGGGTAGCAGGACGCCGTCGACCGCGGGAATCCGGGAGAGAACCCGCCAGAGAGGTTGTGCACCGTGCCGACGGGAGCCACGAGCTCGTGCTCGACTTAGTCGCGCACGGCGACGGGCAGGTCCTGGTAGCGCTGCCGGATGGGAGCAGCGTAGGCGGCGGTGTGCATGCGAGTCATGCTCACGCAACGGCGGACCCTGGCCAACGGCTTTCCTGGGCCGTCGGCGAATTGGGGGGCGCCGGGGTGCGTGGGAGGATAGGGGCCCCGGCTGCGGTCCGCCCGCATCGGAGTTCCTTGCCTCGATCCGACTGGAAGTTATTTGTCCGCCTCCACCGCACCCCGCCCAGGCCGCACGCCAGCACCGGTGCCCGGTCGTACCCCGGCCCAGATCATCCGCAACTTCTCCATCATCGCCCACATCGACCACGGCAAGTCCACGTTGGCCGACCGGATGCTGCAGTTCACTGGAGTCGTCGACGGGCGGTCGATGCGCGCCCAGTACCTGGACCGGATGGACATCGAGCGCGAGCGCGGGATCACCATCAAGTCTCAAGCCGTGCGGATGCCGTGGAACGTCATCAACGATGACGACGTGGACGAAGTCTTCGTCTTGAACATGATCGACACCCCGGGCCACGTCGACTTCACGTACGAGGTGTCGCGTTCGCTGGCCGCCTGTGAAGGCGCAGTCCTGTTGGTCGACGCGGCGCAGGGCATCGAGGCCCAGACCCTCGCCAACCTCTATCTGGCGCTGGACGCAGACCTGCAGATCATCCCGGTGCTCAACAAGATCGACCTGCCGAGTGCACAGCCGGACAAGTACGCGGCCGAGCTCGCAGGGATCATCGGCTGCGACGTGTCCGAGGTTCTCCGGGTGTCGGCCAAGACCGGTGAAGGGGTCAAGGAGCTGCTCGACGCCATCGTGGCCCTGGTGCCCGCCCCGGTCGGTGACCCGGACGCGCCGGCGCGGGCGCTCATCTTCGACTCGATGTACGACACGTATCGTGGTGTGGTGACCTACGTCCGCGTGGTCGACGGCGAGCTGTCGCACCGGGAGCGGGTGCTGATGATGTCCACCAAGGGCGCCCACGAGACGCTGGAGGTCGGTGTGATCTCCCCGGAGCCGAGCAAGACGGCTTCTCTCGGTGTCGGTGAGGTGGGCTATCTCATCACCGGCGTCAAGGACGTCCGGCAGTCTCGCGTCGGCGACACGGTGACCTCGGCGGCCAAGCCCGCGACCGAGTCGCTCGGCGGTTACCGTCACCCGAACCCGATGGTCTTCGCAGGTCTGTACCCGATCGACGGCGCCGACTACCCGGAGCTGCGCGAGGCGCTGGACAAGCTCACCCTGAACGACGCGGCCCTGACGTATGAGCCGGAGACCTCGGGAGCGCTCGGCTTCGGCTTCCGGATCGGCTTCCTCGGGCTGCTGCACATGGAGATCGTCCGCGAGCGACTCGAGCGAGAGTTCAACCTCGAGCTGATCTCCACGGCGCCCAACGTGGTCTACCGCGTGCTGATGGAGAACGGCACGGAGCTGACGGTGACCAACCCGTCGGAGTATCCGACGGACGGCCGGATCGCCGAGGTCTACGAGCCGGTCGTCCGGGCGACCGTGCTGAGCCCGGCCGAGCACATCGGCACCATCCTCGAGCTGTGCCAGTCGCGCCGCGGGGTTCAGCTCGGCATGGAGTACCTGTCCGAGGACCGGGTCGAGATTCGCTACACGCTGCCGTTGGCCGAGATCATCTTCGACTTCTTCGACGCACTGAAGTCGCGGACCAAGGGCTACGCGAGCCTGGACTACGAGACCTCGGGCGAGCAGATCTCGGAGCTGGTCAAGGTGGACATCCTGCTGCACGGTGAGCCGGTCGACGCGTTCTCGGCCATCGTGCACAAGGACAAGGCCTACTCCTACGGGTTGCTGATGGTGGGCAAGCTCAAGGAGCTGATTCCTCGGCAACAGTTCGAAGTGCCGATCCAGGCCGCCATCGGGGCTCGGATCATCGCCCGGGAGAGTATCCGCGCCATCCGCAAAGACGTGTTGGCGAAGTGCTACGGCGGTGACATCACGCGTAAGCGCAAGCTGCTGGAGAAGCAGAAGGAAGGCAAGAAGCGGATGAAGATGGTCGGTCGGGTCGAGGTCCCGCAGGAGGCCTTCGTCGCCGCCCTGTCCACCACCGAACCCACCAAGGCCGAGAAGAAGTAGCCTTTCCGGCTTCATGCGCCCCGTGGACGGCTGCTGCGCCCCCTCCATAGGGCGCAGGACCGCCTAGCGGCCGCACGACCACCGGAGGCGACGTTATCCACAGGGTCCCTGGCTTCTGGTCCCGGTGATGTGGTCAACTCGGGGCATGAAACCCCATCGGTCGCCGAGTTTCACCCACCAGCTCGTGGCCGAGGGTTATTCGCCCGACGAGCTCTCTCGACTGCGCCGCCAGGGCACGCTGATCCACCTGCGGCGGGGAGCGTACGACTGGCCTGACGGCGGCGACCGGGATGTCGTCGAACGGCACCGACGACTGGTGCTGGCCACGGTGCCCCTGAGCGCCGCGGACGCCGTGGTGAGCCATGAATCGGCAGCTGTCCTGCACGGACTGCCGGTGTGGGCTGATCAGCTCAACAGGGTTCAGGTCACCCGGTCGGGGATCACAAGCGGAAAGTGTCGTGGCTACCTACACCACCACGCGGCGCCCCTTTCGGCATCAGAAGTGGTCGAGCTGGGTACGGTCCGCGTGACCTCGGTGGCCCGCACCGTCGTCGACCTCGGCCGCTCACTGCCCTTCGACCAGGCCGTCGCGGTGGGCGACGCCGCACTGCGAGCTGGCTGTCGGCCCGGCCAGCTCACCTCGGTGCTCGACCTTTCGCGAGGCCGCCCGGGGGTGGCCGC
>JBBRYD010000097.1:0-14753 GCA_038238065.1 Propionibacteriales bacterium | reverse complement strand
GGGTGCCCGAAGAACCAGAACAGGTGCTGCCAGAGGATCGGCCCCCCGTTCGCGGCGTCGAACACGTGCGCGCCCAGGGAGCGGTCAGCCTCCAGCACCAGCAGCGCGGCAGCAAGGATCGGGAAGGCGATCAGCACCAGGATGGACGTCACCAGGATGTTCCAGGTGAAGATCGGCATCCGGAACATGGTCATGCCCGGTGCGCGCATGGTGATGATGGTGGTGACGAAGTTGACCGAACCCAGGATGGTGCCCAGGCCGGCGAGATAGAGACCCATGATCCACAGGTCACCGCCGACGCCCGGTGAGTTGACGGCGTCGCTCAGCGGTGCGTACGCGAACCAGCCGAAGCTGGCGGCACCGTCGGGTGACAAGAAGCTGGACACCGTGATGAGGCCGCCGAAGAGGTACAGCCAGTAGGCGAACATGTTCAGCCGGGGGAACGCGACGTCGGGCGCCCCGATCTGCAGCGGCATGATCGCGTTCGCGAACCCGGCGAACAGCGGGGTCGCGAACAACAGCAGCATGATCGTGCCGTGCATGGTGAAGAACTGGTTGTACGTCTCGTACGACAGGTACTGCAGACCCGGGAAGGCGAGCTCGGCGCGGATGGCCAGGGCGAGGATGCCGCCGAAGAAGAAGAACGCCATCGACGAGATGAAGTACAGCGTGCCGATCACCTTGTGGTCGGTGGTGACGATCCACTTCCAGGAGATCGTCCCCAGCCGGCGAGTGGGTGCCGCCACCTCGGAGATGGTGGCGTTACGGGTAAGGGTGGTCATCTTTCGCCTCCACGCAGACTCGCGTCTGCCGGTCCGTTGCGATTAGCTTCAGAGTTGCCCTTGATCTCACCGACCTGGCCTTTGGCCACGAGCGTCTTGAGGTAGGCGTTGTATTCGGCCGTGTTGACGATGTGCACGTTGAACAGCATGGCCGAGTGGTAGGTACCGCACAGCTCGGCGCACTTTCCCGCGAAAACCCCTTCTTTGTTCGGCGTCACGAAGAAGTTGTTGTCACGCCCGGGGACGACGTCCAGCTTCTCGTAGAAGGCCGGAATCCAGAAGGAGTGGATGACGTCAGGTGACGATAGGTTGAAGTGGACCGGCTTGTTCACCTCGAGGTAGAGGTCAGGGGTCTTGTTGATGGTGCCTGACTCGTAGACGTCGCTGCCCACCGCCGGGTTACCGGCTTCCTTGTAGTTGAACGTCCACGACCACTTCATCCCCACCACGTCCACCGTGTGCGCCGGGTCCGGCACCCGCGCGGTGACCCGGTCCTGAGCCAGGATGGTGTAGTAGAACAACACACCGATGATGATGAACGGCGCAATCGTGTAGAAAACCTCCATCGGGAGGTTGTACCGGTTCTGCTTCGGCAGGAGCGCGCCGCGGTTGCGGTAACGGAACGAAGCCCAGCCGATCAGCCCCCAGACGCCGACTCCGACGACACCAGCAGCGATCCAGGTGCCGATCCACAGGTCGTGGATGGCCGGAGCGCGGTCACTGGCTGCCAACGGGAGGCCGAGGCGCTTCAGGGCGCCGACCTGGGCATCGGTGCAACCGGCGAGAACGAGGACGGCCACGGCGGTGAACGCAGCGATCAGGGACCGCCGGACCGCCCGAGCGCCCCGGGTGGCCGGGCTCTCGGCCGCCGTCACGGCAGGCCGTCCTTGTGTGACACCCACGTCGCGCCTCTCGTCCGATCTACCTGCCTGGATCAACCCAACCCCTCAAACTCGACTGCTCGCATCGGTAGACGCACGGCGGCTGGGCCCTCGTCTGATGATCACCCTAACGCAGGACACCCAACTCGCCGGCCTGGGTTGGGCGTAAGTTCTGGGCTGTGCCGGAACCGCGATCGACAGTCTTTCTGGACGGCTCTTCGGGGGAGCCGCTGCTGCCTGCGGCTCGTCAAGCATGGCTCGCTGCCTCCGATGCCGGCTGGGGGGATCCGCTGCGTCTGCACCGGCCCGGGCGGCTCGCCGCGCAGGCGCTGGACGAGGCGCGCGGGGTGGTGGCCGCGGCCGTCGGAGCGCGTCCGGACGAGGTGGTCTTCACCGGGTCCGCGGCGCAGTCCGCCCAGGCGGTCGTGGCCGGGCTGGCCGTCGGGCGCCGCCGCAGCGGTCGCTCATTCGTCACGAGCACGATTGATCATTCCTCCGTTCTGTCGGCTGCGGATGCAGCGGGTGAGCACGTGATGGTCGGCGTCGACTCCCTCGGTCGACTGGATCTCGCCGGGTGGGGGGCCGCGGTCGGCGGCCGTGGGGTCGCGGCCGCCTGCCTGCAGGTCGCCAACCACGAGGTGGGGACGATCCAGCCCTACTTGGAGGCCGCCGAGCTCTGTCAGCAGGCCCGGGTCCCCCTGGCGCTCGACGCCACCAGCGCTCTGGGCCGGATGGATCTCTCCGGTCAGTCCGGCTGGTCGCTGTTGACGGGAGCGGCGTCGGCCTTCGGCGGTCCCGCCTCGGTCGGCATCCTGGTGATCCGCAAGGGCGCTCGGTGGCGCGCGCCGTACCCCGTGGACGACTACCAGGCGGGCCGGTGGGCCGGTGTTCCGGACGTGCCCGCGATCTACGCCGCGGCGGTTGCGCTGGACAGCTGGCTCGCCGACGGGTCCGCGGTCGGTCAGCACCAGCGATCGCTGGTCGATCGGCTGCGCGCCGGCATCAGCGACCGCATAGCCGACGTCGATCTGGCCGGTGACCCGGTCGGGCGCGTTCCTCAGCTGTTGACCTTCTCGGTGCTCTACGTCGACGGGGAGACGTTGACGGTCGAGCTGGACCGGGCGGGCTTCGCGATCGCCAGCGGCTCCGCCTGCGGCGCCCAGAGCGAGCACCCGTCACATGTCCTGGCGGCGATGGGCGCGCTCACCCACGGTAACGTGCGGATCGGGCTGACCCGCAGTAGCTCCGCGGGCGAGATCGAGGCTTTCCTCGACGCTCTGCCGCCCATCGTCGCCCGCATCCGCGCGACGTTGGGCGCGCCGTGACCGCCCCGCCGCCGGCCCTGACGCTGGACTGCCTGGGGTGGCGCTGCCCGCGGCCCATCATCGAGCTGGCGCGGCGGATCGGCGACGTCGACATCGGCGCGACCGTCGAGATCCTGGCCGATGACCCCGCGGCGGGGCCGGACGTGGCGGCCTGGTGCCGGATGCGGGACCAGCTGCTGGTCGACGCCCGGGCCCCTCGGTTTGTGGTGCGGCGGACCCGCTGACCGTCCTGTGCCCACTTTCCTGACCGTGTCCTGTCCTCCAGACGGAGACCACGTCATGAAGCATTGACCTCCAACTGACGACCGGCGGGTGAATATTGCTCGATCGACAGCCTCGTCAGCGCTCGATCTCGATGGAATCATGCAACTCTGATCCCGCCGGGGGTGCTGTACCGCACCAGTCGGCCTCGCCTGCCCTCGAGGGCCGTCTGTCTAAGGAACCGTGTGAAGACTCTTCGTATGAGTATCGTCGCCCTGGCTACGGCCTCGGGCCTCCTCCTCGCCGGCGCAGCGTGTGCACCGCCGGCGGCCAAACCGTCAGCCGCCAGCTCGACCGGGGCCGCGACGGCGACCTCGGCCGCCGACGTCGGTGGGATGGACGCACTGGTCGCCGCAGCCAAGACTGAAGGGGCCCTGAACGTCATCGCGCTGCCCCCGGACTGGGCCAACTACGGCAAGATCATCGACGGTTTCAAGGCCAAGTACGGCATCACCGTCAACTCGGCTCAGCCCGAGGGCAGCAGCCAGGAGGAGATCAACGCGGCGACCCAGCTGAAGGGCACCGACCGCGCCCCGGACGTCTTCGACCTGTCCCAGTCCGTGGCGCTGGCCAACACCGCCATGTTCGCGCCCTACAAAGTATCGACTTTCGACAGCATCGGCTCGGACTTCAAGGACGCCGGCGGCACCTGGGTCAACGACTACGGCGGCTACATGTCCATCGGTTACGACTCCAGCAAGGTGCCCACGGTCAAGACGGTGGAAGACCTGCTGGGCAGTGGGTACCGGGGCAAGGTGGCGCTCAACGGCAACCCGGTCGAGGCCGGTGCTGCCTTTTCGGGTGTGGTGATGGTGGCGGTGGCCAACGGCGGCTCGGCCGACGACATCCAGCCGGGGATCGACTTCTTCGGCAAGCTGAAGCAGGCCGGCAACTTCCTGCCGCTCGATCCGACCTCGGCGACGATCGAGTCCGGCCAGACCCCGCTGGTGATCGACTGGGACTACACCAACGCGGCCGTGACGGCGAAGCTGCCCAGCTGGAAGGTGGTGGTCCCGGAGAACGCCCAGATCGGCGGTTACTACTACCAGGCCATCAGCAAGGAAGCCAAGCATCCCGCGGCGGCCCGGCTGTGGGAGGAGTACCTGTACTCCGACGAGGGGCAGAACCTGTACCTGGGGGGCGGCGCCCGCCCGGTCCGTGCCGACGACATGCAGAAGGCCGGCACGCTCGACGCCGCCGCGTACGCCAGGCTGCCCAAGGTCTCCGGCAGCCCGGTGCTGCTGAGCGCCGAGCAGAACACGAAGGCCGCCGCGCTGCTCAAGAAGGACTGGGCCAAGGTCACGGGCTGATCGCCGAGATGCAGGCGACAGAGGCGGAGAGCGGATGACCGAGGCCCTGGCAGCAGATGGCCAGACCGCACGGAGCGACCGGCCGGGGATCCGGCCGGCTTTCCGATGGTCCCGTCTCACGCCGGGCCTGGGTCTGGTGCCGTTCCTGGGGTACCTGCTGATCTTCCTGATCATCCCGACGCTCACCGTGGCGGTCGGGGCGTTCACCGAGCAGGGACGCCTCAGTCTGGTCAACGTGACCGACCTGGCCGACGGCGCCGTCCTCGGGGCGCTGGGCCGCAGTGTGCTGCTCTCAGCCGTCACCGCCCTGATCGGCGGCGTGGTCGGCGCCCTCCTGGCGTACGCCGTGGTGACCGGACGCCCCGACGGGGTCCTTCGCCGGCTGGTGACCAGCATCTGCGGCGTGCTGGCCCAGTTCGGTGGGGTCACGCTCGCCTTCGCCTTCATCGCCACACTGGGTATCTCCGGCGTGGTGTCGGTCTGGCTGGACGCGCACTTCGGCACCGGACTGACCCGCAGCACCTGGCTCTTCGGGCTCAAGGGCCTGATCCTGGTCTACTCCTACTTCCAGATCCCGCTGATGGTGATCGTCTTCCTCCCCGCCCTGGACGGCATCCGGATCCAGTGGCGGGAGGCAGCGTCCACCCTGGGTGCCACCACCTGGCAGTACTGGCGCTACGTCGGGCTCCCCCTGCTTGCCCCAGCGTTCCTGGGGTCGTTGCTGCTGCTCTTCGCCAGCGCTTTCGCCGCCTACGCCACGGCCGCGGCCCTGGTCAGCCAGGGCAGCCCGATCATTCCGCTGTGGATCCGAGCCGCCCTGACCAGTGAGGTGATCCTGGGTCACCAGAACTTCGCCTACGCCCTGGCGCTGGAGATGATCATCATCGTTGCTCTGGTCATGACCGGGTACAGCCTCCTGGTCGGGCGGGCAGCTCGGTGGCTCCGGTGACCGCGACGACCTCTCCCCTGGCGGGCACCGCGACGACGGGCGCCGGGTCGACGGCCGCCCGCGCCGCGGGGCGCAACCAGCAACGGGGCCGACGGACACGGCTGCGGGTGTTCCGGGTGCTGGTCCTCGTCGTGACCGGGGCTTTCTTCGGGGTCCCGCTGCTGGCGATGCTGGACTTCAGCACCCGGATCTTCACCGGTTCCGGCCGGACCTGGGCGGCTTGGGCTCTGCTGGTCACCGACCCCATCCTGCGGGGCTCGATCATCGCCTCGCTGGTGCTGTCGTTGCTCACCGTGGTGGGCATGCTGGTGCTGCTGGTGCCGACCATGATCTGGGTCCGGCTGCGCGTGCCCCGGATGACCCGCACCATCGAGTTCCTGTGTCTGCTGCCGCTGACCGTGCCGCCTCTGGTCATCATCGTCGGCCTGACCAACGTGACCGCGTGGCTCAACTACATATTTGGCGACACCCCGTACTGGTTGGCGTTTCTGTACGTGGTCCTGGTCCTGCCCTACGCCTACCGGGCGCTCGACGCGGGGCTGTCGGCCATCGACGTGACCACACTGGCCGAGGCGGCGCGCAGCCTGGGCGCCGGCTGGCTGACCGTCATCACCCGCATCGTCGTGCCCAACATCAAGACCGCGCTGATCTCGGCGTCGTTCATCTCGATCGCGCTGGTGCTCGGCGAGTACACCTTCGCCTCCCTGCTGAACTTCCCGACGCTGCAGGTGGCCATCGCGCAGCAGAGCAAGGCCAACGCGCAGGAGTCGGTGGCCGCGTCGCTGGCCGCCATCCTGTTCGCCGCCGTGCTCCTGGTCGCGCTGTCGTTCGTCAGCCGTGGCCGGACCGCCCGGCCCGTCCACGACAAGGAGCAGCCATGAGCACGGACACTCAGACCCCGGCGGCCCGGACCAGCAACGGCGTCGAGGTCCGACTGGAAGACCTGCGCCGCAGCTACGGCCCGGTGTGGGCACTCGACGGCCTGAGCCTGACCCTGGCGCCCGGAGAGCTGGTGGCCCTGCTCGGACCGTCGGGTTGCGGTAAGACCACGGCGCTGCGCATCCTCGCCGGGCTGGACGAGCCCACCGCCGGCCGGGTGGTGGTCGGCGGTCGGGACCTGACCCCGGTCCCGGCGAACAAGCGTGACATGGGCATGGTCTTCCAGGCCTACTCGCTGTTCCCCCACCTGACGTCGGTGGCCAACGTGGAGTTCGGGCTCAAGCTGCGCGGGGTCGACGCCGCCCGACGTCGCCGACGAGCCCGGGAGATGCTGGAGCTGGTGGGCCTCACGGTGCACGCTGACCGCTACGCCAGCCAGCTCTCAGGCGGTCAGCAGCAGCGTGTCGCCCTCGCGCGAGCGCTGGCCTTCGAGCCGTCGGTGCTGCTGTTGGACGAGCCGCTGTCGGCGCTGGACGCCAAGGTCCGGGCTCAGCTCCGGGACGAGATCCGGCGGGTGCAGCTGGAGGTCGGCACCACGACGCTCTTCGTCACCCATGACCAGGAAGAGGCGCTGGCCATGGCCGACCGGGTCGGGGTGATGAACAAGGGCAAGCTCGAGCAGCTCGACGCTCCGGAGGTGCTGTACGCGCAGCCGGTGAACGCGTTCGTCGCCGACTTCGTGGGTCTGATGAACCGGGTGTCGACCGACGTGGTGGACGGTCACGTCACGGTGTTCGGCCAACGGGTGCCGACGCTGGACGGCTCGATCGCCTCCGGCCCGGGGATGGCGCTGATCCGGCCCGAGCAGCTGCGGCTGACGCGGAATGAGACTGGCTCCGCGCACGTCACCGTCGTGTCCTTCCAGGGGGCCATCTCCCGAGCCAGGATCCGTACCGCCGACGGCGCCGAGGTGCTGGTCCAGCTCAGTGGTTCGGCAGCCCACGGCCTGGCCGACGGTACGGCCGTCGATGTGTCGGTCGACGCCACCGGTTTGCTCGTCTCCGCCGAGTAGGCACTCGTCCTGCAGTTTTGGCGGCGTGTCGGCGGCCCGGCGGGACGGGCTCCGGCGGGCGGCGGTCGGGTTGGGCTCGTTCAGCGAGCTGATGCAGCACGTCTGACCGCAGCGTCGATGAACGCCCAGGTCGGCTGCACGGTCCATGAGTCCGCCGGTTGGTAGACACGCAACCAGGGGTCCGCCCGGTGGTCGAGCGCGTGTTGGATCAACGGTTGCCAGTGAGCTTCCACCGTCGTCAAGGCCCACCGCCCGGCCTCGAGCTTGGAGGTCACCCGACCACTGAGTACCGTCTGGAGCATCCGGCAGTAGGACAGCACCACGTACGGCTGCCGCCACGCGTTGTGCATCCCATCCTGATCTTCGACCAAGGTGACGGCCCAGTCGCGCATGGTGGCCAACACGTCCCGCCGGAGGTCGTCGGGCTCGACCTCGTCCACCAGCTCGACGGGTGCAGGCCCCGCCAGCGTGACTCCGTGGTGGCGCAACACCCAACGCACCACCCGGTCGTTGTCGTGCAGCGAGCGCTCCAACACGCGGCTGCCGGTGTCGACATAGAGCCACGGGCGGGCGGGCGAGACGTACCGGCGGAGCTCGTGGCGCGGGGCGTAAGAGCCTTCGAGGCGCTGGGCCCAGCTGACCTCCCGGGCCGGGAACTCGGCATGCATCACCGCCAGCCGGTCCTCCTGGTCGGGGGAAACCACGTCCTCGGTGACGACCACGAAATCCACGTCGCTGTGCTCGTCAGCATCCCCGACCGCGAACGACCCCTGTAGGTACGCTCCCACGAAGTTTTCCGCCAGGATGGCGCGAGCGGTCTCCACCAGCTCGTGCAGTACGGCGTTCAGCTCGGGAAACGGCGTCGGTGCGGCCACATGAGGGACCCTAGCGTCCGGGCGGTCAGGGGGCCTCACGACATCTCATGACACCGGAATTCCCTGGGGGACGTCCGCCGCCACGACACGCCGTCCAGACCGCAGGATGAGTGCCCACTCAGCGGGGACGGCAAAACGCCCTGCCCCCGGACTCGGTGGGGGCAGGGCGTTCGGTCTCGGTGACCCAGGTCGGTGACGGACCGGGGTCAGGGTGGAGCCTGACTCAGTGGAGAGCCTGGCTCAGTGGAAGCTGTCTCCGCAGGCGCAGGAGCCGGTCGCGTTCGGGTTGTCGATGGTGAAGCCCTGCTTCTCGATGGTGTCCACGAAGTCGATCGTGGCGCCCATCAGGTACGGAGCACTCATCCGGTCGGTCACCACGTTGACGCCGTCGAAGTCCTTGACCACGTCGCCGTCGAGGTTGCGCTCGTCGAAGAACAACTGGTAGCGCAACCCTGAGCAACCGCCGGGCTGAACGGCGACGCGCAGCGCGAGATCGTCGCGACCCTCACCTTCGAGCAGCGACTTCACCTTGCCCGCCGCGACGTCGCTGAGGACGATTCCGTCGGCCACCGGCGTCTGGATCGTGGTCTGGTCAAGTGCCGTCATATTTATCTCCAGTCTGAAGGCTCGTGTTAGCGGGAACAACGGCCATGCTCGATCTGCTATTCCAGATCTCATGGTGCTACTTCCCGATGCTCACATTCTAGAGGTGCACATTGCTGGGGCCAAACGTCGGCTCTACCAGCGCCAGGACCGCCCGATCCGTCGTGCCGTAGCCATCAGCTCCGCCTCGCTCACGTCGGCACCGTGCAAGGACTCCAGCGACGGTTCGCGGACCGGGTAGGCCGACTCGATCCCCATCGTCCGCATCTCCCGACCGCCGATCAGCACCTCTGCGGCCACCGCGATGCACGGGCAGAGTTGCGCTACCCCGATCCGGGCGGCCTCGGCGACCACTCCTCCGCCGCGGCGGGCGAAGTCGAACACGGTGCACCCGGTCACCACCAGATCGGCGGTACGAACCGCGCGGCAGGCCGCCTCGGCGGCGAAGGCGTACTGCGGTCCGGTGACGAGCCGACCGCCGAGGGCGAGCACGGCAAAACCCAATCCGCCGCACGCGCCGGCCCCCGGGCTCTGAGCGTGTTCCGGACCGGCCAGCGCGGCGTACCCGCCCAGAGCCGCGTCGATCTCGAGCAGCGACGCCTGGTCCACGTCACCATCACGGCTCCGCAGGGAGGTGATCCCGCGTAGGCCCAGCAGAGTCTGGCTGATCTGGTCCGCGGGCACCACCCCGATCAGGTCGACGCCGTCGAGCCGCTTCCGCGCGGGCGCGATGTCGAACCGACCCAGGTCGGCCAGTCCGGCAACCCCACGGTCCAACGGCCGATCTGCGTCCGCCTGCAGGACGGCCAGCAGCCCCGCCCCGCCGTCGTGCACCAGGACCCCGGTGAGATCGACCACCAGTCGTCGGGTCGGCACCGGGCCTTCCAGAGCCGAACGGACCGCGTACCCGAGGTCGGCCGAGGTGGCGTCGACCGGGATCCCGGGCTGCTCGCCGGGGGTGGCCGACTCGACGGCCACCAGCGTCGTGCCAGCACTGCGGGCCACGCTCACCAACCGTTCTCCCAGCACCCCGGACTCGAGCTCGACCCCGTGCTGGTCGGCCGCCGCCTCGACGAAGCCGCGACCGGCCTCCCCCAGCGGGACGACCGTTACGTCCGAGGACGACCACCCGGTGGCGATCAACGCCCCGGCACGGGCCGACGACAACGACCCGATCGTGTCGGTGGCCACGAGTACCCGCATGTCCGCATCCTTTCAGTCCGCGTCAAGACCGGTCAGTTCCCAAGGCGTAGAACGTTCTGTACCTCAACCACCGGCTGCGCACCACCGACGTCAGTCACCGGGCGCTGGTTAGAATCGAACGCGTGATCCCGTCTCCCACGTCCACGCCGCGCCCACTGTCGACGCGCAGCCCGCTGTCGTTGTTCGTGCTGGGCACTGAGGCCGATCCGCAGTCCGAGCGAGGCGTCGAGTGCCCCGGTGATCTGCCCCCCGCCTCCGACCCCACCCTGGTCGATCGGGCACGAGCAGCGAAAGCAGCGCTGGGCGACCGGCTCTTCGTGCTCGGACACCACTACCAACGCGACGAGGTGATCCAGTTCGCCGACGTGACCGGGGACTCGTTCAAGCTGGCGCGCGAGGCGGCGGCTCGGCCCCAGGCCGAGTTCATCGTGTTCTGCGGCGTGCACTTCATGGCCGAGTCCGCCGATATCCTCACCTCTGACGCGCAGACGGTGATCCTGCCCGACCTGGCCGCGGGGTGTTCGATGGCCGACATGGCGCGGCTCGCCCAGGTCGAAGACGCGTGGGACGTGCTCGCTGACGCCGGAGTCGCCGACGTCACGGTGCCGGTGACGTACATGAACTCCTCGGCCGACATCAAGGCGTTCTGTGGCAGGCACGGCGGTGTGGTCTGCACCTCGTCCAACGCGAAGTCGGTGCTGGACTGGGCCTTCGCCCGGGGAGAGAAGGTGCTGTTCCTGCCCGACCAGCACCTGGGTCGCAACACCGCGGTGCTCGACCTGGGCCTCGCCCTGGGAGACTGCGTCGTCTTCGACCCGCACCAGCCCGGGGGCGGGCTCACCGCCGAAGAGCTGCAGGCGGCCACCATGATCTTGTGGAAGGGGCACTGCTCGGTCCACGGTCGCTTCACCCCGGAATCTGTCGACGACGTCCGGGCCCGCATCCCCGGTGTCCAGGTGCTCGTGCACCCCGAGTGCCAGCACGAGGTCGTCCTCAAGGCCGACCTGGTCGGCTCGACCGAGTTCATCATCAAAGCCATCGACAACGCGCCCGAGGGATCGGCGTGGGCCGTCGGCACCGAGCTCAACCTGGTACAACGGCTGGCCAGGGCTCACCCCGAGCAGAGCATCACCTTCCTGGAGAAGCACGTCTGCTACTGCGCCACCATGAACCGGATCGACCTGCCGCACCTCGTCTGGGCACTGGAGAACCTCGTCGCCGGCCACGTCGTCAACCGGATCGACGTCGACCCGGAGACGTCCCGCTACGCGCACGAGGCGCTACAGCGCATGCTGGACCTGCCGGGCGAGACGGCCAAGGACTGATCCGGTCCCCGGCGGGGGCGAGGCCCGGTCAGCCGGGGATGAGTCCCTGATCGGACTCGTTCAGCAGTGCCCGGACCTCGTCCAGGGTGGCGTCGGCGTCGGGGAGGATGAGATCGGAGTCGCGGATTTCGTCGTCCGCCACCACGGAACCGCTGGTGCGTACCTTCTCGAGCAGTGACGCCAGCGAGGACGCGAGGAGCTCTTGATCTCCCGCTTTCACGGCCTTCTCCACGGCGTCATCCAAGGCGTTCAGCTCGTCGACGAGGTGGTCGTCAACCTGCCACTGCCCCTCGTTGAGGATGCGGACGATCATCGAAGGTCCCCCTGGTTGGGCTGGGGAGCATCCGGCTCGTAGGTCGCCGGCGGCTGGTACCCCCCGGCCGGAGCGGCCGGGGTCTGCCCGTTCGGGGCTGCCTGACCCTCGATCGCCGGCGTCGCGGCGGCCCGTCCGGTCCCCAGCGAGGCCTTCATCTGAGCCAGTTCGTTCTCCACATCCGAGGTCGACGCCAGCTGCTCGAGCTCGAGGGTGATGTCGTCCTTGGAGGTGCCGGTGGGGTCGTCCAGCGCGCCGCTGGCCAGCAGCTCGTCGATCGCGCCGGCACGAGCCTGCATCTGAGCCGTCTTGTCCTCGGCGCGTTGCACGGCCAGACCGACGTCGCCCATCTCCTCACTGATGCCGGAGAACGCCTCGCCGATCCGGGTCTGCGCCTCGGCGGCCGAGTAGGTGGCTTTGATGGTCTCCTTCTTGGTGCGGAAGGCGTCCACCTTCGCCTGCAGTCGCTGGCTGGCGCGGACGAGCTTCTCCTCCTCGCCCTGCAGCTGCGCGTGCTGGGTCTGGAGGTCGGTCAACTGCTGCTGCAGACCGGAACGCCGGGAGAGAGCTTCGCGGGCCAGGTCCTCACGACCGACCTCGAGCGCCTTCTGAGCCTGCTGGGTCAGCTTGTCGGTCTGCGTGGTCAGGCCGTTGGCCTGCAGCTCGATGCGCTTCCGGCTGGTGGCCACGTCGGCCACGCCGCGGCGTACTTTCTGCAGGAGCTCGAGCTGTTTCTGGTAGGAGTAGTCAAGGGTTTGGCGTGGGTCTTCCATCTTGTCCAAGGCCTTGTCGGTCTTGGCTCGGAAGATCAATGACATGCGCTGAAAAATGCCGCTCATGACGGGTCAGCAGGTCCTTCCAGATATCGGTACGCGTACGGCGCTCAGGGCTAACACCTTATGCCTGCCAGGATAGCCACGACAGCCTGGCCGCGGAGGAGTTTCCGTTTTGGGTTGGACCCCTGAGAGAATCGCTGAGTGGCACTTTTCCGACGTCGTGACAGTGAGACCTCTGACCCTGAACCCAGCCCGGTGGTGCTCGAGCAGCCCGCGGGCCCGGTGCGGAAGGGCCATCCCACCCCGTCACGACGTGAGGCCGAGGCAGCCCGTCGGCAGCGCGTGACCCGGACGCTGACCAAGAAAGAGGCCAGGACCGAGGCTGCCCGCACCGCACGAGCTCAGCGAGTGAGGTCGATGACCGCACGCGACAGCACACCGGAGAAGACCTTGCTCCGCGACTACATCGACTCGCGGTTCAGCGTCGGTGAGCTGCTGCTGCCCAGCCTGGTGGTCATCCTGGCTCTGAGCTTCCTCGGCGCCCGTTTCCCCGGGGTGACCCTCATCAGCACGGCGTTGATGTACCTCTTCATCCTGGCTGTGCTCTTCGACGCCCTGATCGTGATGTGGCGCGGGTACAAGCGAGTGTTGGCTCAACGGCTGCCCAGCGCCTCGACCAGGGGCCTGCTGATGTATGGGATGAACCGCTGCATCCAGATCCGTCGCTTCCGGATGCCGCCGCCACGGATCAAGCGGCACGAAGCTTTCTGAGCCTGCTCAGCACGAGCTGAGCCCTGGTGCTGGACCGGACTCCGTCGGACCAGCGCCCGACAACACCCACACGCACCACGACGAAGAGGACATCAGATGGAGTTCAGGTTTCTCGGCAACAGCGGCCTCAAGGTCTCCGAGATCAGCTACGGCAACTGGGTCACCCACGGCTCGCAGGTGGAAGCCGACCAGGCCACCGAGTGCGTGCACGCGGCGCTCGACGCCGGCATCACCACCTTCGACACCGCCGACACCTACGCCAACACCAAGGCCGAGGTGATCCTCGGCGAGGCGCTGGCCGGGCAGCGGCGTGAGTCGCTGGAGATCTTCACGAAGGTCTACTTCCCCACCGGTCCGATGGGCCCGAACGACACCGGGCTGTCCCGCAAGCACATCATGGAGTCGATCAACGGGTCGCTGACCCGGCTGGGCACCGACTACGTCGACCTCTACCAGGCGCACCGCTACGACTACGAGACCCCGCTGGAAGAGACGATTCAGGCCTTCGCCGACGTCGTTCGCGCCGGCAAGGCGCTCTACATCGGCGTGAGCGAGTGGACGCCCGAGCAGCTGCGCGCCGGTCACGCCCTGGCCACCGAGCTGAAGGTGCAGCTGATCGCCAACCAGCCGAAGTACAACGCGCTCTATCGCGTGATCGAGGCCGAGATCGTGCCCACCAGCCGTGAGCTCGGCATCTCCCAGGTGGTCTTCTCACCCATCGAGCAGGGCGTCCTGACCGGTAAGTACAAGCCGGGTCAGCCCGTACCGGAGGGATCCCGGGCGACTGACGAGGCGGGCGGCGGAGCCAACTTCATCAAGGGCCTGCTGACCGACGAGACGTTGACGAAGGTGCAGCTGCTGGCCCCGCTCGCCGAAGCCGAGGGTCTGACCATGGCCCAGCTGGCCGTGGCCTGGGTGCTGAGCAACGACAACGTCGCCTCGGCCATCACCGGTGGCTCGCGGGCCGAGCAGGTCAAGGCCAACGCGGCCGCGGCCGGGCACCGCCTGTCGGCGGAGACCTTGACCGCCATCGACGACGCGCTCGGTGACGCCGTCGAGCACGGCCCCGTCGACTCGATGTCTCCGACGTCCCGGCTGACCTGATGGCGTGGCACTGGGTCGCCGACCAGCCGCCGAGCGAGGACGTGGGTCTGGAGAAGACGTTCCCGACCCAGGGCGAGGCGGAGAGCTGGATCGGGGAGTTCTACCCCGACCTGCTCGAGGTCGGCGTGGGTGCGGTCACGCTCTACGAGGAGGACCGCCTGGTCTACGGGCCGATGCGCTTGACCACCGAGGTGTCCTGAGCTGATCGGCTCCCCAGCCTGCGTTTTCGGACCGTGGTCCCAAAACGAGGGGCTTTCGGGGCTGCTGGACTGCGTTTTCGGACCGTGGTCCCAAAACGAGGGGCTTTCGGGGCTGCTGGACTGC